>SMWF01000078.1 GCA_004357385.1 Gammaproteobacteria bacterium | reverse complement strand
GTCTCCGGCCCCCAGTAAATGTCCTCTTCGGGCTCCCAGACGTCCTCGCGCCCGCCGGCGAAACCGAGCGTCTTGAATCCCATCGTCTCCAGGGCACGGTTCCCGGTGAAGATTATCAGGTCAGCCCACGAGATCTTCCGGCCATACTTCTGCTTGATCGGCCAGAGCAACCGGCGCGCCTTGTCGAGGTTCACGTTGTCGGGCCAACTGTTGAGCGGCGCAAAGCGTATGGTGCCGGAGGCGCCGCCGCCGCGGCCGTCGTCGATGCGGTAGGTGCCTGCGCTGTGCCACGCCATGCGAATGAACAGCGGCCCATAGTGGCCGTAGTCGGCGGGCCACCAGTCCTGCGACGTGGTCATCATTTCATCGATGTCCTTCGCCAGCGCATCCAAGTCAAGCGTCTTGAACTCCTCAGGGTAGTTGAAATCCTCCCCCATTGGATCTGACTGGGGAGGGTTCTGCTGGAGCATCTTCAGGTTCAACTGATTCGGCCACCAGTGTTGGTTCGCCGTGGTCCCAGCCGCCGCGTGTCTGTTGGGTCCGCCCAACACCGGGCACTTGCTTTCTTCGCCGTTCATACTCCCTCCAATTTGCAGCAGTCGTCCGCCAACGTTCGGGACACCTGTGTCCATGCTATCAACAATGACGGTTCGTAGTCTCCCACTAACACCGGACAGGCTAAAACTGGAGTTTTCTGGCATCGTAACGATGGAAGCAGCGATATCGAAAAGCCTCGAGACTGACGATGAAACTTGACGTAGACGAACGCCGCTGCGTGTTCAAGGTCGAACAGAAGAACCAAAGGAGTGGTGTCATCGTGAGGAACGTCCTGGCGACCGTGATCATAGGTCTGCACTGTGTGTGCACTTGTGCCTGGGCGGCGTTGCCCGGCGAGGTGCCGGACAGTGGGGTGTTGCCCAGCCTGGCGCCGATGCTCGAACAGACCTCTCCGGCGGTGGTTAACATCGCCACTTACACGACCGTCGAGGTTCGTAATCCGTTGCTGGAAGATCCGTTTTTCAGACGCTTTTTTCGGGTTCCCGAGGGCCGGCGCCAGTTTCGCCGAACCCAGAGCACGGGCTCGGGCGTGGTGGTGAATGCTAAAGAGGGCTACATCGTCACCAACAGCCATGTGGTCGACAGAGCCGATGAGATCGCCGTAACGCTGGCAGACGGCCGGCTGCTGACCGCCGAGTTGTTGGGTACGGATGCTCAGGTAGACCTTGCGGTGCTGAAGGTAGCGCCGGAACAGCTGACCGAGATCGCATTTGCAGATTCCGCTGCGCTGCGAGTCGGCGATTTCGTGGTGGCCATCGGCAATCCCTTTGGTCTCAATCAGACCGTGACTTCCGGCATCGTCAGCGCGTTGGGGCGTAGTGGTCTTGGCATCGAGGGGTACGAAGACTTCATTCAGACGGATGCATCGATCAATCCGGGTAACTCCGGCGGCGCGCTGGTCAATCTGCGTGGTGAGCTGATTGGTATCAACACCGCGATTATCGCGCCGAGCGGTGGCAACGTGGGCATCGGTTTCGCCATCCCGAGCAACATGGTGGAAGCCATCATGGAACAGCTCATCGAGCACGGTGAGGTGCGGCGGGGCCATCTGGGTCTGGTTGTGCAGGCGCTCAATGCAGCGCTCGCCGAGGCGTTCAGGGTCGATTGGCGTGAAGGGGTGGTGGTCGTCGAAGTAGAACCGGGTGGGCCCGGTGCGGTCGCGGGAATCCGCGAGGGTGACATCATCGTCAAGGTTCAGGAGCGCGACATCGACCGGCTGGTCGACTATCACGCTCAATCGGCGATTCTAATGGTCGGCGACACGGTGCCGGTGATGGTGCTGCGGGACGGTAAAACCAAACGCTACCGGCTCAAGATCGGTGAGGACAGCGTCGAAAAACTGGCGGGTGGGCGTGTCGACCCGCGGCTCGCGGGTGTGGAGCTGCAGAACTTTCGCAGCCAGGACGACCCCTCCATGGGCGCTGGCGTGCTGGTGACGGAGGTCTCATCGGAATCGCGTGCCTGGCGCTACGGTTTGCGGCCGGGCGATATCATCGTGGCCGCCAATCGGGAGCCGGCGCAAAATCTTTCGGAGCTGGCCGAGGGCGTCCGACGCGGCAGCCAGCAGCTGTTGCTGCGGGTCTACCGGTCAGGTGAGTTCGGGTACATCGCGATCCGCTAGGCTACCAGGCTATGCCAATCGGGTTACTCGAACATGATGACGTTGCGCGCGACTTCGCCGCCCTCGAGCGCGGCCAGCGCATCGTTTACGTCTTCGAGCTGAATTCGGCCAGAGATCATGTCGTCGAGGTGCAGTTTGCCCTGCAGGTAGAATTCGACGTACCGGGGCATGTCCACGCGGAACCGGTTTGACCCCATATTCGAGCCCTGGATGGTACGTTCCTGGAGAAATTCCGGGCCGTGCAGCTCGATCATCGTACCGATGGGAATCATGCCGATGATGGTCGCGGTACCGCCGCGCCGCAGCATCTTGAACGACTGTTCAGTGGTTACTTTCAGGCCAATGGCTTCAAAGGAGTAGTGCACGCCGCCGCCGGTCAGTTCACGCACCGCTTCGACGGGATCACCGTCGCCCGCGTTGATCACATCCGTGGCACCGAATTTTCGGGCCAGGTCGAGTTTGCTTGGAACCCTGTCGATGGCAATGATGCGTGCCGCACCGGCAATCGCGGCGCCGTTGATACACGACAATCCGACGCCTCCGCAACCAATGACCGCAACGGTGCTGCCGGGCTCCACGCTCGCTGTATGAATGACCGCACCCACACCGGTGGTAACCCCGCAGCCAATCAGCGCGGCGCGGTCCATCGGCATGTCCTCACGGATCTTGGTCAGCGCATGCTCGTGAACCAGCATGTACTCGGCGAACGACGACAGATTCAGAAACTGGTGCACGGTCTCGCTGCCGATCGCAATGCGTGGCGATTCATCCTCGGCACGCTGTAGTTCAGGCGCCTGACACAGTGACATATGGCCGGTCAGGCAGTATTCGCAATGTCCGCAGAAGGCGGACAGACAGGTGATGATGTGATCGCCCGGTTTGACGTAGTTCACCATGGAGCCGACGGCCTCGACCACCCCGGCGGACTCGTGGCCGAGCACGGCCGGGAGCGGGTAAGGATAGGATCCGTTCTGGAAGTGCAGGTCGGAATGACACACGCCGGCTGCGACTGTCCGCACCAGGACTTCTCGCGGGCCCGGATCGGCGAGTTGCACGTCTTCGATCTCGAGTGGTTTGTTGACCTCGCGCAGCACTGCAGCCTTCATTTTCATCCCCAGCAAAAGTCTGTGAAGGAGATCGAGTGTGCCAAACCCGTTCTTTGATTACTACTTGCCCGCTACACTTCGAATCCTGGAACCGGGATGTGTGGTGGCGGATGGTCGTCGTCGGCGTAGGCTCAAATCGGGGTGATTCGGTGGCCTTTGTACGCGCCGGAATCGAGCGCCTGCGCACCTTTGCGGCGTGTGATTTCAGATGCTCCTCACTGTGGCGAACCAGCCCGGTCGATTGCCCACCGGAGACGGATGATTTCGTCAATGCGGTGGTGGCGTTCGAGGCCGTGGACGCTCTGACTCCCGATGCGTTACTGGACGCATTGAAGGCCATCGAGCGGGAATTTGGTCGCGAATTAGATCCGGTGCGCAACGCCCCCCGCGAGCTCGACCTCGACCTGTTGCTGTTCGATTCGCAGACGTGCCAGGACGAGTATCTCACGTTGCCACACCCACGGGCTGTCAGGCGGCGCTTCGTGCTGGCACCGGCGGCGGAGATCATTCCGCAGCTCGTGTGGCTGGGGACGGGCCAGACAATCGCGGCGTTGCTTGCCGATCTGGATGATGATGCAGACGCGCAGCGCGTGGACCCGCCGTAATCGCATGGCGATGCGACGTGGTAGCATCAACGGCACAGAGCCTGGTGCGCGCAAGGGTAGCTGATGGAGATCATGGAAGGGTCGTCTGGTGGATTCATTCGACGCCATTGGCGGACGGCGCTGTGGCTGTTGCTCGGCGCCGCGGTGCCTGCGCAGGCCTACGAGGCGAAGATCCACCAGCAGCTCACGTTCGTCGCGGCGAAGCAATTCAACCAGTGTGCGGAGGAAGTTGGGTTGCTTCCATTGACCCCCCTGCAGGTGCGCTATGTGGCGAGGGCCAGCGTCAGTCAAGTGGAAGGCCGGTGGTTCCGTAACTGGATGCACTGGAGTTACTACGACCGCGCCGGACAGTCGGAAAAAGGCCTGCTGTGGCTGATCGACACGCGGTTCCACAGGCACTTCAACGATGTGGTCCAAACGCTTGCGAGTTCTCATTCCCTTGCGGATCGTTACTCGAATCTCGGCCGGCTGACCAGCTATCTGCAGGACGTGACGTCGCCGGCGCATGTCGTGCCGGTGTTCTACTCGCGTTGGTGGCGATTGAGCATGTCGGATCGATTTGATCTCTTTCCGGTCGACAGCGACGAGGTCGAGCAGGCCCTCGGCGACGATTGTCGAGACCACCTAGGTCGTCAGGCGGTTTCCCCGGCGCAGTTGTTACGTGATGCAGCAAGCGAGACGTTACGTGCGGTACAGCGGAATATTCCAGGCATGCGGGCGAGCTGGCAGGCGTTCTGGAGGCTCGCGGAGGATCCAGGGGCATTCGGCGAGTACGGGGTGGCCGGCAACAGCTTTGGTCGTCGCACGGAGTTCAAATGTCCCGGACAGCGCTGTGTGTTGCTCGATAACGACCCATTGTATCGATCGTTTGCGACCGCACGCCACGTGGAGGCGGTTCGCGCGACGCTACGCGCCATGGCCTGGTCCCAGGCACAGGATCAGGATGCAATACAGGTCAGCAGTCGCTGACCGCGGGCCAAGGTGAACGAAAAGCGCGCGCTACATCTTGGATTGACCCCGTGGTTGGCGCCGATCGGCCGGAATGCCGCGGAGCTGGTGCGCCAGGCGGAACGGGCTGAAGGGTGGGGGTACGAATCGTTCTGGCTGCCGGAAAACCACTTTGGCGAAGGCGCGATACCGGATCCATTGATGCTCCTCGCCGCGGTTGCCGGCGCCACGCGAACCATTCGCCTCGCTACGACCTCGTTCCTGCTGCCGCTCCGGCACCCGATTCAGGCGGCCGAACAGGTGGCGGTGTTGGATCAGTTGTCGAACGGTCGCGTGATCCTGGGGGTTGGCCGGGGCTTTCAACCGGCGATGTTCGATGCCTTCAACATCCCGCCGAAACAAAAGCGCGCGCGCTTCGAAGCCTGTTTGCGCCAGATGTGTGATGCCTGGGTTGGTGCGTCGATAGGCGGTGCCGGTGACGATCCGATCATGTTGTCACCCTTGCCGGTACAGCGGCCCCACCCACCGGTGTGGGTGGCCGCGTTCGGGCCGAAAGCACTAGCTCAGGCCGGGGGCCTGGGTTTGCCGTATCTGGCTTCGCCGATGGAATCGCGGCAAACGCTGGAGGCCAACTACGCGCTGCATCGACAAGCCTGCGCAGAGAACGGTCACAACGTACCGGCGGAGGTCCCGATCATGAGAACCGTGTTCGTCTCGAACGATAAGCGCGAAATCGAGCGGGTCAGGGATCTGTTGGAGCGCCAGGCAGGAGAAACCCGCCGGCAGGCCAGCACTGCGATCGCGCGGCGGGTGCCGGATCGGGTGGATGACTGGGCGTTGATCGGCAGTCCATTGCAGGTCGGCGAGGGAATCGCCGAGTACCGGGAGACCCTTGGTATGACGCATCTGGTGGCCACCCGACTGCGAATCTCGGGTTTTCAGGACAGTGCCCTCGAGTTGTCGCTTCGGCTGTTGGCCGAACTGCCGCGTTGACGAACCGATCGGTGGCTGGGCTCAGAAAACATTGGCGCTGTCGATCGACAGGTAGCGCCGCAGGTAGTGAGTCAGCGCATAGAACGGCGCCGTGTCGAGCAGCGCGACGATCAGCTTGAACAGGTAGTTCGAGCCCATCAGCACCAGCAGCGCAGACAGCGTGATGTTCCCGGCGAGGAAGGCAGCGCCGAAGGTCACCGAGATGACCATCAATGAATCGACCAACTGCGAAGTCATGGTAGAGAAGTTGTTGCGGATCCAGAGGTGTTTGCCCTGGGTCCATCGCTTGAGCATATGGAAGATCTGGACATCGCAGAATTGCGCCGTGATGTAGGCCATCATCGACGCGAACACGGCCCCCGAGGTGCAGGCATAGATCAGGGTGAACAGCTCGACGGACCCGGATAGGACTTCGCCGTTGGGCAGTGCGATCTCCTCGGCGAGTTGGATCACCTGCCACGGTGGCTGAGATTCCGCGGCCACCGCCGGAATGGCGTTGCCGACGTAGAGGCAGCCCAGGATGAAGAAATTCAGCGAGAACCCGACCCAGACCAGAAAATTCGCGCGCCGCCGGCCATACAGTTCGCTGATCAGGTCGGTGCACAGGAAGGTCAGCGGGTAGGGCAGCACGCCGACCGCCAGGGCCATGGGTCCAAGCTGAACGAACCGGGTAATGCCGATGACGTTCAGCAGCGTCATAGCGCAAAGGAAGAACCCCGCAAGTATGAGAAAGACGCGCTCGCGGCGCTCTGTCAGTTCGTGATCCATGGCAGGTCCGGGTGGTGTCTGAAGGGCGTTCGGTCAGGATTCGACCTGGCCTAGGTTGGCGTGCAGCACCGCCCCGTTGATGACCGGGTGATGCGCTGCCCAGTGCAACGTTTCGGCGATTTCAACGGGGTCGATCAAGCGGCCGAAGGCCGACATGGCGCGCACGCTGTCCATCGCATCCTCGGGTACGTGTTGCCTCAGCATTTCCGTGTCCGTGAATCCGGGGCAGATGCACGCGGTGTGGATCTGGCGGCCGGCCAGATCCTGGCAGGTGGCACGCATCATGCCGATCATCGCGTGCTTGCTGACCACGTAGGTGTAACTTCCGGGGACGGCTTTCTCGCCAAGGGTCGAGCCGACGTAGAGAATGCTCGAACCGGCGTGCATGAATGGAATGGTCAGGTAGTTCAAGCTGTTGGGGGCGACCAGGTTGACCTCCATGACCTCCCTGAACTGGTTGCTCGGGGTCTCCACCGCGCTGTCGTTTTCGAGCCGCGAGGCGTTGTGAATGAGAGTGATCTGCTCTGCCTGGTCGAGCATCGGCGTGAGCTGGGGAGAGACCGTATCCAGGAAGCCGGGGGCGCTGAGATCGCAATTCATCTGGGTCACGAGATCGAGCGGGCATTTGCGGCGCGACAGGTTGACCACCGTGAATCCGTCCTGGGCGAAACAGCGGGCGGTGGCCAAACCAATGCCGACGCTCGCGCCGGTGATTACCATCAATTTCATGCGTGCTCCCATCGGCTGGCGGCCCACTGCCCCGGTCCGGACGATACCCGCACCGTCATCGAGCGGATGGGCAATTCAACGACGTCAGAATCGTTGCTGAGGCGCGCGAGGAACCAGCGCGCGAATTCCTCGACGGTGGAATTTCGGATCGGTAGTCGCAGTACATCGCGTGTCAGGAAGGGAATACGTTCGTCGGCGAATATCGCGACCAGATAGCCGCCGTCGGTTTCGAAGCGCAAATAGGGTGATTGGTCCGGCAGCAGCGTCCGCTCGTCCAGCTCATCGCACAGTGCCTTGAGCTTGTCCTTGATCAGGTTGTAATCGAACGCCAGACCGTCGCTGCCGATCAGCGTTTCGATCACGCAGCCGACGTCGAAGTTGTGACCATGAAGGTTCTCGCGTCGGGTGGCCGAAAAAATGGTGAAGTGTGCGGCGGAGAAGTGCAGATAGTCTTTCGTGATTTCGATCGTGGTGAACGCTGGCGCGACCTCTGGAAGGTCCGTCGGGCCGGGCGTTTCGCGTGGTGCATGCTTCGCCATGACGATGGATCGTACCGGGGTTTTTCGGGCTTGAACAGCAAACCCGTGCGGGCCGTATCAGTCGGTCTGGATCCGGTCGAGAATCAGCCCGTAGAAACTGGAGGCTTCGGCGTTGGCGAACAACCAGCCGAGATGGGCGTTGCACTCCTCGCAGGTTGCGATGTGCCAGAGGAACCCCGGAAACCAGGTATCCGCCGCGGTCGGTTGCCCGGAGATCGCGCAGCCCAGTGCTTCATCGAAGCAGCCGACATGAAATTCGAGCCCGTGGGGGTTGACGAAATAGTGGTCGTGGCTGCCGTTGACCTCGGTGCGTTGCTCGATGTGGCTGACGACGTGCGAACACAGCGCGCAGTAAATGAATCCTTTTTTTTCCTGGGTATCGCTCTCGAGCAGTTCCTTCAGCTTGGGGTCCAGAGTTGCTTGACGGGGCTTGTCTCGGACATCGATCATGTTTGTGGTTTCCGGGGAGGACCTTCGAGTGCGGACTTTCGAATCAATCTTCGCTCAGGCTGCTGCCCGCAAGGGCAGCGAAACACTGGAGTCGTTATTACCAGAACCGAAAACCGCAGCGCAACTGCAAATCGAAACAGACGACCGATATCTCGCGGAAATGACCAAGGCGGTGTTTCGATCGGGATTCGTCTGGAAGATCATCGAAAACAAATGGCTGGGCTTCGAAGAGGCGTTTGACGGATTCGATACCATGGCCTGTGCGATGTTGTCCGATGAGGAACTGGAAGCATTGACCCAGGATACGCGTATCGTACGCCATGCGAAGAAGATCGGATCAGTGCGTGGCAACGCCTGTTTCGTGCGCGAAGTGAAAGGCAGCCACGGCGGCTTCGGTGCCTACCTGGCGCAGTGGCCGGAAGACGATATCGTCGGCTTGTGGGCCGAGCTGAAGCGGCGCGGCGAACGGCTTGGCGGGAATACCGGACCCTATTTTTTGCGCTTCATCGGCAAGGACACGTTCATGCTGTCCGCGGATGTGGTGGCGGTGCTGGTCGAGATGGAAATCGTCGAGAAAGCACCTACCAGCAAGAAGGCACTGGCCGCGGTTCAGGAAGCCTTCAACGAATGGCGTAGCCAGAGCGGGAGGCCGCTGTGTCAGATATCCCGTGTGCTTGCCTGTTCGGTGGGGTAGCCGGTGCAGTTGCAACTCAGCGCGGCGCAACGCTCGTTTCGCGAGGAGGTGCGCGAGTTCCTTGCGGCCAACCTGCCGGCCGAGATCGCCGAGAAGGTGCGTTTCGGTCGAGGCGTGGGCAAGGACGAGCTCGGAGCCTGGACGCGCGTGCTCAACGGACGGGGGTGGGCTGCACCCAACTGGCCTGTGGTACATGGCGGCACCGGTTGGAGCCTGATCGAACGCCATGTGTTCGACGTGGAGTGCCGCCGCGCCCACGCTCCACCCCTGTCGGGATTTGGCTTCAACATGGTTGGACCCGCCATCATCAAGTTCGGAACGTCCGCTCAGCATCAGCAGTTCCTGCCGCAGATTCTCAACGCTGAGCTCTGGTGGTGTCAGGGCTATTCGGAACCGCAGGCCGGCTCGGACCTCGCCTCGGTGAGAACCCGGGCTGATCGCCGTGGCGACGCTTACGTGGTCAATGGTTCCAAGATCTGGACGAGTGCAGCGGAAAGCGCGGATTGGATCTTTGCTCTGGTACGTACCGATCAGAACGCCAAACCGCAACGCGGCATCAGTTTTCTACTCATCGACATGACAACCCTCGGAATTACCGTCGAGCCGCTAATTGCATTCAACGGTAAACGACTCTGGAACCAGGTATTTTTCGAGGACGTCCAGGTACCGGTCGAGAATCGGCTGGGTGAGGAAAATCAGGGCTGGGCGGTGGCCAAAAGCCTGCTCGGGGATGAACGCCTGATGGTCAGTCGGGTCTCGGAGAACAAACGCCTGCTGGGTAGATTGCGCGAGATTCTCGCCGCAGGGGGACTGCGGGAGCCGACCGTCGAGCGGGGCCTGGCGGAACTCGCGATTCGCCTCGATGCGTTGGAGATGACCAGCTTGCGGCTGCTCAGCGAGGCGGATGCGGGCGGCCAGATCGGTGCTGAGCCGTCCATGTTGAAGCTCAAAGGCAGCGAACTTGTACAGGCGATCGATGCGCTGACGTTTGCTGCGGTGGGCTACTGGACAGCGCCGCTGGATTCGAGCCTTCTCGGCGGCAATAATGAAGGTCCCGTGGGGCCGGACTATGCGGAATACGCCGCGTCGAGTCGCTATCACCATCTCGGCTTCACCATCGCCGGGGGTTCCAGCGAGATCCAGCACGACATCATCGCCAAGCAGGTGTTGGGGTTGTAGCGGGGAACACGATGGCCAGACCCGTCATCATCGAGGTCGCGCTGAATGGCGGCATGAGCAAAGACCGCAACCCGCGGGTTCCACGCAGTCCGGATGAAATCGCCGGCGATGCGCTGGCCTGTCTCGAGGCCGGGGCGGCGATCGCGCACAATCACAACGACGAAGCGGTGCTGGGTAGCGACGGCCACCATTCCGCGGAACCGTATCTTTCCGCCTGGCGGCAGATTCTCGAGCAACGCCCTGATGCGTTGCTGTATCCGACCATGCCCGGTGGCCGGCCAGGCATCAGCCCCGAGGACCGGTATGCGCACATCGTGGCGTTAGCCGATGCGGGGGTATTGGGCCTGGGGCTGGTCGACCCGGGGACCACGAACATCGGGCGGTTCAATGCGGATGGTTCGCCACGGCCGGACGACTGGATCTACCAGAACAGCTTTGCCGATGGCGTTTACATGGTTGAGACGTGCCGGGCGCTGGGCGTGGGCCTGAGCGTTTCGATCTTCGAACCCGGATTCGTCAAATTCATCCTGGGGTACGTGCAAGCGGATCGGTTACCTCCAGGGGCTTTCATGAAATTCTATTTCGGCGGCCGCCGCGGCGGTTTCGGCCTGCCGCCGACCGCAACGGCGCTGGACGCCTATCTGGAGATGATCCAGGCCACGCAACTTCCCTGGTTGGTGTCCGTTCAGGGGGGTGACGTGGTTGGCTGCGGGCTGGCAGAACAGGCCATCGCGTGCGGTGGCCATCTTCAGGTAGGACTGGAGCCAAGCGGCGATCCGCGCCGCTCTAATCTGGAACTGGTGACCGAAGCTGTCGAGTTATGCGAGCGCCTCGGTTGCCGACCGGCCACCTCGGCGGAGGCGGCCCAAATACTGGGACTGCCCGATCGACGAGCCGCTTGATTAGCGTCGATGGGGGGATATCCCATCCTCCCTGTCGGCGGCGTATCGTCGGGCACTGTCATCGGTGCGTCCGCGATAGGGGGCGCCGGGTAGGCCCCCGAACAGTGGCGGCTGTGGTACGGCTTGTTTGAAGAACGGGAACGGGTGCCGTCTTACGCGAGCAACTCTTTGATGGGCACATCCGCGTTGGCGAGCTTATCGACGTCAACCTTCACCTGCTTCGTCACGAGTTGCCGGCAGGCCATGAACTCCTTGGGGCTGTTCACCGCGTCGGCTGCCACCAGAACACCCTGTTCGAGGTAGAAGCGGGCAAATTGATTGCTGCTGGGATCGCCGCGCAACACCTCCTGATCGGCATCGGTGGAGAAACCGACCATCTGCAGTTTCAGCTCGTACTGGTCGGACCAGAACCATGGAATGGCGGCGTAGGTTTTCTCTTCACCGAGCATGTTGGCGGCGGCGACCCGGGACTGCTCCATGGCGTTGGGGACCGACTCCAGCCGTAACCTGCGATTCAGCAACGGGTTGGGATGGTTGGTGCAGTCGCCGGCCGCGTAGACGTCCGGATGACTGGTCGCGCAGCGTTCGTCGACCACGATGCCGTTTTCACAATCCAGACCAGCAGCTTGGGCCAACTCTACATTGGGCAGGATGCCGATGCCGATGATCACGATATCGGCGGGGAGCTGCTCGCCGGATACGGTGACGGCTGCGCTGATGCGTCCTTCGCCCTCGAAGCCGGAGACCGCGGTGTCGGTGAGGATCTTCACGCCCCGGCCTTCATGGAGCTGGGTGTAGAACTCCGACATCGTCGGGGTCGTCACCCGGTTCAGAATTCGGGACTCCATCTCCAGGACCGAGACTTCTAGACCCGCTGTGCGGACCACTGCTGCCACTTCGAGGCCGATGTATCCACCACCGACGATGATCATGGTCTTGGCGTCGGCCATCTCGGCGCGGATACCATCGACGTCTGCGATGCCTCGTAGATAGTGAATCCCTGCGAGATCGCTGCCCGGTGCCTTCAGCTGCCGCGGCCGGCTGCCCGTGCATAGCAATGCCTTGTCGTAGTTGATGGTTTCGCCTTCACTGGTGGTTACGCTGTGCGCCTCGCAATCCAGCGATTCGACGCGAATCCCCAGCTTCAGGGTGATGTCGCGTTTGGCATAGAAACTCTCCGGCCGAAGGTAGACCCGGTCGAGTCCGTGTTCGCCCGACAGATACTGCTTGGACAGTGGCGGCCGCTGGTAAGGCGGAAACGGCTCGTCGCCGACCACGATGATCTCGCCATCGAAACCGCCCTGGCGCAGGCTCGCGACAGCCTGACCGGCGGCGTGGCCGCCGCCAATCACAACGAAAGTGGGCATGTTCGGCAGTCTCCGGAATCACGAGGCCGGCTATTCTACTGTCCGGTTGCGCGCAACGATATAGACTGCCGCGTTGGAAAACCCTGCGCACAAACGGAGACGCGGTGAGGAAATTTCGGACCCTGCACGAGATGATCGAGATGGCGCGGGCCAAATTGAGCGATGAGCATTGGGACTACCTGCTCGGCGGCGCCGACACGGAGACCTCGCTGAATCGCAATCGTATGGCGCTGGACAGCCTCGCGTTTCGTCCCCGGATACTCAATGACGTGTCGGAAGTCGACCTCTCGACGACGTTTCTCGGTGTGCCGCTGAGCATGCCGCTTGTTCTCGCGCCGCTCGGTTCAAATGAGCTGTTCGAGTCGGGCGGTGGCGTGTCGATTGCGCTGGCCAGCGAGGAATTGGGGATCCCGATGATTCAGAGCTCGGCGGTTGCGGTGGATCTGGAAACCGTCGCCGCCGCGGCGGCGGGTCCCAAGGTCTATCAGCTGTACCTCCAGGACGATCAGGATTGGATGGATGGGGTGATCGAACGCATCGTCGCGGCCGGCTACCTCGCGCTCTGCCTCACCGTCGATACGGCCGTCTATAGCCGCCGGGAACGTGACGTTGGTCGAGGATTCCTGCCTCCGTCGGCAAAACGATCGGGGCCGAGCCACCTGGCGTACCAGGCGCGCATGACCTGGAACACGGTGGCGCACGTCAAGGAGCGCTTCGATATCCCGCTGGTGCTCAAAGGCATCAATCGGGGTGACGATGCGGCGCGTGCCGTGAATGACGGCGTGGACGTGATTTACGTTTCGAACCACGGTGGCCGCCAGTTGGATCATGGGCGGGGCTGCCTGGACGCGTTGCCGGAAGTCGTGGACGCGGTGCAGGGCCGCGTACCGGTGGTGTTCGACGGCGGCGTCATGCGCGGCACCGACGTGCTCAAAGCCCTCGCCCTGGGCGCCGATCTGGTGGGCATCGGGCGACTGCAGGGGATGGCGATGGCGGCCGGAGGGGTACCCGCGTTGCTGCGAGCCTTCGGTATCCTGGAGTTCGAAATTCGCACCAACATGGCCCTGCTGGGCGCGACAACACTGGCGGAGCTGGATGCATCACTCGTCGAGCCGGCGCCACCGTTGCCCAATCCCCAGGTCCTCAGTGCGTTTCCGTTGCTGGACGAGGGCTATTGAATCTCGTCCAAGGGTAGTTCGGTGGTCGATTTGATTTCCGATAGCGCGATGTTGGAATGCACCTCCTGAACGCCAGGGAACTGCGACAGCTCTTCGAAGAAAAACCGCTCATATGCGTACACGTCCGGCATCACGATACGCAGCAGAAAGTCCATTTCGCCCATGAGGGTGTAACACTCCAGCACCTGGGGGTAGCGTTGGATCGTCTCCGCGAACTCCGGTAGCGAGCGGCGGCCGTGGGCGGTCAGTTTGACCATGGCGAAGACCAGTACATCCAGGCCCAACTTGCGGCGGTCGAGCAGAGCGACGCGCCGGGTGATCACCCCTCGGGATTCCAGCCGGTTGATGCGCCGCCAGCAGGGCGACTGTGACAGGCCGACGGACTCCCCGACCTCGGCGGCCGACATGCTGGCGTCGTGCTGGAGGTGTTCGAGTATTGCACGATCAAAGCGGTCGAGTGGATCGTTGGACATGAATATGCCCGTAAAATGAGTAGAGTAACATGAATAAGTTACCTTTTTAGGATAAGGCGGCACGATCGCAAGGTTTTTGTACCGGGAGAGGTCTATCGTTTGCGCCACATCCAGGCTCGTGTCCGTGAGCACTCCCATCATGTTCGACCACCCCTCATTTGCCTCCCACGAACGGGTGCTCTGGCACGAGCACAGCGAATCCGGTCTGCGGGCAATCATCGCCCTGCACGACACCACCCTGGGACCGGCCGCAGGTGGCCTGCGTCGTTGGCACTACGCAGACGACTTCGCCGCGCTGGATGACGTGTTGCGCTTGTCCAGAGGGATGACCTACAAGAACGCGTTGGCCGGCCTGCCTTTTGGCGGTGGCAAAGCCGTTATCCTGGCCGATGAACCCGCCACAGAAGCGCAGCTGCATGCCTTTGGCGAACTGGTGGAGTCTCTGGGGGGTCGGTATGTCACCGCGGAAGATGTGGGCGTCAACGTCGCAGATTTACGTTGCGTGGCGCAGCGTACCGACTACGTCAGCGGCGTGGCGACCGCCGCGGGAGGCGATCCTTCGCCCTGGACGGCGCGCGGTGTTGTCCAGGGCATCCGCGCTGCAGTCGGATTCATCGACCCGACGCGTGATCTCGATGATTTGCGGGTCGGTATTCAGGGACTGGGCAACGTGGGCTTCGAAACGGCGCGATTGTTGCGCGAGGCGGGGGCCAGGCTGGTGGCTGCGGATCTCGATAAAGACAAGCGCGAACGGGCAGCCGATGAGTTGGGCGCCGAACTCGTGCCGGTGGATGAAATCGTGTCCCAGCCGGTGGATGTGTTCGTGCCCTGCGCGTTGGGCGGCGTGTTGACCTGCGATTCGGTATCCCGGCTCCAGGCGAACGTGGTTGCGGGCGCGGCGAACAACCAGCTGTTCGATGCGGCAGCCGGTACGGCGCTCATGCGGCGCGGGATACTCTATGCACCGGACTATGTCATCAACGCCGGTGGAATCATCAGCGTCGCTCGAGAGTACCTGGGCGAAGGCGATGTCGCGCAGCTCGCCCGGGCGGTCGACCGAATTGGCGAACGCCTGCTGGAGATATTCGAACGCGCCCAGCGCGCAAAGCGACCGAGCAACCTCGAAGCCGACCAGATGGCCGAACGGATTCTCGATGCGGCTCGCGGTGAAGCGCCGGCGCAGGCGCCGCTACGTCCAGTACGGGTCGCGTAGCTGGCGCGTATAGAGCTTACCGGTGGCGTGACGCGGTAGAGATTCGTGGAAGTCGATCGACTTCGGGCACTTGAGATGGGCCAGATGCTCCCGGCAATGGTCAATCAGCTCGCGAGCCCGGGCGTCATCAACGGCCAGACCTGCGCGTAGCTCGACGGCGGCCTTGACCTCTTCGCCGAATTCCGGGTGCGGGATACCAAACACTGCGACGTCTGAAACCGCGGGATGACGCAGCAACAGATCTTCGATTTCCTGCGGATAGATGTTTACGCCGCCGGATATGATCATGTATGAGGACCGACCGGTCAGATACAGGTAGCCCTCGTCATCCAAGTGGCCGATGTCGCCCAGTGTCGAGTAGCCTTGCGGGCTGCGACTGCGCGCAGTCTTCTCCGGATCCTTGTAGTACTCGAACGCTGGACCGCCCTCGAAGTACACGAGTCCGTCCTGGCCGGCCGGCAATTCCCGCCCAGCGGCATCGAGAATGCGCAGTGTGCCCAGCAATGGCGTACCGACGGACCCGGGATGGGCAAGCCACTGCTGGGGATCGATTGCGGTCTGACCGTTGCCCTCGGTTCCTGAGTAGTACTCGTAGAGAATCGACCCCCACCAGTCGAACATGGCTCGCTTGACCTCAACCGGGCAGGGTGCAGCCGCATGAATCGCGAACCGGTGGCTGGACAGGTCCCAGCGGGCACGTACCTCCGGTTCGAGCTGCAGCAGCCGGACGAACATCGTCGGGACCCATTGGCTGTGGGTCACCCGGTGGCGTTCGATCAGCTCCAGGGCGGTGCGCGGCGTGAATTTCGGCATGATCACGCTGGTTGCGCCCACCCGCTGCGCCATGGCGTTGTAGCGCAGTGGCGCGGAGTGATACAGCGGCGCCGTCGACAGATACACCATCGACGCATCGATCCGGTGCAGCCTGAGGCGCCGCCGCATCAGTTCCGAGGTGGTTCCCAGAGATGTGCCCGGCGGAGCGTGGCGAACTCCCTTGGGCGGCCCAGTGGTCCCGGAGGAGTACAGCATCTCGGCGCCCTCACAGGCGTCGCCGAGCAACTGATCGGACGCGGCCCGAGTCAGGGAGTGCCAGTCGGACAGTAACAACTGATGGGCTTGGGGAGCGTCCGTGACCTTGCCCGCCTGGGTTTCCGATACGATCAGTACCTGCGCATCGCAGTCGTTCAGTATCCAGGCGATCTCGTCGCGCTGGAACTGCACGCTGATGGGTGTGAAGTACAGGCCCGCAAGCTGAGCAGCCCAGTAGATCGGCAGGAACTCGGGACAGTTCTCGACGAGCAGTGCGATCCCGTCGCCGGTCCGCAGACCGAGGTCCCGAAACACCCGCGCCCCGCGACACGACAGGGATGCGAGTTCTGCGTAGCTCATCACCTGGCCGGTGTCGGCCAAGATCAGGGCCGGGCGGTCCGGTGTTTCCCGCGCGTGAACGAGCGGGTGCAGCGGCTGCCGTGCCGTAGATTCAGGTGGGTTGGGGCTCAGGTCTTCTTTTCGTTGCTTGGGACGGGCATTGGAAACGGTGTGACATTCTCACCCTTGCTCTCGGTGACTTTGGCGACGCCCTCTTTTTCGACTTCGTCGATCCGGACGATGGCATGCATCGGAATGAAGCTGCGCTGGACGCCCTCGAACTCCTGGCGCAGCTTGTCTTCGCCTGGATCGATCACCACCTTGGTGCGCTCGCCAAAGATGTAGTCTTCGATCTCAATGAAGCCGTACAGATCACTCTGGTAGATCGAGTGGGCGTAGACCTCGTAGACCTGACCCTGATTGTGGAACAGAACCTTATAGATATGTTCCTGGGTGTTCCTCATTCCACTGCCTGATTTGGATTTAGCCACCGTTATATAGAGCCTCATGCTGGGATTTCAAGTGTTGCGGTAGCCCCCTATAATCTGTGCCCCCTATAGTGCCAGAGTACGCGCAAGCGCGAACGCAAAAAAGATGTCCGGGAAAGTCTTCATTCAGACCCACGGCTGCCAGATGAACGAGTACGATTCGGCACGTATGCTCGACCTGCTCAAGGTCAGCCATGGGCTGGAGCCGACCGATGCAGCGGAAGATGCGGACCTGCTGCTGCTTAACACCTGTTCGATTCGGGAAAAAGCCCAGGAGAAGGTATTCCATCAGCTCGGCCGCTGGAAGCGCCTGAAGGTCCGCAATCCCGACCTGCTGATCGGTGTGGGTGGTTGTGTTGCCAGTCAGGAAGGTGCCGCGATTCATGCCCGGGCGCCCTACGTCGACCTCGTGTTCGGCCCGCAGACGTTGCATCGCCTGCCGGCCATGATCGATGAAGCCCGGGCCAGGCGTGGTGTTCCCGTGGTGGACATCAGTTTCCCCGAGATCGAAAAGTTCGATCGTCTGCCGGCACCGACGGCGGAAGGTCCAAGTGCCTTCGTGTCGGTCATGGAAGGGTGCAGCAAGTACTGCAGCTTCTGCGTAGTGCCTTACACCCGGGGCGAGGAAGTCAGTCGACCGGTGGATGACGTGTTGAGGGAAATCGGACAACTCGCTGATCAGGGAGTGCGAGAGGTCAACCTGCTGGGGCAGAACGTGAATGCCTACCGGGGTCTGATCGATTCGGGCAGCGCTGGCGATGCCGATGGTGTTGCTACGGCGGATCTTGCGGAACTGATCTGTTACGTGGCGGACATCCCGCGCATCGACCGAATCCGCTTCACCACTTCGCATCCGGTCGAGTTTTCCGATGCATTGATCGACGTGTACGCGGAGGTACCGGAACTGGTCAGTCACGTGCACTTGCCGGTTCAGTCGGGATCGGATCGGATCCTCGCGCTGATGAAGCGCGGCCATACGGTGCTCGAATACAAAGATCGGATCCGCAGGCTGCGCCGGATTCGTCCGGACATCAGTCTGTCATCGGACTTCATCGTCGGATTTCCGGGTGAAACGCAAGCTGACTTCGATGCCACCATGGCGCTGATTGCCGAGATCGGCTTCGATACGTCCTTCAGCTTCGTCTACAGCCCCCGGCCGGGAACGCCCGCGGCCAGCCTGCCGGACGACACGCCTCAAACGCTCAAGAAGCAGCGCCTGGGTCTGCTTCAGACGCGCATCCGGCAGCAGGCGGACGCGATCAGCGCGGCGATGGTCGGCACGCGACAACGGGTGCTGGTCACCGGCCGGTCGAAAAAGGACCCGAGCCAGCTGCAGGCGCGGACGGAAAATAATCGGGTGGTGAATTTCTCAGCCGAGGAACGGTTGATTGGGAGTTTTGCCGACGTCCTGATCGATCAGGCGATGCCGAATTCACTTCGCGGCCACCTGGCCTCAGGCGTGAAAACTTCGTTTGACAGGGTCGGTCGCCCGGATATCCTAGAGCCTTCACTCGATTCGGTGTGAATTTGAACGACATCGCCAATCCGGTCGCAGCGCATACTGCAAACGTCGTCCTCGAGCCGAACGAATCCACCCGCCTGGCCGCTCTGTGCGGGCCGTTCGATCAGAATCTCAAGTACCTCGAAGATCGGCTGGGTATCCAGGTGCGCAACCGGGGCAACGAGTTCCAGCTGTCGGGTCTTCAGTCCAACGTCGAAGTGTGTGAAGCGTTGCTGAAACGGCTCTATGAAGATGCGCGAGACGAGCCGCTCGATTCCCAGGCCATTCACCTTTATCTGCAGGAGTCTGGCGTTGAAGCGTTGCTGAACCCGACCGCGGAGCCGGAGGAAAACATCATTCGTACCCGGCGCAAAACCATCAAGCCGCGCGGCGCGAATCAAATCAGTTACGTCCAGGCAATTCAGACCACGGATATCAGTTTCGGCGTCGGACCGGCCGGTACCGGCAAGACCTATCTGGCAGTCGCCTGCGCCGTGGCCGCGCTGGAAGGCCAGCGGGTCAATCGGATACTGCTGGTCCGACCGGCGGTTGAGGCCGGTGAGAAGCTGGGCTTTCTGCCGGGTGATCTGGCACAGAAGATAGACCCCTACCTGCGCCCGTTGTACGACGCGTTGTACGAAATGATGGGCGTCGAGCGGGTCCACAAGTACATCGAACGCAACATCATCGAGGTCGCGCCGCTTGCCTATATGCGCGGCCGCACGTTGAACAACGCCTTCATCATTCTCGATGAAAGTCAGAACACGACGGCCGCACAGATGAAGATGTTTCTGACGCGAATCGGCTTTGGCTCGACAGCGGTGATTACCGGCGACATCACGCAGATCGATTTGCCGCGCGGCAGCCGTTCGGGATTGATCCACGTCATCGATATTCTGCGGGAGGTGAACGGTCTCTCGTTCACGCGGTTTGGCTCTAAAGACGTCGTTCGCCATCCGCTGGTGCAGCGCATCGTCGAAGCGTACGCCGTCAATGACGTTGTCGAAGCGTCTCGGGGGTCGGATTCAGGAACTGATGAGCGACACGGGCGCTGATCCCTCGGCCTGCATCGACGTCCAGTTTGCCAGCGGCCATCGGCCGTTGCCGGGCCGACGGCAGCTGTGCGCCTGGGCGGCGGCAACGCTCGCATCGGAAGGTCAACCTGGCGGGCACATCTGTGTGCGGATCGTGGATGAGGAGGAGGGGCGCAAGCTCAATGCGCGCTACCGGGGAATCGATCGAGCCACCAATGTTCTGTCGTTCGCGGCGGATCAGGAAGGGCTGCCGGCGGAACTCGCACCCCTCGGCGATATCCTGTTGTGCGCGCCGATCGTGGTGCGCGAATCACAGCAACAACATAAGGCGGTGAACGATCACTGGGCACATCTGGTGGTGCATGGTGTGCTGCATCTTTTGGGGTATGATCATGAATCGGAGGATGAGGCGCGCACAATGGAAGGTCGAGAGATCGACGTCCTGGAGCGTTTGGGAATCCCGAACCCCTACCGGCAACCGCAGGCTGCGGACCCCTAGATGAGCGAACCCGATCGCGGCGACGGTGGCGTACGCTCATGGCTGGGACGCGTCACTGATCTGTTCAGCGGCGAACCCTCGGATCGCAAGGATCTCATGGAGATGGTGCGGGATGCCGCCGACCGCCAACTGGTCGACGGCGAGGTTCTGAACATCATATTCGGCGCGCTGACCATGTCGGATATGCACGCCCGCGACATCATGATCCCCCGGTCGCAGCTGGTCACGGTGTGCGCCGATACGCGGCTCGAAGAGTTTCTGCCGGTGATCATCAACTCCAAACACTCGCGCTTTCCGGTCATCGGTGATGACCTCGATGACGTCAAGGGCATTCTGCATGCCAAGGATCTGTTGCCGCTGCTGCTTCAGGACGACTGGGACGACTTCGACATCAAGGATTGCATACGGCCGGCGACGGTGGTTCCGGAGAGCAAACGCTTGAACGTGCTGCTGCAGGAGTTTCGCAGTACGCGCAATCACATGGCGGTGGTGGTCGATGAATACGGTCACGTCTCAGGGGCGATCACCATCGAGGATGTGGTGGAGCAGATCGTCGGGGACATCGAGGATGAGTACGATGTCGACGAAGAAAGCTTCATCAAGGAGCTGGATGCGCGCAACTTCACGGTCAAGGCAACGACTCCCATCGACGAGTTCAACGAGTATTTCGACACCGATTTCGACGCTAATGAGTTCGATACCATTGGCGGGGTCCTGTTGAAGCAGATCGGTCACTTGCCGACGCGGGAGGAGACGGGCCGCTTCGGTGACTTCCAGTTCCGGGTGCTCGCCGCCGACAGCCGTCGCATTCGACTGTTGCACATGACGCGCCTGGAACGCGACGCGTGAGCGATTTTCCTACTCCCAGGGTGCCCGTCCGCTAGCGATGCGGGGCCTCACAGCGCGGATTTTCCCGCCGGCGTTCTGGGCAGCTTTGCTCGCGGGTGCGGCGCTGCCCTTTGCGCTTGCTCCCTTCGATTACTGGCTGCTCGCGCCTGCGTCGGCGGGCGCGCTGTTGTGGGTACTGAACAGGGCACTGCCGCACAGTACCGCCATGCTCGGTTGGTGGTACGGCGTGGGGAAGTACGCGGCTGGCGTGTCGTGGATCTACGTCAGTATTCACGATTACGGCCACGCGACCCCCGCACTGGCGGGTTTCCTGGTGCTGCTGTTCGTCGCCGGACTGGCGTTGTTCTCATCGTTGCAGGGCTGGGTCTATGGTCGCTGGCTGCGCACGGCGCGGCCATTGGCCGATGGCTTTGCGTTTGCAGCCACCTGGACATTGACTGAATGGCTCCTGACATGGGTGCTGACCGGATTTCCGTGGCTGTTCATTGGCTATGCCCACATTGACGACCCGCTGGGGGCGTTGGCCCCGGTGGGTGGAGTCTTGCTGGTGGGTTTCGCCTCGGTCTTCTCAGTGGCGTTCGTCGTTGCCGTGCTGGAAACGATTGGATGGCGCAAACGTCTGGTGGGCGTGACCCTGGCGCTGCTTCCGTGGCTTGTGGCCTGGCCACTCCAGTCGAAGCAATGGGTCGAGACAGGTGATTCGGGTCGGGTGGCATTGGTCCAGAGCAACATCGGGCAGGACATCAAATGGCGCATGGACAGCATCGGCATGATCCTGGATCGGCACCGACGGCTGACCGCCGGGCATTGGGACAACGATCTGGTGATCTGGCCGGAAGCGGCTATCACGATTTTCCAGCGCCAGGCGGTCGACTACCTCGCAGAGATGGATCGGCGGGCGCGGGCGGGCGGTGCCACCCTGATCCTCGGCGTACCGGCCTATGAAATCAGTCCGGGTGCGCCTGCCAGCGACGGCGTGTTCCGGAACACGGCGGTGGCCCTTGGCAACGGCGAGGGTCGCTACGTGAAGCAGCGTCTGGTGCCATTCGGCGAGTACGTTCCACTGGCGGGCCTGCTGCGCGGGGTCATTGAATTCTTCAACCTGCCGATGTCGCGGACCGAACCGGGCCCTGAGAATCAGCCATTGCTGCGCGCTGGGCCCTGGGGCGTGGCAATGGCGATCTGCTACGAAATCGTCTATCCCGATCTGGTGCGGCGCAGCGCGCGCGAGGCGGATGTGTTGGTGACCATCAGCAACGACTCCTGGTTCGGTAATTCGACCGGACCGCTGCAGCACGTGCAGATGGCGCGCATGCGCGCGCGCGAGAACGGCCGATGGGTGTTGCGGGCGACCAACAATGGGGTCACGGCGATCATCGATGCACACGGTACGGTGCGCGCCGAGTTGCCCCAGTTCGAGACCGGGGTTCTCGAAGGACACTTCACGGCAATGAACGGCACCACGCCATTTGGCCGGTATGGTCATCTACCGTTGCTGGTCGGGCTGGCGCTGATCCTCGCCGGTACACTTGTTCGGGTGGTATCCTTGCGACCTTTTTTTCGACGCACTTGACGAATCTGATGAGTACGGAATTCGAACGCTACGACCCGATCGCCATTGAGGAAAAATGGCAGGCGGAATGGGCTGAGCATGGGACTAATACGTTCACCACCCAGGACCTGCGCACGGCGAAGGATCCATTCTTCAACCTGATGATGTTCCCCTACCCGTCGGCCGAAGGGCTGCACATCGGCAACATCTTTGCGTTCACCGGCGCCGACGTCCATGGCCGCTACCAGCGGCTGCTTGGTCGCGACGTGTTTGAGCCGATTGGCTTCGATGCGTTCGGCATTCATTCGGAAAACTACGCGCTCAAGGTGGGCACCAATCCCAATGAGCTGATTCCACGGAATGTCGCTAACTTTACCCGTCAGTTGAAGCGCATGGGTGGCATGTTCGATTGGGACCATGCCGTGGACACCACGCAACCCGAGTATTACAAGTGGACCCAGTGGATCTTCCTGGAACTGTTCAAGGGCGGACTCGCGGAGCAGCGCAAGGCGCCGGTCAACTGGTGTCCCTCCTGTAAAACGGTGCTGGCCAACGAGCAGGTCATTCAGGGTGTGTGCGAGCGCTGCGATACGCAGGTCGAACAGCGCGAGTTCCTGCAATGGTTCTTCAACATCACGCGTTATGCCGGGCGCCTGTTGGATAACATCGAAGGGCTCGACTGGTCTGACGCCACGCGCAAGGCCCAGGCCAACTGGATTGGCCGCAGCGAAGGCGCTGAAGTGCAATTCGCGGTTCAGGACGCAGCCCAGACACTGCCGGTGTTTACTACCCGACCGGATACCCTGTTCGGTGCAACCTATATGGTGCTGGCACCAGAGCACGATCTGGTGGACGTGTTGACCACGGACGAGCAACGCGTCGCCGTCGATGCGTACCGCGCGGAGGTTGCCAGCCGCGATCTGATCGAACGCCAGAAAATCGACAAGGACAAAACCGGCGTATTCACCGGTGGGTATTGCATCAATCCGGTGACGCATCAGCCGATCCCGGTCTGGATTGCGGATTACGTGCTGATGGCCTACGGCACGGGCGCAATCATGGCCGTCCCGGGTCACGACGAGCGGGATTTCGGCTTCGCTGCGGCGTTCGATCTGCCGATTGTCCGGGTCATTGCGGCGCCCGGCGACGATGCATCGACCGTGCTCGACGAGGCGTACACCGGTGATGGCGTGCTGGTCAACTCCGGCGACTTCGATGGCTTGTCGGTGGACGCGGCTAAACGCGCCATCGTCGAACAGTTGGCAGACGAGGGCCGGGCCGAAGCCAAGATAAACTATCGCCTGCACGACTGGTGCGTGTCCCGGCAGCGCTACTGGGGCCCGCCGATCCCGATCATTCATTGTGACGCCTGCGGTCCCGTTCCGGTCCCGGTGAATGAACTCCCGGTACTGCTGCCGCGCCTCGAAGATTTTAAGCCGGACGACTCGGGAGTCAGCCCGCTGGCGCGGCTCAAGGAATGGTACGAAACGCAATGCCCCGATTGCGGCGGCGCTGCGCGCCGCGAAACCGACGTGTCGGACACGTTTCTCGACTCGGCCTGGTACTTTATTCGCTATCCGAGTGCCGAGCTGAACGACGTTCCCTTCGACCCCGAGCTGACGGCCAAGTGGTTGCCGGTGGATACTTACATCGGTGGCCATGAGCACGCGGTGCTGCATCTGATGTACGCGCGGTTCATCACCATGGCGCTGCACGACCTCGGACACATTGATTTCGATGAGCCCTTCAGCCGCTTCCGGGCGCACGGCCTGATCATCAACGAAGGCTCGAAGATGTCGAAGAGCCGGGGCACCGTCGTCGTTCCGGACAGCATCATCGATCAGTTCGGGGCGGATACGTTGCGGGTGTTTCTGATGTTCCTCGGACCCTTCGAACAGGGTGGCGACTACCGGGAGCAGGGTCTGCACGGGCCACACAGCTTCCTTTCCCGGCTCTGGCAGAGCGTGGTGCAGGCGGAGGACCGGTCGCCCGACGCACGGGTCGAGCGCAAACTTCACCAGACGATTCGCCAGGTGTCCGAACAACTACCGGCCCTTCAGTACAACACGGCGATCGCGGCAATGATGGAGTACCTGAACGTAGTGCGGGCGGGTGGCCGCATCGCGGCGCGAGGTGAAGTGGAACCACTGGTGGTGATGATCGCGCCCTTTGCGCCACACATTGCCGAAGAGTTGTACCAGCGGCTTGGCTACAAAGACAGTGTGTTCGAATCGGCCGAGTGGCCGAGTTACGATCCAGCGAAGCTGGTCGAAGAGCGCTTGGAGATCGTCGTGCAGGTACAGGGCAAAGTTCGCGGGCAGGTTCAGGTCGCGGCCGACGCCGATGAGGAAACCGTTACTCAGGCGGCCCTTGGCAACGACAATGTCAGCCGGTTCCTCAAGGGCAAGACCGTTCGTAAGACGATCTATGTTCCCGGGAAACTGATCAACTTCGTGGTCGGATGAAGCGCGCAGCGCCCGGGGCGATAGTCATGCTATGGGTGCTGGCCGGCTGCGGTTTCCACCTGCGTGGCAACGAACTGAGCGCGAATTTCGAACGCGTGTATGTCAGCTCTGTGCGCGCTGTCACCATCGAGCGTCAGCTGGCACGTTCGCTTGGATTCGCCGGCGTCGAAGTCGTTACGGATCGGTCTGCGGCGGATGTCGTCATCGATCTGACGGCTCAGCGTGACAACCGGCGCAGCATCTCGGTCACGGAACGGGTACGGACCGCCGAGTACGAAATCTCGCTCGAGATTCGTTATCGCATAGTTGCTCAGGAACCGGCAGGTGCCGATACCGAACCTGTCCAGACGTTGCTCGTCGAAGAACGCTCGATTCGCGTGGCCCGGACGTACCGGCTCGACCGCAACAACATCGTGGGCAGCAGCGAAGAGCAGGCGTTGCTGCGGGGCGAGATGGAACAGGATCTGGTGCAGCAGATCCTGCGCAGTCTCGACACGGCGACTCGTAGCCGGGCGAGCACCCCGGAGGCAACCACGCATGCAGATCCGGCCTGAAGAGCTTCCGGCGCACCTCGAGGGACCGCTGGCGCCCGTTTACCTGATCTGTGGGGGCGAGCCGCTACTGGTTCAGGAGGCCTGTGACGAGGTGATTGCTGCGGCGCGCGGCCAGGGCTACGCCGAACGCCAGGTGATGCACGTCGATTCGGGGTTCAGCTGGGCTGAATTGCGGAACAGCGCCGCCAACATGTCACTATTTTCCGAACGCCGCCTGTTGGATCTGCGTCTGACGCCAAAGCAGTTCGATCGCGCGGCATCCGATGCATTGCGCGCGTACCTGGAAGCTCCTGTCGAGGATGCGTTGCTGCTTGTGCGCACCGAGCGCCTGGACTCCCGGCAGCGCAATACTGCGTGGTTCAAGGCATTTCAAAAGAGTGCCGGCGTGGTGCAGGTGTGGCCGGTCGATGTGGCCGAAATGCCGCGTTGGCTGTCGCGGCGCTGCGAACGCGCCGGAATCACGCTGGATCGAGACGCGCTCACCTTTTTCAGTGAGCGAATGGAAGGCAATCTGCTGGCCGCCGTGCAGGAAATCGAGAAGCTGAAGCTGCTGGAGCTCACGATGCCGGTCTCGCTGGCCGCGCTGCAGGACGCCGTGCTGGACGCCTCACACTACGATGCCTTCGACCTGACGGATGCCGCATTGGCGGGGCAACCAGGCCGGGTGAGGCACATCATTTCGGTGCTGCGCCAGGAAGGAATACAACCCCTGGCCGCCCACGGGTCGTTCGTCAGCCAGCTACGCCAACTGATCGAGGGGCCCCGACGCGGGCTCCCGAAGCAGCGCGAGCGTTTGCTGCGAGACGCCGGGCGGCGTCTCGGGCGTGCCGAACTCGAGCAGTTGCTCATCGATTCGGCACTGGTGGATCAGCGCGTCAAAGGGCTGCGCGAAGGAGACCCCTGGCGCACGCTGGAGTTACTGCTGTTGCGCCTGGCGGGCGTTCGGCTCCTGCTGACTGACACTCCCTAGCCATCGACCGCTCCAATCGGCCGTACCAGCAGACCGGAGATCGCTTTCGGCAGTTGAGTGGTCAGGATCGACAGGCCGGCTTCGAGTTCGCTGGACCGTACCAGAATTCGATACTCGCCGGCCTGGGTCTGATGATCACCGAGGCGTTCCACCGTCAGCGCTTTCAGACGACTGTTGTGCACCTGGTAGATGCGGTCGTTTTCGTAGATCGATTGCACGGGCAGGGCGACGAGGTTGGCCTCGGGCGGCAGCGTAATCGTCAGGTTCACGACCCGGCCGACTTCCGGCGGGGCTGAACCCGCCGCCGCATTGATCTCGAAGAACGCGTCGCTGCCACTGTGGCCTGCGCGGACGTTCCCGGCGAAGCGCGTGAGCAGAAGTGCAGTCTGCACGCCGCCGATCATCGCAGCGGCCGTGACCGGCTGACCGGCGCGCAGATATCGCCGGACGCGCGCCCGGTAGGTGTCCGGAATGGGTGCGCGCACCTCGAATCCCGAGGCATCTGCCACCTCGACCAGCACTGCGCCGCTGGCGCTGTAGTCACCCGGCGATGCGTCGACCGATATCACCGGTCCGGAGAAGGGCGCGCGAATCGTCGCATGATCCAGGTCGAGCCGCGCCTGGTCGAGCAGCGCCTCGGCCTTGGCGACCCGCGCCCGCTGGGCGCTCAGCTGATTCGGGAAGTCCGCCAGCTCCCGCAGATGCCGCTGATACTCGATGCTGGCAGCACTGGTTTGCTGCAGCACGTCGTCGAGCAATGAACGGGAGATCATGCGACGCTCGAAGAGGCCTTCGTGTCGCTCGAGTTTGGTCTGCGATATTCGGTGCATGGCCACGAAATGTTCGGAGGACTTTTCGATCAGATTCAAGGCCATGGAAATAGAATTGAGATTCGCACGCTCCTGGTCGAGTTCCGCGGCACGCCGCCGCTCGGTAAGCTCCAACCCGTCACGGCGCAGCTCAACCAGTACGTCACCGGCCGCCACCCACTCCCCTTCGCGCACGTGGACCTGGGCGATCTCTGCGATCAGATTGGTACGGATTCGGCTCTGGCGCGATGACTCCACGCGCCCGTAGCTCGAGAACTTCGGGCTCAACATGGCCGGTTCCGCGATCATCACCGAGACGGGCCACGCCCGCTCCCGGGGCGTTTCGGGCACCGCGTTGGGCGCGGTCGCGAAGATCGATACGCTGGCAAGCGCCGACACTGCAAGAAAACCGATGCCGACGGCGGCTCTGCGCAGCCGGGGACGCCGCCGCAGAGAACTCACGATCTCGCTCAGCGTTCTGGTTGACGTCATGCGTTTGCTCCTTGAGATGGCCGCGCGCGCGCTAGCAGGCGCGCAACCGCGTCCCCGAGATTGATCTTGAGCTGCTCCAGCAGCAGCACGAGCGCTGGGATGACCAGCAGGACCAGCAACGTCGAGAACCCCAGACCGAAGCAGATGGTGACTGCGATAGGCGTGATGTACATGGCCATGGTCGAGGACTCGAAGATCAGTGGCAGCAACCCTGCAATGGTTGTGAGCGACGTGAGAATTACCGCTCGAAAGCGTGCGCTGATAGCTTCGAACAATGCCTGTTTGATCTGCGTACCGGCTTCGACGCTGCGCTTGACGAAGCTGATCAACACGATTGAGTCGTTGACCACGATCCCGGTAAGCGAAAAGAATGCGAGCAGGGACATGGCGCCAATGTCCATACCGAGCAGCCAGTGTCCGACAATCGCGCCGGTCAAACCGAATGGGATGGCCGTCATGATGGCGAGTGGCCACAGGTAGGAGGCGAATACCCAGGCAAGAATCAGGTAGATAAGGATCAGACTCAGTACGGCTCCAACCCCCATGACCTCGAGCATCACCTGGTCCTGGCGCGACTTGCCCGACAGTCCGAACGTCAGGTCGTAGCGCTCCAGGATCGGGGCCAGGCGATTCTCTTCGAGGTCGGCCACGATGGAGATCGCGTTGTTGGCTTCTTCATCCACATCGGCATAGATCCGAATGGCCATTTCGGAGTCCTGGTGACGGATCACGTCGATGCCGCGCCGGTTGTGCAGGGTTGCGACGTTGGCCAGCGGTACGAACGTTCCGTCCGGCGTGCGGATCGGAAACTGTTGCAACGACGCGAGATTGTCGCGCTCCGCGTCCGGCAGCATGACCCTGACTTCGAGTTCCGAGTTGTTCTGATTGAAGATCTGCACCAGGCGGCCGTTGTAAGCGGACCGCAACTGGCTGCCGAGACTCTCGCTGGTGAGTCCAAGTGTGCGACCCGTGGGCGTGAGGCGGTAGATCAGTTGCTCCTTGCCGTAAGGTAGATCGTCGGTGACGTTGGATACACCCGGGTATCCCGCCAGCTCTGCCTTCAGCAGATCCGCGCCCTGTCGGAGCTGCTCGATGGATGTCCCTCTCAGTGCGAGCGCGATATCCGATTGGCCATTGTTCGCGCCGCCTTCCACCGCAAGCAGCAGTTGCTCTACATAGGGTGGCTGGTTGACGTAGCTGCGCCACGCCTCGACGAACTCCGTCGGCGCGAGTGTGCGTGCTTCCTCTAACGCGTAGGGCGCATCGATCGACGCGTACTGAACGCCGGTCTCCTGCTCTTTGTTGAACTCAGCCAGGTTGTACTTGGTCACCCAGCTTTGCACGTTGGCGTAGTCGTGTTCCCGATTCACCCGTTCGAGGCCGGCTTCGAGTTCGTCGATGAAGTGCTGCTTCTGGGCATCACTGGCCGACGCGCTGAACTCGACGTTGGCGCTCAAGCTCTGGAGGTCGAATCCCATGACGAACGCGATGCCGACATGTTGTGATGCGACCAGACTGAACGCGCAGATCATGGCGCCGAGGGCGGCGCACACGGTGGCGCCGGGGTAGTCCAGGGCACGTCGTACCAACGGTTCGAATCGTTCCCGGCGAAGGCGGGTGAAGGCGGCATCGAAGCGCTGTCGGAACTTGGATACCGAACCGGCCTGCTGGCGTTCGAAAGCAGACTTGAGGTGGCCGGGCAGCACGGCGAAGCACTCGATCAGTGACGCCAGGATGACGCACAGCAGCACCGTCGGTAGCGCCAGCACGCTTGCGCCCAGCCGCCCGCCGACCAGGATCAGTGGCAGAAACGCGGCCAGGGTGGTCAGGGACGACGTCACTACCGGAACCCACATGCGCTGCGCCCCGGCGACGGCGGCGTCGACCGGCGACTTGCCGGACTCGAACTGGGTGACCGCATCCTCGCCCACTACAATTGCGTCGTCGACAACGATACCCAGCGCCATGATGAAGCCGATCAGCGCAATGATGCTGACGCCGTAGCCGAACACGCTGTAGAACAGGGCCAGCGCGAGCATGAAGCTCACCGGAATGCCGACCGTAACCCACCAGCCGACCCGTACGGGAAGAAACGCGAATAACGTCAGTACCACCAGGAGCAGACCGGTCAAGCCGTTCTTCACGATCATGCCGAGCTGCGCTCCCAGCAGGTCCCAGACGTTGTTGTAAAGCGTCAGCTCCACGCCCTCGGGCAGTGTCGGACGTACTTCTGCGAGCCAGGTCTTGAGCACTTGTTCCGCTTGCCAGGCATCCGAGTCAGTGCTGCGCCACAGGATCATTTCGATGGCTGGCTGGCCGTTCTGTGTGACGATGGGCTGACCATCCCTGGGGCGTTGCACCACCTCGGCGATATTTCCCAGTCGGATCAGTTGATCGACGTTGCGGATGTACAGCTGCTCGAAGCTCAACGGGTCGCGTTGCTGATCGAGGCTGCGCAATTGCCGAGACCCCTGGCCCCGGCCCACGGTGCCGGCGGGTACGTTCCGGCTGACGCGAGCCACCTCGGCGGCGAGTTCGTCCATGGTCAGACCAAGCTCGTGCAATCGCTGGCCACCAATCAGCAGCGCGATCTCCTCTTCGGGGAGACCGTCGTAAAGCACGCCTTCGATGCCGCGGCTCAGCAGATCTTTCTCGAGCGCGCGGACCAGGGGAATCAGCTCGTTGATGTCGTCCGGACCGGTGACCAGTACGGCGGCGATGGGTTCCATATCGATCCAACGGCGAACGGTCGGTGGCTCGATGTCCAGTGGCAGGTTGCGGATATTCGCCACGCGCTGCTTGACCTGATCGAGGGCGACCACCATGTCGGCGTCGTAGTCGAACATCACCCGGATCTGCACGTTGCCGTTGTTGGTCCGGGAGGTCAGTTCGCGGAGTGAGTTGAGCGTCCTGAGCTGCTGTTCGATCGGCGTGGTGACTAGTTCTTCGATGTCTTCCGCAGCGGCCCCCCGCCATTCCACTTCGACGAAGATCAGCGGCAACGCCATGGGCGGATCCAGCGACGACGGAATGCTCTTGATGGCCCAGAGGCCGGCGAGCGTCATCATGATCATGGCCAGGTTGGCGGCCACCCGGTGCTCGGCAAGCAGGCGGATCACCGCGCACCTCCGAGCGGATTATTCTTCTGTTGTCGTTGGATCCCCATCCCGGCAAGTCTTCTTCGAGTCAGCAATGCCATGCCCTTTGGCAGTACAACTATCGTGCCAGGTTCCGTAGAATCTATAGCCTATTGAAATCGTTCGATATTTTGTCTTGAGTGTGTGGCGGTGATTTCCATTTCTGCAGCCAACCTCAAGATGATGGTCAATTAGACCAAAAGTTAGCGTCAGTTCACGTGGGTCTCGGCCTCGCGACCGAGTTCGATCAGACGGAGGTTGCCGTCATGATTGGCGAGCCGGGTGACGGAACCGTTGTCGGGGCGAAAGCAGATCATTCGGTCGTCGCGCGTAGCTGCGCCCACGGCCACGTTGATGGCGATGAAGTGACAGAACACTACGCTGTCATCCTGCATGTCGAGCAGGCAGTCGAGCAACGCCTGACGCCACAGGTGCAGCCGCTGGTCGAGATTCTCCCAGCGCTGCGGCATCACCGTCGCCAGCCAGGCGCTACGCTCGCGCAGGTCATCGGTGGGCGCCGGGATCTCGGATACGCGCGGCTCGATGATGGGTTCGCTGCCCCAGCGTTCGGTCAGGGGAGACGCGGTCTCCCGTGCACGGGCGAGGGGGCTGGAGTAGATCTGAAGAGGGCCGTGCGGGGCGAGCACACGGGCGGTCGCTGCCGCCTGTCGCCTGCCGAGATCGTCCAGGCCCGGGTCGAGATGTGCGCCGAACCCGGCCGCGGCTTTCCCGTGACGGACCAGCAACAATGTTGCCAAGGGATTCCCCTGCTTCGTTACGCGGGCGGTTAGTGGTTAAATACGCGATTCGATGCAGTTCAATGAGTTAGAGGGGGTCAGATCCCTCCGGTTGTCCACTCCTCGTTGTCGCTTAGTTGAGATAGACGGACACTTATGAACGTTCACGAATCCGGCTTGTCGCCCGACATGTTACCCGACGTCACGGCAAATGTGCGGGACCTGTTTGGCGTGGACCACGACTTCGAAGTGCCTGCCTTCAGCGATCGTACCCCATACGTTCCCGAGATCGACAAGGCGTACCGGTTCGATCCGGAAACCACCATGGCCATTGCGGCCGGATTTGCGCACAACCGCCGCGTGATGATCCAGGGCTATCACGGGACTGGGAAATCCACCCACATCGAGCAGATTGCTGCGCGCCTGAACTGGCCATGCATCCGGGTGAACCTCGACGGCCACATCAGCCGGATCGATCTGGTCGGCAAGGACGCCATCGTGCTGCAGGACGGCCAGCAGGTCACCGAGTTCAGAGAAGGCATCCTGCCCTGGGCCATCCAACACCCAACCGTGCTGGTGTTCGATGAGTACGATGCCGGTCGCCCTGACGTCATGTTCGTCATCCAGCGCGTCCTGGAAACCGACGGCAAGCTGACGCTGCTTGATCAGAACAGGATCATCACCCCGCATCCTGCATTTCGGCTGTTCTCGACGACCAACACCATTGGCCTGGGCGACACCACCGGGCTGTACCACGGCACCCAGCAGATCAACCAGGGTCAGATGGACCGCTGGAACATCGTCACGACGCTCAACTACCTCGAACATGAAGCCGAAGTTGAGATTGTCCTGGGCAAAGAACCGAAGTGGCAGACCGATGAAGGTCGCAAGCTGATCTCCAGTATGGTGGCTGTTGCGGATCTCAGCCGACGCGGCTTCATCAACGGCGACATTTCCGTTGTGATGTCGCCGCGGACCGTGATCACCTGGGCTGAGAACGCTGAGATCTTCGGCGATATCGGCTTCGCCTTCCGGCTGTCGTTCCTCAACAAGTGCGACGAGCTGGAACGGCCCATCGTGTCCGAGTATTACCAGCGTTGCCTGGGCGAAGATCTCGGGGAAGCCACTCGGGGTTTGATCCTGAAGGCGTCCTGACGCGGACGATCTGACGCGGAAAAAGTTGTGACCGATCAGGAACATCCGCTGGAACCGTTCAAGCGGGCCATGACGGCCACCATGCGTGCGCTGTCCGGCAACGACGAGTTGGACGTGAGTTTTGGGCAGGGCGCCCCGACGTCTTCGGGCAATCATGTTCGGGTGCCGCTGCCCGTGGTCGGTTGCGCGTCGCACGAGGTCGACGCGGTTCGCGGAGTGGGCGACGAGTTCGCCCTGAAGATGCGCTATCACGACGCCGCGCTGCATCGGCGCCGGTCACCGCGCAGCGGCGCGGCGCAGGAGATGTTCCAGTGGATCGAGGATGCACGCATCGCCTCGCTAGGATCGCTGCGCATGCATGGCGTCGCCCAGAACCTCGACGCATCGCTGGAATCCCAGTGCCAGGAAGCGGCCTTCGACACCATTACCACCGAGACGGAAGCGCCCCTTAGCGTTGCAGTCGGATTGATGGTGCGCCAGAAGCTCACCGGCCGGGAGTTGCCTCCGTCAGCGGAAAACGTGCTCCGATACTGGCGCGATTACATCGAGGAACGTGCCGGTGGCGACATCGAGTCGCTCAGAGAATGCGTGGAAGACCAGCAGAGCTTCGCCAACGTCTGCCGGGAGATTCTCGCGGATCTTGGCTTTGCCCATGAGATGGACGAGTCGGCGGAACTCGACGAGAACGATCAGGATGCCGAGACGGTCGATGAGTCGGCAACTTCGGATGCAGAGCTGAGTCCAGAAGACGTCGTCCTGGACGAAGACGCCATGTCCGAGGAGGACGCGGACGGCGAGTCTGCTGCCATGCAGATGGAAGCCGATATGGATCTCAGCGAGATGGGCAGCGAAGCCGATCCTGATGAAGCGCCCAACCTGATGTCAGACGACTCCGGTCGGATCCGGATGGATGTCAATTACTCCGCTTACACCACCGAGTTCGACGAGATCATCAAGGCGGAAGATCTGTGTGACGCGGCCGAGCTGATCCGGCTGCGGGCGCTGCTGGATCAGCAACTGGTTTCTCTGCAACATGCAACGTCGAGACTCGCCAACCGGCTGCAGCGCCGCCTGCAGGCGAAACAGAACCGTTCCTGGGAGTTCGACCTCGAAGAAGGCATCCTCGACAGTGGGCGGCTTGCATCGGTGGTGGTCGATCCCACGAACCCGCTTGTCTACAAGCAGGAGAAGGAGACCACCTTCCGCGACACGGTCGTGACCATGTTGATCGATAGCTCCGGCTCGATGCGCGGCCGGTCGATTACCATTGCGGCGATGTGCGGCGATATTCTCGGGCGGACACTGGAGCGCTGTTCGGTAAAGGTCGAGATACTCGGTTTCACGACCAGAGCCTGGCGTGGCGGGCAGTCCCGGGAACAGTGGATTCAAGCGGGCAAGCCGTCGAACCCAGGTCGCCTGAATGATCTGCGGCACATCATCTACAAGGGTGCGGATGATCCGTGGCGGCGAAGCCGGCGCAATCTGGGTCTGATGATGCGCGAGGAACTGTTGAAGGAGAACATCGACGGCGAAGGCCTCATCTGGGCCCACAACCGCCTGGTCATTCGTCAGGAGCAGCGCAAAGTGCTGATGGTGATCTCAGACGGATTGCCGGTGGACAACTCGACCCTGCTGGTTAATCCAAGTAACTATCTCGAGCAGCATCTGAAGTATGCGATCGAGATGATCGAAACCCAGTCACCGGTCGAGTTGATTGCGATTGGCATCGGTCACGATGTCACGCACCACTACCAGCGCGCGGTAACCATCACCGATGCCGAACAGCTCGGCGGTGCCATGACCGAGCAGCTCGCATCTCTGTTTGATGTGGATGGTTCTTAGCCGACGACCGTGCAGCGCTTGATCTCGGGCGGTCCGCCCATCAACCCGCCGAACTTAGGTCCCGCGGCTTTGAAGTGCTCGCTCTCACCATGGGCCGCCATTGCGTCTGCGTCGGTGTACAGCTCCATCACGTAGTAGCTGCCGTCCTCGTCGTCTTTGACCAGGGTATACAGCTCGTTCCCGGGTTCGTTAGCGCGTACCTGGGCCGCCAGCTCCAGCATGACGGCTTCGACTTCCGCCTCCTTGCCTTCCTTGACGTTCAGCTTGGCGATGACTGCGAGCATGGGCTTCTCCCGGCTTGGTAGAGGAATGGCATGATAGCGTCATGCATCGCCAGCCGATACTCGCTGCCCTCGCCGTCTACCGAAACCGCTACCCCGATGAAGCTGATGTCGTGGACAGGTTCGAGGCCTTCGTTCGGGACGAACCGCGGTGCTTCCACAACGACTGCTGGTCAGGACACATCACAGGCTCAGCGTGGCTGCTTGACGGCGCGGGAGTTCGAGCTCTGTTGACCCATCACCGGAAGCTCGACAAGTGGCTGCAACTGGGTGGCCACAGCGATGGCGATCCCGACACGCTTGCGGTCGCATTGCGCGAAGCTCATGAGGAATCCGGCCTGGCCGTTGGCGCGCTCGATCGCGCGATCCTGGATCTGGACATCCATCAGATTCCTGCGCGCGGCACCCAACTGGCTCACTTTCATTTCGATGTTCGGTATCTGCTTCAGGTGTCGGGGGCTGAAACGTTCGCTGTCAGCAATGAATCACACGAACTGGCGTGGGTGGGTGAAGGGGAGCTCGAGTCGTTCAGTCGCGAATGGTCGGTGCTGCGAATGGCGCACAAAGTCCGGACTTCGTGGTACCCGTCTCAGGAGTAAAGGTGGCAGGCGACCGCGCGATCCGAGCCGACGTCGCGCAGGGGAAGCATCGTGGGCGTGGTTTCCCGGCACACATCCATCACCTTCGGACAACGACCGGCGAACCGGCAGCCGGGTGGAATGTTGATCGAGGAAGGAATCTCCCCATGCATCTCCGTGGGACCCCGGGCTCTTTCGGTTACAGGATCCGGTTCAGGGTTTGAGCTCACCAACAATTGTGTGTAGGGGTGTTTGGGCTCGAAGAACACGTCGTTGGCGGGCCCGATTTCGACCAGCGAGCCCAGGTACATGACCGCCATGCGATCGGACACGTAGCGCACCATCGACAGGTCGTGGGCGATGAACAGCAGGGTCAGGCCCATGGAGCGTTTCAGCTCGTCCAGCAGGTTCACGACCTGAGCCTGTACAGACACGTCCAGCGCCGAGATCGGTTCGTCGCAGACCACGAACTCGGGTTCCAGGATCAAGGCCCTGGCCACGCCGATCCGCTGCCGTTGCCCACCTGAGAACTCATGGGGATAGCGCGACATATGGTCGGATTGCAGGCCGACCCTGTGCAGCCAGTCGGCCACCCGCTCACGCACGCCGGTGGAGCTGAGGTTACTGTGCAGCCGGAGGCCCTCGCCGACGATTTCGCCGACCGTCATGCGTGGGTTCAGCGAAGAGTAGGGGTCCTGGAAGATCATCTGCATGTGTTTCGCGTGGCGCTGAAAATCAGCCGGTCGATACTTCGGAGGCAACAGTTCACCTCGATAGAACGCCTCGCCCGACGTTCGATTATGCAGACCGACCAGGGTCTTGCCGAAGGTCGACTTCCCGGAACCGCTTTCACCGACCAGGCCGACGATCTCTTCGGCGTCGATGGACAGCGACACGTCGTCCACCGCGTGCACCGTCTGGTTCCGGCCGATCTCGAAATGCTTGGTCAGCCGACGTGCTTCGACCAGGGCGGTCATGGCGGCGTCGCTTGTTGATGGGGAATATACAGCGAGTCGATCGTCCGCGGTGAGGCCTCATGCTGCAGCCAGCAGCGTGATTGATGATCGTCCCCGAGTTCAAAATTCTGGGGGTGGCGGTGCTCGCACAGGTTCATGGCGTGGGGACAACGCGCGAAGTAGCCGCAGCCCGTGGGTGGGTGAAACAGATCTGGAGGGCTGCCGTCAATGGGCGTCAGGGTCTGGGCCGGTCCGTCGATTTCGCTGCGTTGGTTGGTGGGCATGGCGGCGCGCAAACCCAGGGTGTATGGGTGTGCAGAACGATAGAAAATGTCGTCCGCGGTACCGCGCTCCACCACTTCGCCAGCGTACATCACCACCACTTCGTCAGCCATGCGCGCGACTACGCCCAGATCATGGGTGATCAGGATGATCGCCATCTGTTTGTCCCGCTGCAGATCCACCATCAGGTCGAGAATCTGCGCCTGAATGGTGACGTCGAGCGCCGTCGTCGGCTCGTCAGCAATCAGAATCGAGGGTTCGCAGGCGAGCGCCATGGCGATCATGGATCGCTGCAGCATGCCGCCCGAGAACTCGAAGGGATATTGCCGAGCCCGATGGCTCGCATCCGGTATGCGGGTCATATCGAGCAGTTCCACCGCCCGCGCATTTGCGTTTGCTTTGCTGTAACCGCGGTGAACCGTCAGCGTTTCGGCGATCTGGTCACCGATGCGCATGGTCGGATTCAACGAGGTCATCGGATCCTGAAAGATCATGCCGATCCTGCCGCCGCGAATGTCCTCACCGTCGATCCGCTTGTTGCGCAGGATGTCCTGGCCCTCGCCTTCTGCTACCCGAAGCATCGCGGTGCCGCTGGTGATCCGACCAGGAGGCATCGGGATCAGACCCATGATGCTTTGCACGGAGACGGATTTCCCGCAGCCCGACTCGCCCACGATCGCCAGGGTCTTCCCCTGGAAAACGTCGAAGCTGACGCCGCGTACCGCATGTACGGTACCGCCGTAGGTGTCGAACTCGACGCGCAGATCACGCACGGACAGTATCGGCGCGGCTGCCTGTGGACCGGTTCGGGGCCCCGTCCTGGGGTCGCTCGCGGCTTCTGTCATTCCGTGGACCTCATGCGCGCATCCAGTGCGTCGCGCAAACCGTCGCCGAGCAGGTTGAACGCCAGCACCGTGATGCTGATGAACACGGCGGGAAAGATCAGCTCGTGGGGATGGCTGAGCATCGTCTTGATGCCCTCGTTGCACATGCTGCCCCAGGACGGTATCGGCGGCGCCACGCCCATGCCGATGAATGACAGGAATGCTTCGGTGAAGATCGCGCTCGGCACGGCGAAGGTGAGCGTGACGAGAATCACCCCCATGGTGTTCGGAATCATGTGCCGCAACACCAGATAGTATGTCTTGGCCCCGAGCAGTTGGGATGCGCTGATATAACCTTCCTGGCGGATCTGCAGTATCTGGCCACGCACCAATCGGGCGGTAGCCGGCCAGCTGAGCAGTACCAGGGCGAGCAGCATCGGCAGGATTCCGCTCTCGCCCGGGCCGATGCCGAAGGCGATCTTGAACAGAATCATGAACAGCAGGAACGGCAAAGCGACCACGAAATCGGCGAAACGCATCATCGCCTGGTCGGTCCGGCCGCCCAGAAATCCGGCGGTACTGCCGAACAGAATGCCGGCCAGCACGAACAGCATGGGCGCGACGATGCCGATGAACAGCGATACCTGAGCGCCGAACATCAGCCGGGCCAACAGGTCGCGTCCAAGATAATCGGTGCCAAATGGATGCAGCTTCAATTGCACCTGGTCGCCGGGTTTCAACGCACCGGGTTTGGCCAGGCCGCGCTCGACCGCCTGCTCCGCGGTAATGACCCGGATGACTTTGACGGGCAGGGACGTAAAGTCGGGGAATTCCTCCCCAATCGGGTCCAGCGCCACCACGGAGTAATAGTAAGTCCGTGCTTCGAGGTCGAGTCGGTCTTCAAAGCTGACCCGGTCTGGGCTCAGAATCTCCGCCAGGGGCAGCCCGAGGGCCCTGCCTTCCTCGGCGGGAAACACGTTTCGGTAGACGCGGTACCCGGCGGCGTCGAGCACCGGATCCCACAGCAATCGGACGGCCTGTGTAGTGGCCGGCTCGGCGAGCCGTATTTCTGCGGGGGCACCTTCCTGGCCGCTTACCTGCGCGTTTGCGGTTGCTCCTTCCCACGGTTGGAACGGTCCGACAATCGTTGCGCCACGGTCCGCGCCCGGCGGCTGACTGACCTGATCGAGGTCCTGTGCGGCAGGATCCACGGTCCACAACAGGGGCCCCAGCAACGTGAAGCTGAGCAATCCGATGACGATGTAAAGCGAAATCAGTGCGCGTCGGTTCGCCTTCAAGCGGATCCAGGCGTCCTGCCAGTAGGACAGTGACGGCCGCGAGATCCTCTGAACTTCGCGCGCGCCGCTCACCGGTTCGAAGTCGCTGACGTTGAAGCTGGCTTCGGTCATTGGTTACTCCAACCTCACCCGCGGGTCCACCCACCCATAGATGAGATCTACGAGGATCACCATGAACACCAGAAACGCGCCGTAAAACACGGTCGTGCCCATGATCACCGTGTAGTCGAGCTGCTGAACCGCCTGCACGAAGTAGCGCCCGAGGCCCGGAATGGCGAACACCAGTTCCACGACGAAGCCGCCGGTGGTGATCGCAGCGATGGATGGACCCAGTACCGTGATCACGGGCAGGACGGCGTTGCGCAGCTGATGCTTGAGAAAGATTCGGGTCGGCGGCAATCCCTTCGACCGGGCGGTGCGCACGTAGTCCGACGTCACCACCTCCAGCATCGATGAGCGCATCAGGCGGGTCAGGAACGCCATGGTGCCGAGACCCAGCACCAGCGATGGCACGATCATGTGCCCGACGCTGCCCCAGCCCGCGACGGGCAGCAGCGTGAATCCGAGCAGAGCGTTCACGTTGACCAGGGTCAGCTGTCCAAGCGCCGCGAACACGAAACTCGGCACCGAGATACCCAGAATGACCAGGAACATGATGATCACGTCGGGCAGCTTGTTCCGGTATAGCGCCGTCAGGGCGCCCCAGAGAATGCCGCCGAGTGCGGCAAATACGATCGCCAGTATCCCGAGAATGGCGGATACCGGGAAGTGTTCGCGGATGATGTCGTTGACGCGGCGATTCTGCTGGGTGAACGAGATCCCGAAGTCGCCTTCCAGCATGTTCCCCATGTAGATCAGATATTGTTCCATGACAGGCTTGTCGAGCCCGTACTTCTCTTCCAGGTTCTTGCGAATTTCCGGACTCACCGCCTTGTCGTTGGACAGCGGATCACCGGGGACGTTGTGCATCGCGATAAAGGTTGCCGTGGCGATGAACCACACGGTGATGACGCCCTGCACCAGTCGTTTGAGGGTGTACGCCAGCACGCGCCGGTCAACTGTCCACGATGGACGCGTTGGTGTAGTCGGGATCTGTACCGACCGCGCGGCGCACCACTCCCTGGAGGCGCGGGTCACGCACATATACCACGCCGCGCTCGTAATGGGTCAGGATCACCGCATCTTCGTAAATGATCCGCTGAATCTCAGCAAACGCATCCATACGTGTTTTCGGATCCAACGATGCTTGCGCGATGCGTACCTGGCGGTCGAGTTCGGGATTGTTGTACCGCCCGCGGTTGTTGGCATTCCAGGACGAGAACAGATCGCCGAAGGTGAGCGGGTCATCGAAGTCCGGCCCCCACCCGGCCATCACCATATCGAATTGCCCGGAGGTCATCTTCGCCAGCCGTTGTTTGAAGATCTGCTTGTCGATCTTCACATCGATTCCGAGCGTCTTCTTGAAGACGTTCTGGAAGTACTCGGACTGCTTATTGGAGATCGGGTTGTCGCCCGTCAGCATAACCAGGGCGGGCATCTCGGCAAGGCCGAGTTCCTGCTTGGCCAGTTCCAGGTGCCGGCGTGCCGCATCGAAGTCGACGCGGTGCTGGGGAGCGGGATACTCCTGCCGAAACGGCCCATCGACGCCGCGCAGCCAGACCGGGAACAGAGATTCGCCGGGCAGATTGCCGGGCAGCTTCATAACCTTGAACACCAACTCACCTGGATCGGTCACCAGCTGCAGGGCCTTGCGCAGGTTCAGGTTGTGGGTGAGGCGTTCCGGGCGGTGGTTGAATTCGAGGAAGAACACCGAGCCATCGTTGAAGCGATTCAGGTGCCAGCGTTGCTCCAGGGCGTTGTCCAGGGTCTCGGCATCCAGGCCGGCCACGGCGATCTTGCCGTCCTTGAACAGGTTCAGCACGGCGTTGCTGTCGGAGGTGATGTAAGGCATGTCGATGACGTTGAGGCGGATTCGATCCTTGTCCCAATACAGCTCGTTCTTCTCGAAGCGAATGTGCGCGCCGTGTACCCAACGGGTCATGGTGAATGGCCCGTTGTAGAGCAGGTCTTCCGCATCTGCGCCGTAGCGGCCGTTGCGGGAGTTGAAGAACGCTTCCCGAATAGGCAGATAGGTGGAGAACGCCATCAGCTTGTCGAAGTAGGACACGGGCCGCTCGAAGGTAACCTCCAGGGTGCGCGGATCCACCGCGCGGACACCGAGCTGGTCCGGGTGGAGTTTGCCGTTGCTGATCGCCTCGGCATTCTTGATCGGGAACATGATGAAGGCGTATTCCGAGGCGGTGGAGGGGGTTACGGTCCGGCGCCACGAAAAAACGAAATCCGCTGCTGTTACCGCGGAGCCGTCGCTCCAGCGGGCGTTGTCGCGCAGGTGGAAGATCGCATCTTCCGGCGTGATCTCCCAGCGCTCGGCAACGCCCGGAACAAGGCGGTTCTGCGCGTCGTAGCGCAACAGCCCTTCCATGATGTGGCCCATCACATGCCCGCTAACCTGGTCGGTCATGCGCGTGCTGTCGAGCTGGGGCGGTTCGCCGGAGAGTGACAGCGTGATGGTGCCGGTGGCCGCGTCGACCGCGTCGGCGCTGCCGCTACTCGATCCGGTCAGCCCTGACAGCCAGCCGAGCACCAGCATCAGCAGAGCGAATCCTGCGACGCCGAGCAAGCCAAGCAGGAGCAGTTGGCGACCCGCGCTGCGGGTAAACGAATCGCCTGAGTCGGTGATGACTTCGCTCATGTGGACCGATCGGGATCTGCTAGACGCTGCGCAACAGATTACCGACTATGCGTTCCAAATGCATGAGGCTGTTGCACTCCTCGACCTGGTGGCAGTAGGCGCTGTAGCGGCGCATTTCTGCATCGCCGACGTTCCAGGTATTGCGTGATTCGGGATTCAGCCAGATCAAACGCTTACAGCGATCGTACATTTCCTTGAGGATCTCGGCCTTCGGGTCGCCGTAGTTGTTGCGCGCATCCCCCAGGATGATGATGGTGGTGCGATTGTCCACGTCGTCGAGACAGTTCCTCTTGAAGTCTTCGAAGGCCTGGCCGTAGTCAGTTGAGCCACCCGCGTAATCGCGCAGGGTCTTGGCGATCGCATCTTCTATGTTGTTGCGATCGAACAACTCGGTGACCTCGGCCAGATCGGAGGAAAACGCGAATGAGCGTACTTTTGGCATCACGTCTTCGAGGCTGTACAGAAACATCAGCATGAACCGCGCGTAGTTGGCGACCGAGCCGCTGACATCGCAGATTGCGAACACCTTGGGCCGATCGATCTTCACGGACTTCCAGCGCAGATCGAAGATCGCGCCGTCGTAAGCCATATTGTGGCGCAAGGTGCGCGGCACGTTGAGTTGTCCGCGTTTGAAGACCTTTCTACGGCGCGAGTGCAATGCCACCAGACGCTTGGCCATGCGGAACACGACTTCCTGAATCAAGCGGAAGTTGCGGTGCTCAACGTTGGACAGTTTGACCTTGCGCAACAGCTCTTCGCGCAACCGCCGACCGGTGACGTCCGCATGCAACAGAAACTGCTGCTCGACATAGTCACGAACGTGTTCCCGGAGCCATTCGCGGCGCCGCTTGAGTTCCTGCGCCAGACGTCGGTCGGGCGTTTCCGTGCTCTGACGCAGGTCGATCATTTCGCGCTGCATCTCAGCCAGACCCATCACCTCCATGATCCGGCGGGTGTACAACCCCTTCTGGGTGAACACCATGATCTCCTGCACGTTGACTTCCTGACCGGCCGCCGACATGGCCATGCTGAGTGCGGTGCGATCGTCGTTCATCAGCAGCTGGCCGAGTTCGGACCGGGCGTCGGCCATGGCGCCGGCGCCCAGTTCCTCTTCTTCGGCTTCGGGCCCGAATGCGGTCTTGGATTTTCTTTTGCGGCCGCCTTCGCCCCCGCCCGATCCCCGGCGACCTTCGGAACCTTCGGAACCTTCGGGACCTTCGGCTCCTTCCGCGGATTCAGCGGCTTCGCCCGTGTCCGCATGCTCGCCGCCGCCTTCCGCATCACCCGCCCCGGCACCTTCGTTGGCCGCGGTGGCATCGTCGTCGAATTTCTTGAACGAGAAGAACTGCTCGAAGCAATCGTCGAAGGCTTCCTTCTCGTCGGCGGTCTTCGGCAGCACCAGCGACAGGGCGCGCTTCAGAAAGTTCCGGTCCCGGTAGCCCACCAGTTGCACGGTGTTGAACGCATCGAGCGTTTCGGCCGTGGAAACCCTCACCTCTGCGTTGCGTAGCGCTCGAATGAAATTGGAGAGGGTGCGGTCCATCCGGGAATTGCGCAGGCTAAGATTTGACGGCTTTGCTGGTTAACGTAGTCAGCTCCGTTTCGACGTTTTCGATGTCTTCCTGGAACTTGAGGATTACGTTCAACGTATCGCGAACGAGCTTCGGGTCGAGCCGGTCGGTGTGCAGCAGCAACAGGGTGCGCGCCCAATCGATGGTTTCGCTGATCGCCGGCGATTTCTTCAGGTCCAGGTCGCGGAGCTCGTGGATGAAGGCCACCAGCTGTTTTCGCAGCTCAGGTGGAATCTCGGGAACCCGGGCATGAATGATGCGCTGTTCGAGCTCGACATCGGGAAACGGGATATACAAGTGCAGGCAGCGTCGTTTGAGCGCGTCGGAAATTTCCCGGGTGTTGTTGCTGGTCAGAAACACAATGGGCGGCTCGTGGGTCGCTTTGATGGTGCCGATTTCAGGAATCGAGACCTGGTAATCCGACAGAATCTCCAGGAGCAGCGCTTCGAACTCGTGGTCGGACTTGTCGACTTCATCGATCAGCAGCACACACCCGTGTTCCTCGCGCAACGCCTTCAGCAGAGGGCGCGGTTCGAGAAACTCCTCGGAGAAAAAGATGTCGCCAAATTCGTGCAGCCGTTCGATCGACTGGGCGAAACCCTTGGCGCCCTGCAGCACCTCTTCGAGGGTCTCTTTCAGAACCTGGGTATAGAGCAGTTGCTTGCCATACTTCCATTCGTACAGCGCTTTGGCCTCGTCGAGCCCCTCGTAGCACTGCAAGCGGATCAGCGGCAGTTCGAACATCTCGGCGGTGGTCTTCGCCAGCTCCGTTTTACCGACGCCCGGCGGCCCTTCGATCAGTACCGGTTTTTTGAGATGGAAAGCCAGATAGACCGCAGTGGCAATCTGGTCGCTGCAGATGTAGTGGTGAATCCCCAGATGTTCTTTCAGCGAATCTACCGATGCGGCGATCTGCCCGATGTCTGCCACGTAGTGTCCCCCGTCAGCCCGTGGTGCGCAGCGCGAGCCAGCGTCCGGGCAAAGCGGCGTATTATCCCGGTCTGCCCGGTCCTTGTATACCCGGACGCGTCACCCGTTGGTGAGAGAACCGTTGTGAATCAATTAGTTATGAGGTTTGAGGCGTTTTCGGATGGAGCCTCATCAATCCTTCCTGGGCTACCGACGCCACCAGCGCGCCTGCGCGATCGTAGATCAGACCGCGATTGAATCCGCGAGCGCCGCTGGCACTGGGACTGTCCTGGACATAGAGCAACCAGTCGTCCGCTCGAAAGGGCCGGTGGAACCACATGGCATGGTCCAGGCTCGCCATCTGCAGGTTGTCCTGAGTAAAAGACACGGCGTGCGGCAGCGCCGAGGTGTCGAGCAGGGTCCAGTCGGAGAGGTATGCCAATACGCACTGGTGCAGACGCGGGTCGTCTGACAGCGTGTCGCGGGTGCGCATCCAACACATCTGTTCTGGCTTGTGCGGTTTGGGATCGAACAGATCGACGGGATCGATCGGACGCACCTCGATGGGCCGCTCGCGGGTGAAATGTTCCTGGAACTCCTCGGGCAGTTGGGCCGCCTGACGCTTGCGGATCGTCACCTCGTCCTCGAGAGCCTCGGGCGGCTCGACCCGGGGTGCGTCGAACTGATGGCTCAAGCCCTCTTCGGCAACCTGAAAGGAGATCGACATGTTGAAGATGGCCTTTCCGTGCTGCACGGCGACCACCCGGCGGGTGGTGAAACTCTTGCCGTCTCGGATTCGATCGACCACGTACAGGATCGGAATCGTGGTATCGCCGGCGCGCAGGAAGTAACCGTGCAGCGAGTGCGCGTGGCGATCTTCCTCAACGGTCCGCGAGGCGGCGACCAGCGCCTGGCCGATCACCTGCCCGCCGTAGACGCGTTGCCAGCCCTCCTTGGGACTCAGACCGCGGTAGTGGTTTTGCTCGATCTCCTCGAGATCCAGCAGTCTGATCAAGTCTCTTAATTGCTTTTCCATGGAATTCTAGGTTCGTGGTTCTCTTTGGGGGCACTCTGGTTGGTTGGCTTCGTTTGGCCTTTGCAGCGCAAGCTCACTGATGTGCTGGCCGCGAGGCGCGGCATTATAGACGTGGAGTAGGGGCGAAGGGACAATGTGAAGAATTCAAACGGACCGTAGTAAGGAGACCACCCATGCCGTCACGCAGAGAGTCCATCGAACTCAACGAAGCTGAACGCCGGGATTTCATCGATTCTGCGAAGACGATCATCATCGTCTCCAACGGCCGTGACGGCTATCCGCACCCGATGCCGATGTGGTTTTACCGCGCCGAGGACGACTGCGTTTACTGCACGACCTTTCGCAAATCGCAGAAGGTGCTGAACTACAAGCGCGATTCCAAAGCGACGCTGCTGGTCGAGTCGGGTGTGGAGTACGCCGAGCTGAAGAGCGTGATGATCTACGCGACAGCGGAGGTCATCGACGATCTCGAAACAGTCCAGAACACCTTGTTGAACATCAACACGCGTGGCCAGGAAGTGGATCCGGCCCAGCGTGAAACGCTGATCGAAGCGATGTCCGGTACGGCGCCGAAGCGCGTGGTCATCAAATTCACGCCCGAGAGCTACGTGAGCTGGGACCACTCCAAGCTCGGCGGGGTTTACTAATTGCGGTTGGTCGAGCATTCGGCATCGTGCTGCTCTTTTGACGCGCTCGAGAGGGTTGGCTTCGCTTGAGATTTGCGGCGCTGGCTCACTGTGTCGAGGTCCGCCAGAGATTCGCGGCGCTGGCTCACTGATAGCGGGCTGACTGGCGGGTTAGCGCATGTCTGCGGCGAGAATTCCTGATTCTGCGAGCGACTGGAACCCCTCGATGATCGTGCCGATCTGATCGGTGGTGTGCGCGGCGCTCAGGCTGCAGCGCAACAGACAGTAGTTGCCAGGCGATCCGGGCGGCGCGACCAGGTTCACGTAGACGCCGCGGTTCAGCAGAAAGCGCCAGGCCTCGAGTGTCGTTTCGGCCTCTTTGATGACCACGCCGACCACCGGGCTGATCTCCGGGCCGACCACGAAGCCGAGCTGGTCGAGTGCCGCGTATACCCGCTTGGCGTGGTCGAGCAGTTGCTCTTTCAAGCCGGGATTGGCGCGCAGCACCGCCAGCGCGGCGCGCGCCGAGGCCACCACCGATGGGGCGGCCGAGGCGGAGAAGACGTAGGAGCGTGCGACCACGCGCAGGCTGTCGAGATCGTGCGTCCGGCTGACTGCATAGCCGCCGACGCAACCCAGGCTCTTGCTGAAGGTGCCGATGATGATGTCGATCATGTCCTCGACGCCCTCTCGCTCGGCCAATCCACGACCCGTGGCCCCCAACACGCCGAACGAATGTGCCTCGTCTAGAATGAGCCCCGCGTCGTGGGCCTTGCATACTTCGCAGATCTCTTTCAGCGGTGCGGTGTCGCCGAGCATGCTGTAGATACCCTCGGTGATCACCAGCGCATTGCCAGCCCCGTTGCCGAGGCGGCCGAGCTTTTTGTCCAGATCGGCGGGATCATTGTGTTTGAACCGATAGGTCTGCGCGCCACTAAGGGTGGCCCCGTCGTAGATGCTCGCATGAGACTCCGCGTCCAACAGAATCATACTGTCGCGATCGGCGATCCCCGAGATGATTCCGAGATTCGCCTGGTAGCCCGTGGTGAACACCATGGCCGAGCGGGCGCCGTAGAAGTCGCGTAGCTCCTCTTCCAGCTGGGCATGGGCCGGATAGGTGCCGTTGGCCACGCGCGATCCCGTGGTCCCGGTTCCGTAGTGGATGGCCGCTTCGTTGGCTGCTCGAATGCAATCCGGGTGGAAGGTCAAACCGAGGTAGTTGTTGGTACCGGCCAATACCACGGTGTGGCCGTTGACGACGCCGGTGAGCGGCTCGCCGTCGATCTGGATGGTGGTGCCGAGTGTGTCGTTATCGCGCCAGGGTGGCTTGTGTGCGGCCAATCGTCTTGCGATCAGGCTCATTGCGTGTCGACGTGCCGGGTCAGTTCCCGGACCAGATCATCCAGCGTGCGGACGTTGGCGAGATCGTTCAGCGGGAACGCAATCTCGAACTCGTCTTCGACGTTTTCGATCAGTTCCATGATCTGCACTGAGGACAAGCCGACATCGTCGACGAGGTCGCTGTCGCCGACCAGCGAGGTTTCGGTACCAAGGACTTGGTTGACAAGAGTAATCAACCGGTCAGCATATTCCTGGTGGGAGGTCATTGTTTAATTCACACCTGGCAGAGCGGTGAGCGATTATACAGATTACGCGCAGCAGAGCTCAGTCTGGGCCGTCGTAAGCTATCGGGCCGGCGAGAGTTCGCAGATTCTCGGCCTTTCGACGCGTCTTGAATTACCCCTTGAAATCAAAAAGTTAACGTACAATCGTTGGGCCGGCCCCGTGGGCCTGGCGCGCCGTGTCAGCACCGCCGGAATCGACGCCGCCAGCCTGCCGGGACCGCCCTGGCCGACGCTGATCATTTCCGCCGGGGTGAAGAACGAACCGGTGTGCCGGTGGATTCAGGCTCAGAGCGGGGGTCGTACGCGGCTGGTCTTCCTGGGTCGCACCTGGGCGCCGCGCCGCCACTTCGATCTGGTGATCACCACACCGCAGTACCGCCTGCCGCGCGAGCCGAACATCGTCCACAATCTGATGACGCAACACGGTGTGACATCCGCGCGGCTCGCGGAAGCCAAGCGAAGATGGGAGGAGTTCTTCGCCGGATTTCGACGGCCCTTGATCGGGGTGCTGATCGGCGGCGACAGCGGACCGCTGGCGTTTGGCGAACGCGCGGCGAGACGCCTTGCGGGTGCGTTGAACGCGTTGGCGCGCAGCATGGATGGCTCGATTCTGGCGACCACCAGCGCCCGTACGCGTGCCACGGCGGTGGACGAGCTCGAGCGGTTGCTTGCGCCCGACGCGCACGTTTATCGGTGGCGAGAAGATGATGAAGAAAATCCGTATTACGGCCTGCTGGCGCACGCGGATCGGCTGGTGGTGACGTCAGACAGCATCGCGATGCTCAGCGAAGCCGTAGGTGCGGGCAAACCGGTCTATCTGTTCGATCTTGCAGGGTCGCCGGTCGATGCGACGCTTAAGTCGCGCGTCTACGGCGCGATGATGAAGCTCGGACCGCAGCGGCTGTCCCGGGACCTGGGCCTGTTTCACCGGCGCTATGTCGAGGAAGGCTTCGGCGCATGGCTGGGAAGCGAGGCAACCGCCGCACCGACGGATCCTGAACCGGAGATTCAAGCGACGGTGTCGCGCGTATTGGGGTTGCTCGAGCGATAGTGGGATAAGGTGGAACGCGTGCGGGGTTCAGGCCGTGCGACGGATCATCATCAGCCCGATGGCGAGGACCGCGAGGGCGGGCAGCGCCACCGCCAGCGCGGGGGGCAAACCTAGCAGCACACCGGCGTTGATCAGTAGCTGCTGGCCAAGGTAAATCAACAGCGCGAGCATGCAGCCGAGTGCGATCTGCCCTGCGATGCCGCCCCGGGGTTTGGGTTTCAACGCGAACGGGATTGCGAACAGCGTGAAGATCAGCCCGCTGATGGGCAGCGCCGCTCGATTCCACAACTCGATCTCCAGTGAGGTCACCGATTGCTTCACGTTTTCCTGGTAGCCGATGCGGGACCGGAGTTGTGGCAGCGATAGACTGTTGTCGGGCAGTTCGTACATGTCGATGGTCGGGTCCCAGATAGGGGTCCAGGGGCGTTCGGCAAGCGTCTCGGTGCGAATCTCCTTGCCGGTGGTTACCACTTTCTCAACGACGTCGTGCAGTTGCCATTGATCGGAGACCAGCACGTCTGCATAGCGAGCGCTGAGGTAGCGAATCAGATTGGCATTTTCGTCAAACTCGAAAACGCGAATCCCTTTCGGTTGCTGAGACAGGTCGAACTCCGATACATGCACGTAGGTATCGTGGCGCACCGTCCAGAATCCTCGGCCGCGCAACGCATTGCCACTCGCCGAGGTGGCGTGCATGCGGTCCAGGATCGCGTCCTGGTACATGGACCGCGCGGCCCAATCGAGGCCGGCGACCGGCACGACGTAACCCAATGCCAGCAGGATCGTTACTAACGCCATCTGCGGTGGCGAGACGCCGGCCGAGCGGACCGCCGTCAGTTCGCTGGTCCGATTGAACTGGCTGAGTCCAAGCAACGCCGCGAGTAGACACACGAAAGGTGTCAGATCGATCAAACGCGCGGGGCTGCTCATCAGCACGTAAACCAGTGCGTTCAGCGTCTGGTAGTGGCCGTCACCGATGTCCTGAGCTTCTTCGAGAAATGCGATCAGATCGAACAACACCAGCAATGCCGCGCCGACGATCAGATAGCTGCGTGCCAGTTCGGCGGCAAGATGGCGGGTCAGCAGGTTCATGTGGGTCGCGCGAGGCTCAGGCGCGGCAAGCGGCGCAGCACCAGGTACGCTGCGGCGGTCAATGCCGGCACCCAGTACATGCCGGGCATCGGCGCGACCTGACCGTTTTCGACCCAGGTTCGGCCAATCGCTGCGACGTTGAAGACCACGGCGTACATCCCGATACCAAGAAGGTAGCGGGCGTACACGTTGGATCCGGGAAGCGCGCGGGTCAGCTCTCCCCCCAGCAGGGTGACGAACAGCGCCAGCCATGGCATCGACAGGCGCCATTGCAGCTCAGCGACCTCCTTGGGTTGGGTCGCCCCGAACAGCGCGCGGGTGGGACGCGCGCGGCGCTTGGACTGCGGATCGTTTTCTTGCAGGGGCGGGGACACATACACGAGGCGTTCGAAGCGCGTACCGCGGTCCCCCTCGCGGCTGTGTTCTACCCAGTAGCTGGTGCCGTGACTCAACTCGATGCGCTGGCGCCGGTCCGTGTCCGGGGCAAGGATCCGGCCCCGCGCCGCGCGAATGATTCGTACGCCCGCAGGTCCCCTGTCCTGGGCGAAAACACGGCGCATTTCGCCGGTGTCGTGATCAATTTCGGCGGCGCTGATGACCAGCTGGTCGCTCCAGCTATAGAACTGGTGGGGCAGCATGACGTCGGTGCTCAGGTGCAGTGCCGCGTTGTCCAGAGCGTAGGTCTGGGCATAGGCCCAGGGTCGGACGACCAGTGACAGCAAGGCAATGATCAGGGCCAGGGTACAACTGATGATGATGATGGGGCGGGCCAGACGACCGGGAGTTACCCCGGCGGCGTAGAATGCCCAGGCTTCGCGGTCTCGATGCCAGTGAATCATCGTCACCAGGAGGCCGACGTAGATTGCGGTGGGTAGCAGCACCTCACTCGCAATGATGTCCCGCATCAGCAGCATCTCGATCAGGTAGCTCGCGGGAAATTGGGAAACGGCGGGGTCGCGCAGCAACTCGCCTGCGTTGAACGCGGTCACCAGCAACAACAGCAACCCGAACCCGGCGAGGCTTGGAATGATCACCAGTCGAAACACGTACCGGTCGATCATGTGCGAATCGCCACGTAGCGTGTCCCTGGCTGCTGTTTCATAATCCTTGGGGATTGGAGGCTGGGGCCGTGCTGCCGCTGGCGAGTCTAATAGGCCCCCCAGGCCAACTCAAACGCTGCGGAGAACAGACAAGTGATCGATCGGGATGAGCCCGGCAACGACCCACTAATCTGGGTGTTGAAAGGCCCGAAGGCAGGAGACTATGCGCAGATGCGGGCCCTGGTGGAGGGTCTGGGTGTTCCCGCGCTTACCAAAAACCTGACATTCGAATCCTGGGAATTGTTACTGCATGCCGCACCGCGACCTACGCTGGCCGGACTGACGCGGTCCTCGCGCGCCGAGTTGACGCCGCCGTGGCCGGACCTTGTGATCACCGGCGGGCGCCGCAACGAGCTGGTCGCGCGCTGGATTCGGGCACGTTCGGATGGTCGGACACGGCTCGTCCACATCGGCCGTCCCTGGTCGCACCCGAAGCGCTTCGATCTGATTATCAGCACCCCGCAGTATCCGCTCGCCGAGTTTTCGAACGTGCTGACGGTTACCCTGCCGCTGGCCGAAGATGCTGCTCGCGAAGCGCCGGGTATCGAACGTTACACGCGCTTGCCGGCGCCCCGGATCGTCATGCTGGTGGGCGGCAACAGTGGGCCGCATGTGTTTACCCGGGCGCTCGCTCGTTCAATGGCCAGTGCCGTGACCCGGTTGTTCGTTGGAACCACGGGGACGCTGCTGGTCAGCACCAGCGCGCGGACGCCGCCTCGCTTCATCACCGCGTTGCAACGTCGCCTGCGCGAGGCCTGGGCCGGAGAACTGGAATTCTTTGACTGGCACCTGGCGGGTGTCGAGAACCCCTACCAGGCCTATCTGGCCAGCGGCGACTGCTTTGTCGTCACGGCCGAGAGCATGTCGATGCTTGGGGAGGCGTGTGCCACGGGCAAGCCGGTGTTCATGGTCGATGTGGCGCCCCGGGAGGGCCGCCCCTGGTGGCTGAAGATCAAGAGTTATCGCTGGCGACCTCTGGTGCACCGGGTCGCCAACGCGATTGGGCCGCGGCGCATGCGCCGTGACGTTCGCGCGATCAACCAACGACTCGTTGCAGACCAGCGAGCCCGCTGGCTGAACGAGGCCCCCGAGTGGTTCGAGCCGACCCCAGACGCCGGGGACGATACCGGCCGCGCGGTCGCTGCGGTGCGAACGCTGCTTGCAGACTAGAAGCAGAGATCTTTGCTCCCTAGGTGGCGAGTGCCAGTGGCGGATCTCCCGGCGGCGCCAGCGTGGGTGCGCGGTCGAGCACCTCCAAGGCATCGTGACGCACGTGGTTCAGGGCCATCTCGTCGCGCAGCATCGCTTCGTTGATCGAACCCTGGTCGAGGCATTCCTTGAGCAGGCCGAAGAACAGATTCTCCTGGTTCTGATCAGGATGTGATTTGTAGTGACCCAGCAGGCCGTACTCGCCGAATAGCCGGCGCCGTGCCCGCATCAGCCAGCCGATCGGCGGAAACAGCCGAAACCGCTCCGCCGGGCGCCAGTCGATCGGCAGGCCCGATTTCCAGGGTTGCGTTTTACGCCGCGTGGTATGCAGCAGCTTCGTCTCGGTCGTGAACCGATCGAAGTCGTTCCACTGATGTTCCAGCGGTCCGATGGTGGCGCGATCCTCGGTCTTCAGGCAGACCCAGTCGTGATAATCGAGCTCGCCGGCGAACATCGACCGGAACTGGTCCTCGCAGCGCCAATGGGTCAGTTTCGCGCAATCCAGCAACATCACGCTCGACGCCAGACATTTGTCGACCAGGCCCTTCGGTCCTGACCGGGCCCGGCAGAGGATGCTGTTACCGCCCATATCACGCGACAACAGCTCCCAGATGTCGGCGACGGCAAAAATGTCGGGGTCCATGATCACCGCACGGCCTTCATAGCCCATCAGTTCTGGCGGCATGAAGCGCAGTGGCGTGAACGACTGCAGGTCATCGTACAACCAGACCCGCTTCACCCCATCGCGTAGATACGACTGACCATCCAATTCCGCCAGAAACCCGAACTGCGCGCTGTCGATGATGCGGACGTCGAACTGGTCGTTGTGGGTCGAACTGCGCCGCAGCGCATGCTGGGCCACCAGTGCCCCGAGCATCTGTTTGTGATTGGTATGAATGAAGACACACGCGTTCATGGCAGCACATTTTAACGGCATCGCTGCGAGTACACACCTGGGTTGGATAACACCAGGGACAGGGGTTGCCGCGGTTGACGCGCTGCATTTCGAACGTAGACTAGCCGCCGTGCTTTCAACCGGGCCAAATTGCGCACGGCGCGCCTGCGCAACACCAGAACCTAAGTGAACGACTGCGTATTCATCCATACCAACGAACGTCAGTGGCTTGGCGCGCTGGTGTCCGCTTATTCCCTCAAGCGCAACTCAACCCACGCGGACGAGTTCGACGTGCAGTTCATCCACACCCGCGATCACGCCTTTCTGGCCGACCGTGAGGGTCAGGCATTCCTGCGGGGTGGGGGTACCCGGATCTGGCGGATGGACGATCTGCAGTCCTTCACGCCGCTGCGTTTCATGCCACCCAAGCTGATGGGCTATGAAGGCCGTGCGGTGATCATGGATCCCGACATCTTTGCCGTGCGGGACATCCATGAACTGCTGACCAAGGACATGCAGGGCACCGCCGTCATGGGGCGGCATCGCTCGAAACCCGAGAAGCGGAAATTCTGCGTCGCCACCAGCGTGATGCTGCTCGATTGCGCGAAACTGACGCATTGGGACGCCGAGCGGGAATTCGGGGAATTGTTTTCCTTCGATCGAGACTACAAGCGCTGGATATGCCTCGCCTATGAGCCCGAGCAGAACGTCGGATATTTCGGTAGTGAATGGAACGATTTCGATCACCTGGATGACAACACCCGGTTGTTGCACAACACCAAACGTCGCACGCAGCCCTGGAAGACCGGGCTGAAGGTCGACTACACACCGGCAGACAAGCTGAAGAACGTGCCGATCGTAGGCAGCCTGGTGAAACTGAAGAACCGCTGGTTGGGCGAGTACGCGCTGCTGGGTCGCTACGCGCGTCATCCCGATATCCGGCAGGAGCAGTTTTTCTTCGGCCTGCTGAAAGAGTGTCTGGAAAATGATGTGATTGATGAGGCCGTAGTGCGCAACGAGATGGCTCTCAGCCATGTTCGTCAGGATGCGCTCGAAGTGATCGATCGCACGCCGGCGCTTGTCCATTGAGGCCCCGCTGATGATGAACGCACTACTCGACGTCGATAAGTTGCATGCGCTCGATCCAGCAGAGTTCCGCAGCGCCTGGCCATACCCTTCGGCGAACCCGTTAGGGCTGATAACGGATGAAGGATTTGCGGCGTTGGTCGCCGACATGCCGGACGTTGCGGGCTTCACCGAAAGTTTCGGCTATCGGCGCCGGGCCGGACAGAAGCCGCACGATCGCTACTCGCTCGAATACACCAGCGGCGTGCACCTGCCCGAACCCTGGCAAGCGTTCATCGACGAGTTGCGTGGCGACGGGTATCGCGATGGCCTGCGGCGTCTGTTCGACTCGGGCCCGCTCCAATTTCGCTTTCACTGGCATTACACGCCGAATGGTTGCTCGATTTCGCCGCACACGGATGCCCGGCGCGAGTATGGCTCGCACCTGTTCTACCTGAACACCGAGCAGGATTGGGATCCGGCGTGGGGCGGCGAGACGCTGCTGTTCGATGATGGCGGGCGGCTCGATCGCAACTCGGCGCCGGACTTTGAGGATTTCGACGGCTTCAGGACGGTGGAGACCCTGGGCAATCGCAGCGTGATAATCTCGCGCAGCGACCATGGCTGGCACGGCGTCAAGCCGATCAATTGCCCGGCGGACCGGATGCGCAGGATATTCGTTGCGGTGATCAACCCGAAGAGCCTGTTCTGGTCGATTCGGGACAAAGTGGTGGGCAAAAAGGTCGAGTGGTTCTAGCTGACAGTACGCTGGTCAGCGAAACACACCTTCCCGGTACAACCGCCAGAAAAAACCCCACAGGTACAACCAGGGTTGGCGGCGCACGCGATCCGGAATGACGATCTCCCGATCGCTGTGCCGCGCGAGCTTCCAGACGATGTAGTCGAGCCCGCCGTCGAAGGTGTACCAGGCTTTGAAAATCCGGGCGAGCGACAGCAGCTTGCCCTGGATCGTGCGCACGGCCCAGCTCCACCGGGTGATGCGTCGTGCCGTCGCACTGAGCTCGACCGTCCAACGCACCCCATCCGGCTGGGCGCGAAGCTCGGCCAACCCGGCTGCGCGGGTGACCGCGTCCAGCTGATGCGCATGGCTGTCGAACAGATGATCCGCACGATTCGGCGCTTCGTTGCGCAACTCGGCGGCGTAGCTCGCACGCAACCCCGTGGACCAGAGATCTGCGGTCGTTGGCTGCGCGGGCGCCAGCCCCGCCGTTCGGGACAGAAAGGTTCGCGCCGCATTGGCGAGACAGCCCAGGATTCGCTGCTCTATGCGGTCATCGCGAGCATAAGCGAGGCTGACCGGTTGGCAGAAACGGCCCCACAAGTAAGAATGAAACCAGAGTCTGGAGGTGCCGCGCTCGAAATCACGTAGTGAGATGACCGTACATTTGGCCCGCCGGCGCGCGCTGCCATTGCCGTATTCGAGGTAGTACACATTCGGCGGCAGGATGCGGGCCAGCCAGGCCTCGAGCGTTGGTAGTGAACGATAGTCAGCCAGCAGGACGTAAAGATCGTACAGACCGTCCGGATCATCCTGGCGCCGGCATGAGCCGTAGAACAGCACGCCGTCGACCGCGGCACCGAACCGCGTTCGGGCAATGTCGCTCATCCGTGCCACGGCGCGGGGCAACTCCCGATCTGTCTCGCGCCTCAGGATGTCCGCAAGATCGTTCACCGGGCGCTGGGTTCGCCGGGTGTCGTTGCCAACGCCAGAATCGGTAGGGTGACGGCGTCGAGTTTCAGCGGACTGTCGGCGACCGGAAAAACTTCACCGTCCAGCATGTACTCACCGTCGCTTTCGATCTGCAGGCAATCGAGTCGCCGGCTGGTGTAGCCGTTGCCCGTCGTCAGGTGTCGGGTGGGCCGACCGCGCAGCAGGGCGGGCAGCGTGCGCAGGAGACGTTCCGGCTTCTCCCGGACGATGGTCATCGCGAGGTCACCGGTGCCTGAACCCCAGAATGGCGTCATGCCGAGAAACAAGCGCCGCAGGGTGGAGATGCACATGAAGCTCGTATCCAGCTGTTCGCTCTGGGCACCGGACTCGCCATCGGCGTAACGGAGCGTCACGGGCAACCCTTCCGCGAACACGGGCTCGCGTCGCGCGATTCCATAGAACGCGCGCAGCATCGCGGCACCCGGGGCGAGTTCGTTGGGAAGCCGCATTTGATACACCCGCTCGTGGCAGTAGCGAATGCCGCGCACGATGGCGCCCAAGCCGAAGCAGAATCCGTACTGATCGTCGTGGCCGTCGCATTGCACACGAATGATGCGTCTTGTCTCTGGCATGAGCCTGGGCGGGGTGGCGCGTCGTGCTGCAGCCAGGAAGGCGCGTAGCGCCGGGAGCAGTCCGAGCTTGCCCCCATTGAGGTCGTGCGCAGTCATGTTGGTGGTACCACCGGGGAGCACCGCCAGCGTCGGTGGGTCTGGCCAGGCTCCATTCAACAGGGCGGTGAGCGTGTGCTGGGCGGTACCATCGCCACCGTTGACCGCCAGATGGCTGACTCCTTGACGGCGCAGCGCGTCGAGCAGCGCCGGAAGTTCGCTCGGATCCCGGGATTCGACATGTATGACCTCGGGGCTGGTCTCGAGCAGCGCGCGCACCGGGCCGGCCAGGCGTTGGTTGCGGTGGCTGTTGAGATTGCTGATGACCGCGATGGGCACCCGACACTCCGGCTGGCGCTGAACAGCGGGCTATGTTAACAAGCCTCGGATATCCAGTTCCCATGGATCGGTAGCCATCGACACCGACACCCACTCCCACAGCTTCCGCATCGCGCAGCTTTCCGATCCTCACCTTACCTCCCTCGAGGGCGCCGGTTGGCGGCCGTTGTTCAACAAACGCATGCTCGGCTACCTGTCCTGGCGCCGTCATCGCCGGTTCGTGCACAGTCCGGGCGTGCTCGCCGATGTGGTGACCGATATCCAAGCGCGCGGGTTCGATCACATCACCGTGACCGGCGATCTCACGCATGTGGGCCTGCCTGCTGAGTGCCGGGCCGCTGCCGCCTGGTTGCGCTCCCTCGGCAAAGCGGACGAGGTCACTGTCATACCTGGCAATCATGACCGTTACGTGCGGGCCGATTGGAGTGAAACGGTGGGGTGCTGGTCGGAGTACCTCGCGGGAGATGATTCGCGTATCGCGAGCGAACCGATGTTTCCGAGTTTACGGGTCCGCGACAGCGTGGCGATCATCGGCTTGGACTCAGCGGTTCCCAGCGCGCCGCTGTTCGCCACCGGCCGGATCGGTGAAGAGCAGCGCCAGCGGATTGCGGTGCTGCTCGATCAGGCGCGTCAGCGTGGCCTGTTCCGGCTGGTCCTGATTCATCATTCCCCATTGCCGCGGGGACACCGATGGCGCAAACGGCTGACGGACGCCGCGGCGCTGTTGCGTGTCCTGCAGCGTCAGGGGGCCGAACTGGTGGTGCACGGACATGGCCACAAACGCAGGATCGATGTGGTTTCCACCTCCCAGGGCGACATGGTGGTTGTTGCAGCGCCGTCGGCATCGCTGGTGGGACTGGGTCGCGGCGGCTACAACGGCTACCGGATCAGCCGAACGGGCAGCGGTTGGCGTGTTGAAGTCAGTGAGTACGCGCACCGGGCGGGCAAGGTGGTTGCACAGGAATGCCGTGAATTCGAACTCAGCCGGCCCTGATCAGGCGGTCGACCAATTGCCAGTCGGCGATGCTGTCGACGTCGATCGCAGCCGCTGGGTTCGATAGCAGTACCGGTGCAATGTCTGCGCCGGCGCGCGCGCCGAGGAGGCCCAGGGCATCGCTCAGCGTCAGACGACGGGTGAGAAACTTCAACAGCGCGCCGGCTCCCAGCAGCCGGATAACTTTCCACGGTTTCTTGCGCTCGCTCTCGAGGGTGCACCAGAGCTCCGCCACGGCCTTTGCTTCGGTGCGGGCGAAGAAGTACAGGTTGCAGCCACAGTAGCGGTCGTCCGCAAATCCCCAGCCCGTGCGTCGTCCATTGGGGAAGGCTGTCATTACGTCCCGATGGCGGACGAAACCGATCGCCAGGGCCGCGCCGGTGGCGGTAGCAGCAGTGCGGAACTCGTCGACCAGCGATGCGCTCAGCAGTCCGTGGTCTGCCGTGGTGACCAGCACCCCTGCCGCGTGTTCAACCTGGGTAAGGGCCGTCGCGACGCTTGCGGCAGGCGAAGCCGCTGGGGGCAACCAGCGCCAGCCTTGCGCATCGATTTGCGCGCGAAGCTCGGGTGCCCCGTCGAGGGTTTCCCGACGCGGCCCAATGAGCAGGCGTTCCCGGAATGTCGATTCTTCGAGTGTCCGCATGACCCGCAGAATGATGGGCTCGCCGTCAATGGGTACCAGCGCCTTGCTCGAAACGCCGTGGTAGCCAGCCAGGGGGTCGGTTCCGCCGCGGTCGCCGGCCAACAGCACGAGGCTGGGCGCATTACTGTTCATCAGTTCAGAGTCGGTTCAGATGAGCTGTTTTTCGTACATGCGGTAACGTTTGTTTTCGACGCCGCCGATGGCGTCGATGATGTTGCGCATGCCCTGGTTGGTCTCGAGGATCCAGGACATTTCCAGGCTCTTGATCCCGGCCTTCACGCTCGCGGCCCGGCCGACCTCGATCACGGCAATCGCCAGCCCGGGCCCGAGGCGGGTGTTGTGATACTCGCGACGGACGCCCATCAGCGGCACGCGTCCGCTGCGTGGATAGCGGACCTTCAGTCGCCACAGCAGTTTCAGCCAGCCAAATGGCGTCAGCCGGCCGTTCAGGTCGTGAATCGCTTCGTTGAGGTTGGGCAGCACGACGAGGAACGCACAGGGCCGGCCGTCGTAGTCGGCGATCGTGATGAAGTCATCCTTCACCACCAGCAACATCTCGCGCCCGATCGCCCGAAATTCCTCTTCGGTGAACGGCACAAAGCCCCAGTTCTTCGACCATGCATCGTTGAAAATGTCGCGCATGATTTCGAGGTCGCGGTCGATGTGTTTGCGGTCGAGGTAGCGAATCGAAATACGCTCCTTCAGGCGGTTCTGAATGGCGCGCATGACCCTGGGCAGCTCGAAATCGGGGTCGATTTCGTAGGCGAGCAGATCGACCGCTTTCTCGTAGCCGAGTCGGCCTACGTGCCCATCGTAGTAGGGCTGACCGTGGGGCATCAGGAAGTAGGGCGGGGTGTCGAAGCCATCGATGAGTAATCCGATGTCTTGATTGATGTTCAGATTGAAGGGACCGGCGATGGTCGTTTTGCCCTGTTCCTTGAGCCAGCCTTCGGCCACGTCGAACAGCGCTCCGAACACGTCCGCGTCGTCAATGGCCTCGAGCATGCCGAAATAGCCGAGTTCCGGGCGGCCAACCTCGCTGCACAAACGGTCGATCTGAGCGCTTATCCGGCCGACCGGCTGCTTGTCCCGAGTGGCGATCCAACCTTGCCAGTCCAGGTGCTGAAAATGCGGCGCTTTCGGCGAAAGGTGCTGTTGGCGGTCGATTCGCAGGGGTGGCACCCAATTGGAATCGCGCTCGTAGACGTGCCAAGGGACCCGTATGAACCGCTTACGATCCTTCGGAGTGCGAACGGGTTCAATTTTGATGCCCAAAGTAACGATTTACCTCTTAGGTCCCATCGGTATAATAGCCGGCGAAAATTATAGCTCCTTAAGGGGCGGATAGAGCTCAAGTAACAGCCGAATTATCTGATTAATCCGGTTGGTCTCAGGGGAAGAGGTGCCCGCAGCGTGTGTGTCGCGGGAAGTCTCTAAATATAACAACTTGAGTGTGTGTTTGTGATAGATGGGTCAGCCCATAACGTAGAACAGGTAACAGAAGACAAAAATTGGCGACCAGGGGATTTTTCCTCCCTAACTGAAGCGTTGGATCATGCGGCCCTTGGCGTGCATGGCATGACATTTTTCGATGGTCGTGGCGATGCATACCGGGAACTGAGATACCAGGAACTCAGGGAACGGGCACAGTCCATCGCGCGTCGGTTACTTGCTTTGAACGTCAGTAAAGGCGAACGCATTGCGATCGTCGCGGAAACGCGGCCGGAATTCGCGATGATGTTTTTCGCCTGTCAGTACGCGGGTCTCGTGCCCGTGCCCATGCCTGCGACGGTTACCCTGGGCGGCAAGGACAGCTACCTCCAACAACTCAACTTCCTGATCGAAAGTTCCAAATCGCGTGCGGCATTCGCGACCGAGGAATTCATCGATCTGTTGCGCGACGCATCGCGCACCCTCGACCTCGAGTTTGTCGGCACCGTGGACGAGTTCGATCGAGTCGATCCGATCGAAGGGGCGTTGCCGATCGTACACCGCGATGATGTGGCGTACGTGCAGTACACGTCGGGTAGTACGCGGGTGGCGCGGGGCGCGGTCATCACCCAGCGCGCCGTCATGTGCAATCTGGAAGCGATCATCCGCGATGGCCTGGGCCTGACGCCCGATGATCGCTTCTTCTCCTGGCTACCGTTCTATCACGACATGGGATTGGTCGGGAAACTGCTGGTGCCGGTCGCCGCGCAGGTGCCCGTTGCCTACCTTGGCACCCGCGAGTTTGCGATGCGTCCGCGCCTGTGGTTGACCCTCATGGACCGGACCCAGGCAACGATTTCGTTCGGACCGCCCTTTGGTTACGAATTGTGCGCGCGCCGCTTGCGGACCGGTAACGGTGGCAAGTTCAAGCTCGACAAGTGGCGCGTGGCGGGCGTCGGAGCGGAAATGATTCGCCCGGATGCGTTGAACGCGTTCGTCGATGCGGTCCAGGGCAGTGGCTTCCAGCGCGAATCGTTCCTGCCGTGTTACGGCATGGCCGAGGTGGGCCTCGCGATCAGCTTCGGGCAACGCGGCATCGGTGCGGCTGTCGACCACGTCGACCGCGATCGCTGTGTTGACGAGCGCTTTGCAGCCGAAGTGTCGGAGGCCAACCGTGGCCGCCTGGCGGTGCGGGAATTTGTTGATTGCGGTGCGCCTTTGCCGGGTATCCGGCTGCAGATACAGGATCAGGACGGGCGACGCTTGCGCGACCGTGAGATAGGGACGGTCTGGGTGAAAACAGATAGCGTGATGCAGGGGTATCTCGACGAGCCGGTCGCGACGGCGGAGGTGCTTACCGAAGATGGCTGGTTGAACACCGGTGATCTTGGCTACACCGTATCGGGCCGATTGGTCGTGACCGGCCGGGAGAAGGACATCATCATCGTCAATGGCCGCAATTTCTGGCCCCACGACCTGGAATACGTGGCGGAGCGCCAGCCTGGCGTGAGAACCGGCGATGCCATGGCGTTCTCGATGGATAACGGAATGGGCGAGCGGGCAGTCATGCTCATCCAGTGCCGTGAGTGCAATCCCAAGCGACGCGATGACCTTCAACAACGGATTCAGTCCAACATTCGAGCGGAGTTCAGCATCGACTGCGAGGTAGAGCTGGTGGATGCACACGCCTTGCCGCGGACGTCGTCGGGTAAGCCGTCTCGATCCAAGGCGAAACGCGACTATACAGCCTCGCTGGGCTCTCAAGGCGAGCACCTGTTGCGCGCCATGTCTTCCTGATCGGGCCGGCCTTCCCTCCCGGCTCCGGTCCCCGAGGAGCCCATGCAGAAATCCCAGCTTGTCGCCGTCACCGGAGCCACCGGCTTCATCGGTTGCCGGTTGCTGCAACGTCTCGGTGAGGAGGGCCATCGAATCCGGGCGCTCACCCGTCGCCCGATGGCGGCCGCCGAGGGTGTCGAATGGCTGCTCACTGCCCTGGACGATCCCGCCGGCTTGGACCGACTGCTGGCGGATGCCGATGCGCTGATCCACTGTGCGGGCGCGGTGCGGGGCGCGCGTTATGCCGACTTCGAGGGCGTCAATGTGATTGGCACAGCGGCCGTTGCCGAAGCCGCGCGGCGTTGCCCGACGAAACCGCGCATTCTGTTGCTGTCGTCGTTGACCGCGCGGGAGCCACAACTATCCCACTACGCGCGCAGCAAACGCGCCGCGGAACAGATTCTCGAGGCAACGGACGACCTTCAGTGGAGTGCGTACCGGGCACCGGCCGTGTACGGCCCGGGAGACAAGGAGCTCCGCCCAACCCTCGATGGCATGCGGCGTGGATTGGCGACCGTGCCGGGCCACGCGGGCCGTTTTTCGCTGATCTACGTCGACGATCTGGTCGATGCGATGCTCGGTTGGCTTGGCGCGCCGGCGGCGTCGGGCGTGTTCGAACTGGATGACGGCATGCCTGGAGGGTACAACTGGGACGAAGTCATCGGTGTGGTGAGTGCGTTGTTCGGGCGCCGGATCGTGAAGCTACCGCTGCCTCATGGCCTGATGTTGATCCCTGGCTACGCTAACCTCGTGCTCGGTTGGCTGACCCCTCGCGCGCCGATGTTGACCCCGGGCAAACTGCGCGAGCTGTTTCACGAGGATTGGGTCGTTCGCGACCAGCGGCTAAAGCCTCTGCTTGGCTGGCAGCCGTGCATCGGCCTGGCCGATGGTCTGGCGCGCACGTTTGCCGCTCAATGACCCTCGAGTACGCCAGCGACCGCTTCCAGGTCCTCGATACTGTGTAGATCCCGGTTGAAGTGCGGGATCGTGATCACTGGGGTCGTGACCGCAATCTGCGTCGATGCGATCGCCGCCTGATCCAGCACCGCCAGCATCACGTGGTCGCGATAGGTTTCTGTCAGGCGCTCGACCAGCGGCCGCTTGTCCGGATGGCCCGGAATCTCCGCCAGCAGTTCGAGGTCCCCGGCTGATAGCCTGTAGCTGGCCGGATCATCGATCGCTTCGGCCCGATGCACCCGATTAACGATCAATCCGCCGATCGGCAGGTCGTCGTCGTTCAGCCGTTTGAAGAAGCCGTCGATCTGGCTGAGGCTGCCTGATTCCGGTGCGCAGATCAGGACGAAACTGGTATCTGATTGGCGCAGCATCCGCATGACCTGCCGCGATCGCTCCTTGAAGCCATCGAACATGCCCGAAAAAGCCAGGAAGAAATTCGACAGATCAGCCAGCACCTCGTAGCCGGTCAACTTTTCGAACACCTTCAGGAAGCGATCGGATGAGCGGCGGAAGACCTCAAACCCGAGACGCCCGGCCATCCGGTAGGGCTGCACCAGGAGCTTGACGAAAGCCCCGTCAAACAGATCGAGAAGCCGCTGTGGGGCGTCGAGAAAGTCGAGCGCGTGCTGCGCCGGCGGCGTATCCACGATCAGGAGATCATAGCGGCCATCCTGGGCAAGCTCGTAGACCTTCTCCATCGCCATGAATTCCCGCGAACCCGCGAGCGAGGTGGACAGGTGCTGGTAGTAGGCATTGCCAAATATGGCGTCCCGTACCTCCGCGCTCGGCGTGTATTTTTCGATCAGGCCGTCGAAGGTGTGCTTACTGTCCAGCATCATCGCAGCCAGCGTTCCCGGGGCTTGCAGCGCAATCTGCTGTGGCTCGTGACTGAGAGTCTCCAGACCCAACGCCTGGGCGAGCCGCCGGGCCGGATCGATCGTCAGCACGAGCGCGCGGCGCCCCTGCCGGGCAGCCAGCACGGCTAATGCTGCGGCCATGGTGGTTTTGCCGACTCCGCCACTGCCGCAGCAGACGATCAGCCGCGCATCGCGCACCAGGGGCAGCGGGTCGAACGCGGTCGGGTCGTTCATCCGTCGGGATTTCTTTCGGACAGATGATCCGCGACCCGGTCGACCAGTGCCGGCCCGTCGAACTGCTGTTGAATGATGTGGGGTACCCGTAGCCGTGGCGCGGCCGGGCCGAAGGTCGTTTCATAGCGAGCTTGAAGCACCGCCAGGGCGTGGCGCTCGCGGGCGGCACGGGTGATTCGCTGCAGTGCGGGTGAGCCCTCTGGCAGTGCACTCAAGGCATCGATTTCCGAGTCGTCGAACCGCGGTGGCACGATGCGGTTCAGGACCAACGCCGCTACCGACATGTCGAGCTCGGTCGTGATGTGGTCGCCCAATTCCTGGGCCTCGCGCAATGCCATCTCCTCCGGCAGAGCGACGAGCACGACCTCGGTACGTGAGCCCTCCAGCAACAATCGAATCTTCAGCGCGTTGTGGTGTAAGGGTCCCGTGGCCACCGCGGCACAGGTCACTGCCGGGACGCGCAGCATCAGCGCAGCGTGACCGGTCGACGGGGCGTCGAGCACCACCAGGTCGAACGCGTCGGGCCCCGTGACATGATCGTAGACCTTGCCCAGACACAACAGATCGTCGAATCCCGGCGTGGCTTCAGTGAAATGGGCGAACGCTTTGCCGTCCAGAAACCAGTCGTAAAACTGGCCCAGTGGCAGGGTCCGGTGCACGTATTCTTTCAGAGCATCCCGGGCGTCGATTCTGGACAGGTACAGATTCTCCGTCAGGCGCACGGGTTTGTAGGACATGGTGGTTCCGAAGCAGGGATGCGGGCCCTCGATGCGCGTGTGGCTGGCGAGCAGGACGCGTCGGCCGCGACGCGCGGCTTCGGCGGCTAACGCTGCGGCGATGGTGCTCTTGCCGACCCCACCCTTACCGGTCACGATCAGCAGGCGCTTGCCGATCAGGTTGCGCATCAATGAGGCGTGGTCAGTCATGTCTGGCGACGGTCAATGCCTCGAACCGTTTCATCGCGTTGTAAGTGGCCCACGGATGCGCACAGAATAGCGATCTTTGACGCGATGCGCGCGTTGCGGGGCCGGGGAGAGTAGATGCAATACCGACGATTGGGCCGGAGCGGAGTGATGGTTTCTCCGCTGTGCCTGGGCACCATGAACTTTGGTGGGCCGACCGACGAGTCTGAGTCCATTGCTATCGTGGAGCGGTCACTGGCCGCGGGTATCAACTTCATCGATACCGCAAATGTCTACAACGCCGGGGAGAGCGAGCGCATCGTCGGCAAGGCATTGCGCCTGAGCGGTGCGCGCAACGACGTGGTGCTGGCTACCAAGGTATTCAGCCCGATGGGGCCGGGGCCGAACCAACGCGGCGGGTCGCGCCTGCACATCATCGAGGCCTGCGAAGCATCACTGCGTCGGCTCGAGGTCGAGCACATCGACCTGTATCAATTGCATCGTGCCGCGTTGGACATCCCTCAGGATGAGACGCTGCGCGCATTCGATGACCTGATTAGCGCCGGCAAGGTGCGCTACATCGGTGCCAGCACGCACCCGGCCTGGGTGGTGATGGAAGCGTTGGCGATCAGCGAGAAGCTGCACTTGAATCGCTATGTCAGCGAGCAGCCCCCCTACAACCTGCTCGATCGGCGCATCGAAAACGAGCTGCTCCCTCTGTGCGAGCGCTACGATCTCGCAGTGCTGCCGTGGTCCCCGGTCGCCGGCGGCGTATTGACCGGCCGCTACACAGCGGACAACCTCAAGCCCGACGGTTCCCGGGCGGACCGCTGGGGTGCACGATTCGAAACGCGCGTGACGCCCAGGGGCCTGGAAGTAGTGGCGGAGGTTGCGCGCATGGCCGCCGAGCGCCAGCTCTCCACCGCTGCGCTTGCGTTGCTATGGGTCAAGGATCAGCCGCTGGTCACCGCCCCCATCTACGGACCGCGAACCCTCGAACACCTCGAAGATGCGCTGCCGGTTCTCGAGATGACGCTGGCCGATGAGGATCGACCACTGTTCGATGCACTCGTTCATCCGGGCAACGTGGTCGCCGATTTTCACGACAGCAACAACTGGATGAAGGGGCGGGTCGTTCAACACTGACGGATCAGCTAACGGACCTCGCTGACGGATCGAAGGAGTGGAGGATGGGTAATCGAATGGAAGGCCGGCGGGTGCTGGTGACCCAGGCCGAGGATTACATGGGCCCGGCCGTCGCCGAGCTGTTCGAAGCGGAGGGCGCGCAGGTCACGCGGGTGAACGGCGTCATCCACAGCGCGGCGCAGGTCGCGACAATGTTGGAAGAAGCGGGTGACCTGGACGTTGTGATCGCGAATCTGGCCCGCGATCCGACCAGTACGCCGGTCGCCGACATCGACGATGATCGTTGGCGGGCGCTGTTCGCGACCATGGTGGATCCGTTGATGTGGTTGGTTCGCGCCGCCGCGCCGGCGATGGAAGCGCGCGGCGGCGGCAAGATCGTGGCGGTGACCAGTGCCGCACCACTGCGTGGCATTCCGGGTTCCGCGGCCTACTGCGCAGCGCGTGGCGCCCAGAATGCCTTCGTTCGCGCCGCTGGACTGGAGTTTGCGGCGGGCAACGTGCAGATCAATGCGATCGCGCAGAATTACGTGAGCAACGAAGCATATTACCCCGACGATCTGGTCGCTTCGGAACGATTCCAGAAACATCTGGCGCGTAATGTACCCAGCAGACGGGTCGCCGAAAGTTGGGAGAGCGCGGAACTGGCGCTGTTCCTCGCCTCGGACAAGAGCAATTTCATCGTGGGTCAGGTCGTCCCGTTTTCAGGTGGTTGGGTCACCACGACGTGACGACCCCATGGAGCCGGATGTCGTGCAGGCCGAGGCGTTCGATCCCTTGGCAGAGACCGAAACCGGCGGTCTCGTCACGTTGCCGCCCTTTGGCTTTGCGGCGCTTTCGCTACGCGTTAAAGCGTAGCGCTGGCTGACAGCACGTCACGACCTCGTGCCCAGCTTGCCTCGGTCTCGTCGCCAGGCGTCGAAAGCGCGAGAATCGTCCAGAGTTGCTGGATGTCGTGTACCCGGATGTTGCGCAGGGTCAACAGCAGATCGCCGGGCTGCATTTCCAGGCGCTCGGCGTAGGCACCCTGGGTCACTGCCGTAATCTCCAACCCCAACGGGTGCTGTTTGGTCGTAGCACCGAGGTCCGCGCCCCAGGCGGTGCCCGGGACCCGGATGCCGCGTTCGATGAACAGCCGCAAGTCATGCACGATCTGCAGCCAATGGGCCTCGAAGGTGTCGCGAACGCTCTTCAGCCACGGCCCGAAGCCCGATTGAACGACGGTCACGCGGGTGCCGGTTTCGGCATTCTCCAGGACGATGGCGATTTCCGTGCCGGCACAGGGTTCCTCGTCCTTGTGCACGCGCAGTAACCGGCCGGGGTCCACCTCCAGTTCCGTGGCCAGCGTCCCCGGTGCGTGATCCGCACCGAACGCCGGGAACCCTGCAATCAGGTAGCGCATTGGCCCGGCTTCGGCGCCAACGTGAGGCGACGGGGAGGTGATCGCCTCCCACACCTCATCAATCGCCAGGTCCACCACGAACGTCGCTTCGAATCCATCTTCCATTAGGCGTCCTCCAGTTCCGGATAGGCCGCAAACGTGACCCGGAAAGCCTCACCCTTCGTTCCGCCATGTTTGTTCAACAGCTTCTGCAGCGCGTCCATGTATTCTTCGAGAAACCGGGCTCGGGCGGTTTCGTTTTCGAAGCGCACTTCGGCGACGGCCGATACGCTGGGAATCTCGGTCCCGTCCATCATGGCGGCGTCGATCAGGCGGGCCGCATCGCGTTGCAGCCGTTCGCCCAGTTCGGTGAGCTGGGCCAGTGCGACCTGATCGCGCAACGTAGCTTCGAGCTGTTCCTGGTTCCAGGTAAATCGTGACGACACGACAAAGCGACGTGCTACCGCCTGATAGAGCTGCTCGATGAAGTTGCCCTTGCGCCGTTCGCCGGCCGGCGTCACCAGCCCTACACGCGCCAGCTCTTTCAGATGGTAGTTGACCTGCTGACGGGGTCGGCCGATCTGGCGGGCGACACCAGCCGCGGAGTCGGGTTCGCGCAGGGCGGCGATGACGTCGAGGCGCAGTGGGTGGGCGAGCGCCTGAATCTGTTGCGGCTCGCTGAGCCGGTGGACGGCTTGATGCATCGGGTGTCCCGGACATTTTCGGCTGACGAGCTTTGACTATAGAACAATATTATTGTCTAGACAAATATATTGTTCTAATCAGGCCGGTGCCTGCAGATTAAGCTGAAACAGAGGAGGGTCCTGCTATGGCCAAGGACATCAGCATGGCGGTCCGGGAAATCTGCCTGTCGAAGCGTTTTCGATTGCCGCCGAGGCCCTCGGCCTGACCGCCATGCAGATTGAAACGCTGGCCGGAGAGCTTGGCAAACCGCTGGGAGCGCCGTGCGCAAGGAACACCGCGCGGCGACGGCCCTCGCCGTCACCGCACTCGCGCTGGACGAACGCTGACCCGCGGGTCAGGGTGTCCAGGGCTCGTTATAGTTCTCCGCACCGACCGCACGAATGTCTGAGACCCAGTCTCCTGCGTAGGGCCAGCTGCCAGGATCTTCATCCGACGGCCCCTGCCAGAAACGCGCCATCGGTCCTTCGATGGGTTGCTCCAACGACCAGGCCTGGCGACGGAACGTCCAGCTTTCGGGAACCAGGCGGTGGGCGTCTTTGAAGTGCTCGATCGCCGCATCGTGGTGGCCGTCGATCTCCAGCTGGGCAGCCAGTTCGAAGTGCGCATGGCCACGGGAAATCTCTTCGTTGCGGGGTCGGGAACGTGCAACGACAGCTTCGGGCGAGAGTGCAAACTGGCTGTCTGCGCCGTTCTCGACCCAGTCACGCAGCGCCGCATGGTAGGACTCCGGGTCCTGCTGGATCTTAGCGGCTTCACCCATCATCTCGACGAAGTGCTGCGGCATTTCGGCGGGCAGTTCCATGCTCGGTGCGCGGTCGGGATCCGGGGGCTCCGGCGCCGTTTCGGCGGGCCGAACGATCATTCCCTGTTCGTCGATCCAGATGCTCTGTGGGATGTTCACCACCCCGAACAGCTCGGCCAGCACGTGATGCCGGTCGATCAGCGAAGGATGCTCCGGCTTTGCCGCCTCGATGAACTCCCGACAGCCGTCCGCGCCCAGCGCGTCCATGCCGACGGTGACGATTTCCAGGCCTTTCGGATGCAGTTCGTTGCGTAATTCCTGCCACACGGGCAGGGATCGAGAGCAGCCTCAGTAGGGCGCCCAGGCGTACACCACGATCTTCTGTCCGCGCAGGCTGGACAGCTCGAATTCGTTGCCCTCGAGATCGGGTAGTCGCAGGTTCGGCGCTTCGGCGCTGGTCAGCGCGCGCGAGCCGATCGACTCTGGACCCAGCGCCCAGAGATTGTGCTCGGGCGCGGCCACCAGTGGCAGACCCATGGCGCTGGCGGTCGCTTCTACATCGATCTGCTCCGCCATGGGATCGGGTAGCGGAATGCAGACGTCGCCCTTGCAGGCGCCTTCAGGCTTCAGCGTCCAGCCGGTTCCGCGTTCGAACTCGGCCCGATCGACGCTCAACGAATTCAGTAACATGTCGTGTCCTCCTCCCGGCGCAGTCACCCTTCACGAGCTAGCCTAACATTCGACGTTCATTGGCTGCTATGCGTGCCCAGCGACTGCGCGCGGCCGGTAAAGCTCCTCCAGCTGCGCGATGTCGTCATCGGCAAGCTCCACCTCGACGGCGGCAATGGCGTCGTCTAGGTGCTCCAGTTTCGAGGCGCCAATGATCGGCGCTGTCACGGCGGGTTTCGACAGCAGCCAGGCGAGCGCCGTCTGCGCTGGTTTCACCCCTAGTCGGGCGGCGGTTGCGGCGTTGCGGTCAACGATTTCGATGTCCGAATCGCGATACAGAAGATTGGTGAAGTCATCCGAATTGGCGCGCACGGTATCTTTCAACGTCTCGCCGGTGCGTGCCAGGTAACCGCGCGCCAAGGGGCTCCAGGGAATCAACGCAACCCCCTGGTCCTCACAGAGCGGATTCATCTCGCGTTCCTCTTCGCGATAGAGGAGGTTGTAGTGATTCTGCATGCTCACGAATCGGGCACGGCTGCGCGCATCCTGAGTGAACAGGTACTTCGCCATCTGCCAGGCGAACATGCTGGAGGCGCCGAGGTAGCGGACCTTGCCGGACTCAACCAGGCTGTCCAAGGCGTCGATGGTCTCTTCGAGGGGCGTGTTCGGATCGAACCGGTGAATCTGATACAGGTCGATATGGTCCGTACCAAGACGTGCCAGGGATGCATCGCACGAGGCGATGACGTTCTTGCGTGACAGGCCCCAGCGATTGCGGCTTCTGTCGTGGGTTCCGCCGAAGCACTTGGTGGCGATTACCACATCGTCGCGATCCACACTCAGCTCCTTGAGGGCGCGTCCGAGCACCTCCTCGGAAGCACCGTTGGAATAGACGTCGGCGGTGTCGAAGAAGTTGATACCGGCGTCCAGAGCACGTTCGACGAACGGTCGCGCGTCGTCGTAGTTCAGCACCCAATCGCGCCAGTCGGTGGAGCCGTAGGTCATCATGCCGAGGCAGAGTCGCGAGACGCTGATGCCGGTCTCACCCAGATTGACGTATTTCATAGTCTTCCCCCTGTTTAGCACCGCAGTCTGGCAGTCCGCCATTCGACCAGTTCATTCTGGCCGAGAGCTGATCTGGGCTGCCATACGCTTAGCGGCGCGCTCCATGTCCGTGAGGTGTATGCCGGCTTTGCTCAGATTGTAGCCGGTGATGTTGATCGCCCGCACCAGATAGCGCACAACCGCACCATCTTCCATGTCCAGATCGATGATGTTGATGCAGCAGGTGTCCTGCTCGACGGTCAGGGTGCCTCCCAGCGGCAGGTTCATTACGTGGTTCAACAGCAGCCGGTTGACCCCACCGTGCAGAACCAGCAGCAGGCAGCGCCAGTCCTGCTGGGCTACCAGCGCCTGGAACGCCGGAATCACCCGGTCCGAAAAGTCGCTGAAAAGTTCCCCGCCGATGAAGCGCGCACCGGGTTTGGCGGCATCCGCCCAGGGGTTGGCAATGTGTTGGATCCACGCCCCCAGGTCCTCCGGTTCGTGTCGGTCTCCGCCCTGGATTTCCTCCAGCGGCTCGACGATCTCCAGGGTTGGGCCATCGCGCCCACGCAACACGATCCCGGCAGTTTCCCGAGTGCGTGGTAATCCGGAACAGACGGCCCGGTCGAACTCCACGCCCGCGAGCAGCTCCGCCTGGCGGTGCGCCTGGTCACGGCCGAACGGGGTCAACGGGACGACGCGCGTGTCATCCACGACGGTGCCATCCTCGCGGAGGTAGGCGGCTTCACCGTGACGCATCAGATAGATTCGGCGTCGGTCGGGTTCTTTGAACATCCCTTTTTCCTGTGATCCCTTTGCTATGCGTCCTATGCGCGCAGGCGGGCGACCCAGGCTTCCTCGGTGGGCCAGGATTGCGCCCATTGGGCGTCAGCCCAGGGGTACCGGGTCGTTGCGCCCGGTGGCGCGCCAAGTTCAAGCAGGCGCTCCACCTCGAAACCGTTGTCGCGCAGCAATTCAATCCACTTGCCATGGGGCAGGTGGAATTCGGTCTGTCCGGGCGAGTCCTTCCATTGCGTTCGATGCATCCCCAGGTAGGGGCGCAGTAGACGATCTTCAGTCGGTCGTTCCTCGTCGTCGGGGTCGTCCGGCGTACAAAGCACGACCAGTGAGGCATTGGTGTAGAACACCAGCTGCGCCCCGGGCTTCAGCACACGTGCCGCCTCCGGAATCCACCGGTACGGGTCCGCCCACAACGCCGCGCCGTATTCGGATATTGCAAAGTCGAAGCAGTCGTCTGGAAATGGCAGGCACTCCGCGAAGCCTTCAATCAACGGATACTCGGGTCCGATGCGGTGCTGCATCCGTCGTGCGGTTGTCAGCTGATTCGGGGTCGGGTCGATGCCGACGGGTTCGCCGCCGCGTCGGGCCAGCCATGCGGAGACATACCCGGTACCGCACCCGAGCTCTATGCAACGCTGCCCCGTGAGGTCGTCGGGCAACAGGCGCAGGTCCTGCTCGGGTATACCCCAGATTCCCCAGGTCGGCTCACCCCCCCAATTCTGCTCGGCGGGCGCGACGTATTCCGCGGCGGCTTCCTGCCAGGCTGCGCGGTTCCCGGCCAGATACTCTGGAATTCCACTGGTGTTGCCCATCGTCAGGTTTGCTATCTTTGCGGCTCGACGTCGAAGAATACGCACACTGTGAGGAGTTCACCATGAGCACCAGCGCCGTAGATCTCTCGGACATCCAACTGTTCGACGTGCCGACCCTAAAGGATCCTTGGGAGGCCTACGGTCGGCTGCGCGATCACGCCCCCGTGTACTTGGCCCCTGGGATGAATATCCACGTGGTGACGCGCTACGACCTGCTGCGCGAAGCAATTCGAGACACCGAGACCTATTCCAGCAAGTTCGACGAATTTCTCGGTGGCGCCCAGCAGATGCAGTTTGCGGCCGCACCCGAGGACGTCCAGCAAGAGCTCGTCCGCATCAACGAAGAGATGATCGTGCTGCCGCCGACCATGCTCACGCTCGATGAGCCGGAACACACGAAGTACCGCTCACTGGTCAGCAAGCTGTTCACCGCCTCGCGGATCAAGAGCCAGGAAGCCGCCGTTCAGGCGGTGATCGATGAAACGATCGCGAGCCTGGGCGATGCGACCGAGATCGACTTCATGGAGGCGTTCGGGTTTCCGGTGCCGCTGCGCATTATTTCGGATCGGCTCGGCATTCCCGAGGAAGATCGAGAATTCTTCTACGACGCGGCGACCGCCGCGGCGTCCGGGTTGCGGTTGACACCGATCGGTCCGGACGAAATGGTCCGCCGGGCGCAGATCGCGCTCGATCTGCAGAAGATGCTCGTGCGCGTGATCGAGGAACGGCGCCAAGATCCGCGGGACGACATGATCACCATCCTTGGCACCAGCAAACTGGAGGAAGAAGACCGGCTACTTACACACGGGGAATGTCTGAGCATCCTCAACCAGTTCCTGGTCGCGGGCCATGAAACCACCACCAGTACGTTCGGCTGGGGCATGTTGCTGCTGGTCCAGAATCCGGAACTGCAGGACCAGCTGCGCGGTGCTGACGCCAAGCTGACTAAAACCTTCGTCGAGGAGGCGTTGCGGCTGGAGGCGCCCGTGCAGGGACTGCCGCGACTGGTCACCAAGGACACGGAACTTGGCGGCTATCCGCTCAAGGAGGGTGAGATGATCATGTTGCGCTACGGTGCCGCGAATCGAGACGAGCGCCAGTTCGAGAATCCCGACGCCGTGGATCTGCAACGCGAGAAGGCCGGCATGCAGATGGCATTCGGCTCCGGCGTGCATCATTGCCCCGGCGCGCCGTTGGCCCGTCAGGAGCTGAATCTTGGTTTCCCAGCGTTGCTCGAGCACATGGACAACATCAAGCTCACGCCGGGACACGCCGACCCGGAAGCCGAAGCGAGCTTCATCCTGCGTAACCTGCCGGAGTTGTACATCAGCTTCGACCTGCGGAACTGACCGGCCGTGGGCGATCTTCTTCCTCCGCTGACCACGGATCTCGAAGAAGCCAAAGCAAACCTGGCCGAGTACGGTTTCGCCCGCGTCGCAGATGCGCTCTCACCCGAGGAACTCGCGGAGGCGAGGGCGAGAATCGAATCACAGGCTGCTGGTGAACGTGACTGCGATCATGCCTTTTTGGATGGGAGTGGCAGGACGCCGCAGTCGCGCGAATCGATCGGGCGGGACGGCCCTAATCAGCGCATCTGGAACCTGATCAACAAAGGCGAGATTTTTCGCTCGATCGTGATGAAAGATCTCACGCAGACGCTGATGAAACATGTACTGGGCGACGAGCGGCTCGGCAATGATGTGCTGTTGTCGTCGTTCACCGCCAACATCGCGGGCACGGGAGGTGTGCCTATGGCGCTGCATTCAGACCAGGGCTACATGCCGCTGGGCACCGCTTATCCGGTCGTGGCCAACGTCATGTGGATGCTCACCGACTTTACCGAGGAAAACGGCGCGACCCGGATCGTGCCCGGCAGCCATCGAGAGGAAACGCCGACCGAACCGGTTGACCCAGCGCGCTCGATTGCGGCGGTCGGACCGGCAGGTACGGCGATGGTCTTCGATGGCCGGCTGTGGCACGGCACCGGCGCGAACACCACGGACGAGTCGCGGGTGGGAATTCTTTCGTATTTCTGTCGGCCGTTCCTGCGCCAGCAGGAGAATTTCACCCTGTCGCTCGCGCCCGAAGTCATCGCGAAGTGCTCACCTGAACTGCTGTCGATCCTGGGCTTTCAGACCTGGGCTACGCTCGGAATGGTGGAGGGCTCCGTGCACGGTACCATCAGCCCCCGGCCGGACGAGTTCGTAACGGAACTCACCGGCTAAGATAGAGGCCCTGCTTCGCCTGACGTCTTACCTTCGGATTAAGGTCGCTGGCAGCCGTCGCTCGAACACGATCCAGAGCATCTCCCGACAGATACGATGCTCCGGGTTTGCATGCATCACACATCAGCGCGTGTACCGCGTGCCAGCGCACCCGGGGGACGGGATCGTCCAGGCAGTTGACGATATGGAGAATTGCTGCGTCATTCGGGTGTTGATCGAGGAATTCGAGGCAGCAGCGGCGAACGACGGGGCTCTCATGACCCAGGCCCCAGATCAGCGCGTCGATTTTCTCTTGTGCAAGGATGCGGCCGCGGTTGGCACGAGCGCCGATGCGTCCGTCGCTGATCAACTTCGCCGCCTCGAAGCGTTTCGACCTTATCCTGAAGCTATCCACTACTTCGTTCCATGGATTCATCGAGGCACCTCCGGTTCAGTATCTGGTTCCGTCTTTCCGTGCCGCGCACCAGGATCCGTCTTTCTCAACCAACCACTGAAAATCGTCGTCAGGGTAGTGAACCTCATCGCCGGTGATTCTCGTTCCTATGACTAAGAATTTTGCCGCCGAGGTTGAACGATTGACCAGGTGATGGCCATTGTCCACACCCGCCTTGAACCCGGCGCACATCCCGGGTTTGAGCAACGTTTCCCCAGCGTCGGTGATCAGGGTCAGCTCGCCTTCGAGCATCAGGACCAACTCATCCGACTTGGTGTGCCAATGGCGCAGCGCCGATTGAGAATTCGGGGGCAGGATGTCCACGGCCGCGCCGAAGTGCGTCAGGCCGAAATAGTCCCCGAGTGCTCTCCCTTCATAGGGCCCAAGGGTACTGCGGAACGGTTCAGGAAAGTGCTGGCCCGATTTCGATTCGAGTTCCATTAGATCTATTGCTGCTTTCATAGTCGCGTCACACGCACGTTGTTACCCCCTTAGCTCGCTTGCTGCATTCGCTTGCGGATCTCATCCAACGAAAGATCCTGCCGGTGAGTCCCCGTTGGCATACATTACGCGAATCGTCGTTCACCATCGCTCGTCGATCGCCATAGAGGACCTAATGACTACCTGGATTGCACTGCTTCGCGGCACCAACGTTGGCGGCAAGAATGTACTGCCGATGAACGGACCCACACAGACACTGGTGAATGCGGGCCACGTGCAAAATCCATGACTATCTATGCGCCCGAGCGCCACTGCCTATTCCCACTCGAGCGCGCCTTTGGGCCAGGTTTTGCTTTGCACGGGTACCACGCAGAACGGATTGCCACCGGGCGCGATCATGACCCACCAGCCTTTGACCTTGTTGCGTTTCCGAGCTCCCAGTGTCTCCAGCCTGGCTACTTCTGCGTCGACGTCATCTGTCTCGATGTCGATGTGGACGCCCTCGTGGCCGGGATCGGCATTCTGGATCAGGTAGTCCGGGTCGCCGCGAAGCGCCGTATATTTCTCATCCGGATCGAATGCGAGCGTGCGTCCCAGAGCGCCACTCCAGAACCGCGCAGCAGATTCGTAGGAATCCGAGCCTACGTCGAACAATACTGCGCAAACGCGTGATCGATGAGCCATAGCCTGTGCCCCTTGTCGGTGTGACGGTCAGGTGGGGAGTTCGATGGATCGTCCGGATCGGATGATGGACGTAGTATGCCGCTCTCGCAATCGGGCTCGCTCGAGTTTGGCACAGGGATGCGTGCGACTGATGTTCTTGGACCTTTGAGACCACGGCAGGCGTAGAAGCCATCGCGTTGTATTGCCCAGCGAGTTTGCAACGGCGCGTCCGCTGTTACGAACTGTTAGGCAAACCATTCATAGCGATCGAACGGCTTCATTTAGGACCGTGGGATCGTAGTATGGATTTATTTCCTTCAGCTTGCCTTGGACAACACGGAATTTATCGAATACGTGCGTTTTCCCGTTCGGCGTATGGAGAATGAACAGCGAGGCGATGTATTCTCCTTCGACGATGTGCTGAAGAATCTCGGAACCTCGCATCAGCGGGAACAGCCCAGAGAGAAAATCGATTGCCTCCCGGCCTTGGAGTCTCGGAGTAAGTGGGCTTTCGTAGGAAACGTCCTCGGCGAACGGCACGTCCGAGAAATCTCCCGAGCCAAGTCCCGTGATGTAGCTTTCAGCAACGGAAACCATTTCATCTCTGTTCATGTATACCTCCGTCTAGGATTTCTGCACCACCCAGAAGAGGTTGCCGCCCGGATCCTCCAACACCATGAAGTCTGCATCCGGTGGGTACCTCCACGGATCCCGGTTCGCTCCCAAGTCGATGAGCCTATCTACCTCAGTGAAGGGTCTGTTGCCAGAATTCGAGCATTCTGTCGAATTCGTGCGGTGGATGACAATCGATCCGATCTTCACGTTTGATGCCCATGTTCCGCAGTCGCGTGCCAAGCAAGCAGTTCCGTTCCCTTCTGTCCGCTACGTCGTCGTGTCGAGCCTAGGCATCGTTTTCGTTCCCAGACTCCGCCAACTTGCGGTCTATGTGGCCAAGATCCTTGTTGGGTGCCACGACATCCCGGACGAGCGATTTGAGAACCTTGATCTCAGGGAAGCCCCCATCCTTTTCGCGCGACCAGATTAAACTACCATTGATTTTGATCTCGAATACGGCGTTGGCGCCTGGTACCAGGGCTACTTCGGAAATGTCATCCTCAAATGTGGAAAGTAGTTCTTGTGCCATCCATGCAGATCGAAGCAACCATTTGCACTTGGTGCAGTAGCGTATTTCAACTCGGTAGGTCATCGGAGAGACCCTAGCGCCGCTTCATCGTCTTGTTATCCATCTCGTTCATGCCTGGCCCCCTTTTCCCGTGGCGCCTGCGAATACCATGTGATTCAAGAGAAGAAAGTTGGCGTTCAATACGCTCCAGAAGTTCTGCCTGTTCCGAATCTGTTGATACTGGCATGTGTACGCGGCCCCTGGAAAGTCGAACATCCGCGACTGGACCTTGGGGCGTTTCGTGGAAGTGGACGAAGTCTCGACCACCAAGGTGAAAGGCAGCGGGTCGAACCTCATCAAGAACAGAATATGCCCGCAGATCGCTTAGGAGAGGAGCGAGGATCTCAAGTGTGGAGTCCTTCATACGCTAGCCCAGTGATGCTAGCGAAGTTTGCCGTTCTTCAGCCAAGAAACATAGCTACCCACAGCCCCAGAATAAGCCCGAAACCGCAGGATTTACTTCGCGGACTCGAGCTTGATGAGTCGTGATCGCGAAGTGTCGAACACGACCCCGATCCACCAGTCACGCCAACCGTATTTACCGCGCATCATCTTCCGGATTCGTTCATGGTCGGCTGCGCTCGAACTCTGCTGGAATAGATACTCACCGCCGATGTCTTCGCCCGAAAGCGCTAGCCTCCGCATGTGCTCCAGATCGCGCACCCAGGGATTGTCGGGGTGGCCGGCCTCCAGATAGAGCGCATCGCCGTGCTGGACGTACCAGACGCGGGTCTGACGCGGCCCGCTCCTATCGGAGCTGGCGGTCTCCACCGTCGCCACCTCGGTCAGTTCCAGCGCCACGTAGGTAGTGGCGGCGAAGCCAACTGCCAGCACCGCAACCGCGATACAGAGCGCCCTGATCATCGTTCTCAGTACTTGTACCTGTCCGGCTTGAACGGCCCGATCTGCTCGACGTTGATGTAACTTGCCTGATCCGGCGTCAAGCGGGTGATGGTACCCCCGAAGCCTTCGACCATCAGTTGCGCGACTTCTTCGTCGAGCTTTTTCGGCAATACTTCGATGGTGATCGGCGCGCGCTGATTTTCCGGCTGGTTGGCCCAGCCCTGCTCGAAGAGGTGCATCTGCGCGAGCACCTGATTGGCGAATGAACCGTCCATCACCCGCGACGGATGACCCATGGCATTGCCGAGATTCACCAGCCGTCCTTCGGAGAGGAGAATCACGTAGTCGCCTGGGTCGTCGCTGCGGAAGATCTGATGGACCTGATCCTTGACCTTGTCCCAGCGCCAGTTTTCGCGCATGTAAACCGTGTCGATTTCGTTGTCGAAGTGGCCGATGTTGCAGACCACGGCGCCACGCTTGATGGAGTTCAGCATCGCGCTGTCGCAGACATTGGTGTTGCCGGTGCAGGTCACCAGCAGATCGGTATCGCTCATGAGGACCGTATTGATGTCCTCGATCCGACCGGTGTTGTCGCCGTTGAGGTACGGCGAGACCACTTCAAAGCCGTCCATGCACGCCTGCATGGCACAGATGGGGTCGATCTCGACCACGCGCACGATCATGCTTTCCTGGCGCAGGCTCTGACACGATCCCTTGCCGACGTCGCCATAGCCGATCACCAGCGCACGCTTGCCGGCCAGCAGCATGTCAGTGCCGCGCTTGATGGCGTCGTTCAGGCTGTGCCGGCAGCCGTAGCGGTTGTCGTTTTTCGATTTCGTCACCGAATCGTTGACGTTGACGACCGGTACCTTCAGTTCATCCTCGGCCATCATCTCGTAGAGGCGATGCACTCCCGTGGTGGTCTCTTCGCTGATGCCGTGAATGCGTTCGAGCATCTCGGGATACTTCTGGTGAATCATCAGGGTCAGATCACCGCCGTCGTCCAGCAGCAGGTTGGCATCCCACGGTTTGCCGTCCTTCAGGATCGTCTGCTCCAGACACCACTCGTACTCTTCATCGGTTTCGCCTTTCCAGGCGAACACCGGTACGCCGCTGGCGGCCGTCGCGGCAGCGGCGTGATCCTGCGTCGAGAAGATGTTGCACGACGACCAGCGGACCTCGGCACCGAGTTCGCTTAGCGTTTCGATCAGCACCGCAGTCTGCACGGTCATGTGGATGCAACCGATGATCTTCGCACCCGCCAGGGGCTGCTCACCCTTGTACTTACGGCGCAGTGACATCAATGCGGGCATCTCGGCTTCCGCCAGACGGATTTCCTTGCGGCCGAATTCGGCCAACTCGATATCGGCGACTTTGTAGTCCTGTTGGGCCATGAGGGCTCCTTCTAATGGATAGACTTGTAGTACTTGCGTAGTTGAATTCGGAAACCGTTGCGTTGCGCGAGGTACTGGCTCGCGCCGGAAACCAGCCCGGCGTGGTTTGCCCAATCGTCCAGCTGATCGGGTTCGAATCCCAACCACAGGTCGCCGCAGGCGTCCTTGACCCAGTCCTGATCGTGCTCGCAGAGCTCGATCACCAACAGTGCTCCGTCGTCGAGCAATTGCTGGGCTGCGTGTTGGAAGAACGCTGCCGGAGACGGCGCGTGGTGCACCACCATCCCGGCGACAATGAGTTGGTAATCGGCGCGCTCGTGCGAGGCGAAGTCCGCCAGTTCCAATGTGACGTTGCCGAGCGCTTCGGCGGCGATGCGTTCTCGGGCACGTTGGAGCATCGCCGGTACGTTGTCGATCGCGTGTACGTGATTGCATCGGGCCGCGAGCCGAATCAGCAGATCGCCGTCACCGGGGCCGACTTCGAGTACGCGCGCGGCGCGCGGGAGATCGTCCAGCAGCTCGACGGCCGCGTCGGCATACGTTGCGGGTTCGCAGATGAGGGCCTGCTGATTCTGGAAGCGCTTGGCGTTGTCGGCGAAAAAAGCCTCGGAGGAACGGCTTCGTTCGCGGTGCACCCTGGCGATGCCAATTTCCAGGAGCGGGTCTGGCGGCAGCCCGTCCAGGGTCTCGAATATGGTCGCTACGTAGTTGCTCAAGCCCACCGGGCGAGTCGCGGAGCGCCGGTAATAGATGCTGTTTCCTTCTCGACGCTTGGCCACGAGACGCGCATTCAGCAGCAACTTCAGGTGATGGCTGAGCGCGGGTTGAGCCACGTCGAACACCCGGCACAGCTCGAGCACCCCGAAGGAGTCCCGTGCCAGCGCCCGTAGTATTGACGTACGCAACGGATCCGCCACCGCCTTTGAAATAGCGGTGAATTCCTGGGGGATGTCGATTGCGGGCGTTGCCATCTCTGGTGGTTCAGCCGACGGAGGCGCATGCTAACAGGGGCGGAAAACAATATCAAAATATATTGATATTGTGTAGTGGCCGTGAATCGGGGAAGATCCGCGCGATGCCGTTGACCAGCAAACTGCCCGATGTGGGCACGACCATCTTTACCGTCATGTCCAAGCTGGCGGCGGACCACGGGGCGATCAACCTTTCCCAGGGGTATCCGGACTTCGACGGGCCGCCGGAGTTGCTGGAGCGTGTCACCTACTATCTGAACCATGGCTACAACCAGTACGCACCGATGCCGGGGCTGCCGCAATTACGCGAGCAGATCGCAACGAAAGTGGCCACGCTGTACGACTGCGAGGTGGACGCGGAGTCCGAGGTGACCATCACTTCGGGCGCGACGGTGGCGTTGTTCTGCGCGATCACCGCGCTGGTTCATGAAGGCGACGAAGTCATCGTGTTCGACCCGGTGTACGACTCGTATCAACCGGCGGTGGATCTGTGCGGTGGAATCACCCGCCACGTCCCATTGCTCAGGCCCACGTTCACCCCGGACTGGGATCGGGTCGCGAACCTCCTCAGCGACAAGACCCGGATGATCATCATCAACACGCCCCACAACCCCAGCGGGGGTGTCTGGACGGGCGCCGATATCGAAGCGCTGCGGTCGGTGCTTGGTGATCGGGACATCTACCTGCTGGCCGACGAAGTGTATGAACACATCATCTTCGATGGCGTGCCGCATCAGAGCCTGCTGCGCTACCCGGACCTGTTCCAGCGCAGCCTGGTCGTGTCGTCCTTCGGTAAGACCTATCACACCACGGGTTGGAAGATGGGCTACTGTGTTGCGCCCCAGGACTTGATGACAGAATTCCGCAAGGTGCATCAGTACGTAAACTTCGTATCGAACACCCCGATCCAGCATGGACTTGCCGACTATATGGCATCGCACCCGCAGCATGTGCTAGGGCTTCCGGACTTCTACCAACGAAAACGCGACCTGTTCTGCGCTCTGTTGGATGGCTCCCGCTTCGGTATCCGCCCGAGCGGCGGAACCTACTTTCAGTTGCTGGACTACAGGGCGATCAGTAACGAAGCCGACGTAGACCTCGCCCGTCGGCTGACTATGGAAGCCGGGGTCGCGTCCATTCCTATTTCGGTGTTCTATTCATCACCGGAGGAACAGCGAGACCTCAAGGTATTGCGTTTCTGCTTCGCCAAGGACGATGCCACGCTTGCGAAGGCGGCGGAGATCCTGTGCAAGCTCTGACGTTGAGTCTGTTTCAGTGCGCCACCCACTGGCACGATCCGGCGGCCAACCGTGCATTGTTCGATGGGTTGTTCGACGGCGTGTCGCGTGAGTCGGATGTACTGGTGCTCCCCGAAATGTTCTCCACGGGCTTCACCATGGCATCGCGCGAAGTGGCGGAACCCATGGACGGTCCGACCGTGGGGTGGATGCGCGAACGGGCCGCGCAACGCGCCCAGATACTGTGCGGCAGCGTGGTGATCGAAGAGAAGGGTGCGTATTACAATCGGTTCATCTGGGCCCGGCCGGACGGCTCGATCACGCATTACGACAAACGCCATCTGTTCCGCATGGCCGATGAACACCAGCACTACCGGGAAGGCCAGGCGCGACCGGTGTTGGAACTCGACGGTTGGCGCATTCTGCCGCTGGTTTGTTACGACCTACGCTTTCCGGTCTGGTTGCGCAACGTGGACGCGTACGACGTGTTGTTGTGCGTTGCCAACTGGCCGGCGGCCCGGCGCATTGCATGGCAAACGCTGCTCAAGGCGCGGGCGATTGAAAACCTGAGCTACTCGGTGGGCGTCAACCGCACCGGGGTCGACGGCAACCAGATCAGCTACGCGGGCGACAGCTGTGCTTACGACTTTCTCGGCAATGCGCTCGTCGAGCTGGGTGACGAGGCTCAGGTGGCGACCTTGAGCCTCGATCCCGTCGCCCTGCGTGATCATCGTGACGCGTTTCCGGCGTGGCGCGACGCCGATCAGTTTGAAATCGAAACCTGGGAGAGCTCGGTTTGAAGGTGAGATGGATGCTCGTTTGTTGGATGTTGCTGGCGGGCTGTGGTGACGGCAACACCAGTGACGACCGGCAAGCACGCGTGAAGCCGGAAAAGCTGCCGGGTCAGCTCACTTATCAGCGGTTCTGTTTTTCGTGCCATGCCTCGGGTGCGGCGGGTGCGCCGCGGATGGGCGATATGGCGGCCTGGGCACCTCGGATTGAAAAGGGTGAGGATGCGCTGATCGAGAGCACCATCCAGGGCATTCCGCCCGGCATGCCGCCTCGCGGAATGTGCATGCAGTGCAGCGACGAGGAATTGGCTGCAACGGTTCGGTTCATGCTCAACGTGAGTCGTTGATTTCGCCAATACATGGTCGAATTGACCGACGGACGACGTAAATAGTTCAATAAAATCAATGATGTATAACTGGAATGCTTTGTGCATGCTCCAGTGTATGCGGTACGTTGAACTGATATGGATTTCCAGATGAGCAGCTATCTTCCAGGCGACATCGTCTCGCGACGTAAAGGTTTCGTGATGCACAAGGGCATCGCGCTGGGCGATGGTCGTGTGCTGCACAACACGCCGTTTCGTGGCGAGCACATCAGCACCGAGCACGAGTTTCGCAACGGGCAGCGCCTGTACGTGACGTCTCAGGATCGGGCGCGGCGCGAGCGTGCCCTGCTCCACGCCGAGGGC
>SMWF01000077.1 GCA_004357385.1 Gammaproteobacteria bacterium | reverse complement strand
GTGAAGAAGGTCGCGGGTAGGCTGTACGAAGATGCACTGATGAACCATAGGACGCAGGAGAACCCAATATGACAGACCACCTCATCGAGACCCAGGCTGATGGCATCGCCACCTTGACGATGAATCGTCCCGAGGTGCGCAACGCCATGTCGGGCGAAATGATGGCGGCCCTCACCGAAGCCCTGCCACGTCTCGCCGCGGATCAGGCGATCCGCGTGGTCGTGCTGACGGGCGCTGGAGGCGCATTCTGCGCCGGCGGCGACGTCAAAGGCTTCGCCTCCGATGCGTCTTCCGGCAGCGGCGCGGGCAACGGATCCGGCGGTGGCGGGTTCAACCTGGAGCAGCGGGTGCAGGGCCTGCGCACCAGCATGGAGCTGAGCCGCTGGCTGCACGAAATGCCGAAACCGACGCTGGCGGTCATACCCGGCGCGGCCGCGGGAGCCGGTCTCTCGCTCGCCCTCGCCTGTGATCTGCGCATCGCCGCGGATACCGCGAAGTTGACGACCGCATTCTCAAAGGTGGGCCTGTCCGGCGACTACGGCGGGTCCTACTTTCTGCCCTATCTGGTGGGCGCAGCCAAAGCGCGGGAGCTGTACTTCACGGCAGACGTGATCTCGGGCCAGCAGGCCTTCGACATGGGCCTGGTCAACAAGGTCGCACCCGCGGATCATCTGGAATCTGAAGCGCAGGCATTCGCCACGCACCTTGCCGGACTGCCGACCGTTGCGATCGGCTACATGAAGAAAAACCTGAATGCGGCACAACACGGCTCGTTGAGCGACGTCATGGATCTCGAAGCGATGCACATGATTCGCACGTTCATGACCGAGGATCACAAGGGCGCAGCGCAGGCCTTCGTCGAGAAGCGGGCGCCGCAATTCGAAGGTCGCTAAGAGCGCCTCGAGGGACGATCTTATGGAGCAATGGCTGCCAAGACTCCCGTATTTGCGGGGTCCAACCGGCTCTCGAATACACCATTCTAGCGCCTGAAACCTACCGCACCGGGTACTGCGTAAGAAGTCATGTCGCGAGCACAGCTGATCGAAATGGCCAGACACAATCTGGCCCACGCCAAGGCCGGAACGATTGAACAGGAACCCGAGGTCATGCGGGTTCCCGTCTCCAATTACTTCGACCCCGATCGCTGGCGGCTGGAGATCGACCGGGTGTTCAAACGCATGCCGCTGATGCTCGCGTTGACGTGCGAGATGTCTGGACCCGGCGACTACCGCGCCCTGGAAGCCGTCGGCATGCCGGTCCTGCTGGTGCGCGGCGGGGACGGCGAGGTACGCGCGTTCGTCAACATGTGCAGCCACCGGGGATCGCAGATCGTCCGGGAAGGCACGGGCAATGCCAAGCGCTTCCCCTGCCCCTATCACGCCTGGACCTATGACCAACTGGGTGACCTGGTGTCCGTTTACGCGAGCGAGGATTTCGGCGAAATCGACAAGTCGTGCAACGGCCTGACCAAGCTGCCGGTGATCGAGCGGGCCGGTCTGATCTGGGTGGTGCTGAACCCCGCCTCGACGCTCGATCTCGAAGCGTTTCTATCCGACTACGACCAGATTCTGGCCCATTTCGGATTCGAGCACTGGCATCTGTTCGAGCGCAGAACCATCGCCGGCCCGAACTGGAAGATCGCCTACGACGGCTACATGGATCTGTACCACCTGCCGATCCTGCATCGCGAATCCTTCGGGGCGCAGATGCCCAACCAGGCGTTGTACTACCCCTGGGGGCCGCACCAGCGCGTCAGCTCGCCGGATCCAAGCCTGGCTGAGATGGAAGATCTGCCCGAGGAGGAATGGTCCGAAGCGCACCTGATGTCGGGCGTCTGGACGATCTTTCCGCACGTATCCATCGCCTCGTTCGACGGCGGCGGCGGACGCAGCGTGATGATTTCGCAGTTGTTTCCGGGCGAATCCCCCGGCGAGTCCATCACGGTTCAGAACTACGTAATGGAGAACGAACCCGACGAGGAGCAGGCCGCGGCCGCGACGGAGCAGTTCACGCTGCTCGAGTATGTGGTAAGGGAGGAGGACTACGCGACCGGATTACGCCAGCAGAAGGCCCTGCGCACCGGCGCCAAAAGCCATGTCATGTTCGGCCGCAACGAGGGCGGCGGCCACCGCTTCCATCGATGGCTGGACAAACTCCTCGAAGCAGACGACGACCAGCTGAACGAACTCTTTTTACACGGGGAACGTTGGGGGCGCTAGCAGCCTCTTTTCCCACAATTAAAAGTAGTAAACCCAGCGCGCGTAGAGCTGGGTTTGCCCGCCACGCGTCAGGTCACCAAGCACTCTGATTCCGCCGTACTCGTCGCCTTCATCGCCTAACGGTACCGTCACGCCGACTTCAAAGCGTTGATGATCACTGGGTTCGAAGCTCAGCTGCATCTGTACGAGGCTCGAGGCGTCATGCAGATTGCTGATGAGCGTCAGGTTCTGCCTGACCAGCGGATGCCACTCGATGGACCCGCCCAGCGCCGTGTAGTCTTTCATGAAGTTGAAGACCTCGCCGCGCTGCAACCGGACGACGAGTGACTCGGGCAAACTGAAGATGTCGACGGGCTTGTCATTTCGACCGAAGCCGTTGCGGTAATACTCGGCAAACACGTAGGCATTTTTCTGCGCGATGGCGAAGCTGTAGTCCAGATTCACGATTCCTGAAACCACCCATTTGTCCTCGTTATCCAGGCGGGTAGCCAACCAATCAGTCTGCCACAACGCCCCGCCCAGAGGGTGTCTGAAGGTGAAACCAACGATCAGGTCCTCGTAGTGCCGGCCACCCACGAGTTCGATCTCCGAATCGCCTATGAACGTGTGCCACTTTGCGCCAATCGAGTCCTCATCCAGATCGCGGTTCTCTTCATCATCACGGCGCAACACGAGCAGCAGCTGTACATCGCCACCTCCTGGCAACAGCGCATCGATCCGCACCAGGTCTTCACCAGGCTTGTAGTCGCGATCCACGGTCGTGGGCGCAAACGGGGCGAACAGGTCCATTGGCTGAAATACCTTGCCGCTGCCCCAGCTCACCGCGTCACGACCCAGCGTGATCGCCCAGTTGTCGCCTCGATAGGTCGCTGCCAGGCGATCGAATCGGTGATAGACCCGATGGTCAGCCCCGTCATCCAGAGTCCAGGTCAGATCGAAGAAGCGCCGATCGTCGTCGCGCGGCGTCTGGTCGAGCGTGTTCTGAGGCGTCCGGTTGAACTGGAAACTGTCACCGACCTGGTAGATGGTGCTGTGCGCAGCGACCCACTCCCACCGGCCCCGGCGTTCGGTAAACATCAAACGCAGATCGAAATCGCCATCGCTGGCTGGGGTTCCGTCGATCTCCCGCTGAAGATCGTGCGTGGGGAAATACGACTGGGTTCCGAACGCCTTGAAACGCGCGTCGAACTCCACCGCGTGACTGATAGCTGCGTAGCCCGCAATCATCAACGCCGGCCAACGAGGCATCACGCGGCGACGGAATCTGCCTTCTCGTCGGAGACGATCCGGCCGTCTCTCAACTGGACGTGCCGCAACGCATAGCCCATGACCACCGGGTCGTGAGTCGCCGTGAGAATGGTGACGCCGTGCTCTCGATTGATGCGGGTCAGCAACTCGAGCAACTCCGCTGTGGTTTTGGAGTCGAGATTGGCACTTGGCTCGTCGGCGAGCAGCAGTACGGGGTGGGTTACGATGGCCCGGGCGACCGCGACGCGCTGCTGCTGGCCTCCCGACAGCTCGCCTGGCCGACGCTCTGCCAGATCGCCGATACCGAGCGAATCGAGCATTGCGACCGCGCGTTCACGACGCTTGCGCGCCGAGACACCCTGCAGCTGCATGATGAACTCGACGTTCTCCCGCGCAGACAATACCGGGATCAGGTTGTAGGCCTGGAACACGAAGCCGATCTTGTTCAACCGTAGATCCGAGAGCCCGGCCTCGTTCAACGTCGACAGTGCCACGCCATCGATGCACACGTCCCCAGAGGTGGGCCGGTCCAGTCCCCCGATGAGGTTCAGCAGCGTCGATTTGCCGGACCCCGACGGTCCTGCAAGACTGACGAACTCGCCCGCCGCCAGATCGAAATCGACATCGACGAGCGCCTGCACCGGTACGGCATCGTCCTGATAAATCCGGGTCAAGCCTCGGCAATTCGCCACTAACTCTGCCATATCACCTTCTCATCGCCTCCAGGGGTTTGATTCTTACCGCCCGCAACGCGGGGTAGAAACTTGCGATCAGGCCAAAGATCATGGTCATGATGGCCACCAGCACGAGGTCGGCCACCAGCAGCCGGGGCACCAGGACCGTACGCATGCCGAACATCTCCACGCCCGCCGCCCAGCGTCCCAGATCGATGCCCTCGTCGAGCAAGCTCACCAGCCAGACCCCGACAGCAAGTCCCAGCACCAGGCCGACACCGATGATCAGTACCGATTCGATCACCACTTGAGCAACCACGGCGCGCGGACGCATGCCGAGCGCGCGCAACATACCCAGTTCCCGGGTGCGCTCCAACACGGCCGTTACCAGCGTGTTGATCAAGCCAAAACCAAGCGCGATCATCATGATCGTAAACCAGATGAAGATCGCCGCATCGGCGAACGCGAACATAGCCGCGATCTGGGGCTGCAATTCCCGCCAGCCCATGACCTCGAGATCGGAGAAACTCGCCGCCAACTGTCGTCCGGCGAGCGCGCCGTACTCATCGGCGATCAACCGCACGGAGATTTCCGTGATCGCCGTGGTGTCGAGCAGGGCCTGCAGGGTCTCCCGGCCGGTAAACACGAAGACCTTCTCGACCCCCGTGCCTTCGCCGTCGTATAGCCCCACAATTCGAAAGCCTGCCTCCCGATTGAGCCCATCGCTGCCCTGCGTAATCATCACGATGCGTCGACCAAGCCGGGTGTCGAGTTGCTCCGCAAGCGCCTTACCGATCAGCACCCGCCGGTCGGCCGGACCCTCGAGATAGCCACCGATGATGTCCACCTCCCCGAGGAACGAGATAAGGGTCTCGCGCTCGGGATCCACGCCCACCAGTTGGACGCCGCGCGTTTCACGCTCGGACATGATGACCGCCGGCACCCGAACCCGCGACGTCCAGCCCAACACCAGCGACGGGTCCAGCGGCGGTTGCCAGTCGGGCGCGATGGTAAAGCTCTTGTCGATGGATGGATCTGCGCGGTAGCCCGGCGCCAGCACCTTGACGTGACCCGCCAGGTTGTTGACGGCGTCGTTCAACATGTCACCCTGATAGCCACGAATGACGGCGTTCGCGAACACCACCGTGCCCACCGCCACCAGGATCGCTGCGAGCAGCATGCCGTTGCGACGACGGTGCCGCCACAGATTGCGCCAACTGAGCTGCACCAGCAGCGTAAACGGAAGCGTCACGCCGCAGCCCTCAGTTCGGTGGCCGGTTGCATGTGCCGGACCCTGAGGGTTGGAATCGCCGCCGCCAGTTGAATCGACACGAACATCAGCACCGGGGCCGCCACCAGCACGCCATGTGCCAGCGACGGATAGAGACGATCGGGCATGTGGTACTGGCGTAACAACTCGCCGACATCGCCCAGTGGGATTCCAGTACGGGCCATGAGCGACACCACCAGCACGCTCATGCCCACGCCAAGCGCGACGCCAAGCAGGCACATCAGTGCCGCTTCGAGCTGCAGTTGCAACATGATCTGCCCAGGGCGCATGCCAACCGCCAGCAACATGCCGAACTCCCGGCTGCGTTCGAACACGGTCATGGCAAAGGTATTGAACACGCTGAAGGTGACCAGCAGCGCAAGCAGTACAAAGAAGATCTCGGTGCCCGCCTGTTTGAGACCTACCATCTGCTCCAGCTCAGGCATCAGTTCGGACCAGCTCCTGACCGACAGCCCTTCCCCGAGCCTTTGCTGGAGTGCGACCTTGAGCGCGTCAGTCCGTTCGAAATCCGTCAGCCGCAGCGCCAGCACGTGACCCTCGTCCGTCAGATCGAAAGCCTCCTGAAACGCGCGCAGCTCGACCTGCAGCAACGACCGATCCAGATCGATAATGCCGGAATCGAAAACGCCGACGATCTCGATCGCCATTGCCGCGATCCCACCGTCCTTGCCGCTGCCCAGCACCACCACCTCGTCGCCCACCCCAACCGCCAGATTCACGGCCAGCGTTGCGCCGATGATCGCTTCCCGGCCAGTCGCAAGATAGCGGCCTGAAACGATCCGGTCGGGCAAACTCGACAGTCGACGCTCCCGGATGGGGTCGACGCCCATGACCTGGGCGCCGAAGGTGCGCTCATCGCCGGAGACCAGGGCAAACGCCTGGGCGCGCAACGCCACCGCTTCGATCTCGGGGTGCAGTTCCAGTTCAGCCAGCAGCGAGCTGGCGTCACGAACCGTGTTGCGCAGCCCCGGATCGTCGGCGAACGACCTGTGCTGTATCTGCAGATGGCCGGAAATCAAGCTGGTGGCATTGTCGATCATCAGGCTGAACGTCCCCACCTGCATGGACCACGCAAACACCATGATGAATATCGAGAAGCCCACGCCGCCGGCCGTGAGCCAGGTCCGCCGCCGCGACCGCCAGAGGTTACGCCAGGCCAACGCCACGGTTATCGGCGTGAATGCCGACCGCCGGGCAACGCCGGGACGGGGAACTGCTAGCGCTTCAGTCGACACGCAGGGCGTCCGCCGGGATGATGCGCCGGACCTTCTGAAAGGGCAGAAACGCCGCAAGCTGGCAGGCAATGATCAGCGCGATTGGAATGCTGCCCATCAACAGGACGTTGCGACCGCCGTACAGTCGATCGGGCATATGGAACTGGCGCATCAGTTCAGCCGAATCGCCCATGGGAATGCCGAATTCGATCATCCAGACGAGCAACGGGGCCACCAGCACCAGGCCGAGCGTCACCCCTACCAGGCTCATCCATAGCGCTTCCAGCTGCAGCATCCCAATGATTCCCCAACGGCGCACACCCAGCGCGATCAGCAGGCCGAACTCGTGGGTGCGCTCGAACACCGTCATGATAAAGGTGTTGACTACGCTGAACAGCACCAGCAACGCGAGAATAGAATAGAAGAACACACTCGAGACGCGATCGAGCTCGATGGATTGCTCGAGCTCCGGCAGCAGTTCACGCCAGTGCAGGGCCCTCAGGCCCGCTGGCAGCTCCTGATTGAGCTGCGCCGCGAACGGATCGCTGTCGGCCGCCTGATGAAGCCGTATCGCAATGTGGTGGACTTCATCGCCCATGCCATAGGCTTCGCGAAACGTTTCAATCGGGATCTCCAGGGTCGCGCGGTCGAGGTCCGCGAGGCCCGTTTCGAAGATGCCCACGACCTCGAGCGCCAGTGCGGCCAACCCGCCTTCGCGATCGGAGCCCAGCGTGATTATCTCGTCACCCACCTCAATGCCGAGGTTACTTGCCAGCGCCTCGCCGATAAACGCCTCGGAACCGCCCTTGATGAACCGGCCACGCGTCGTCGAGCGGGCAATGGACGACACCCGCGGCTCGACGTCCGGGTCGACGCCCAGCAGTTGGGCCCCGAAGCTGCGCTCGTCATCGGAGACCAGTGCATATGCCGAGAGTCGAGGCGCCACCGCGGCAACCAACGGTTGCCGTCGGAGATCGGCCACCAGAACGGACGCGTCGGGCACCGTGGTCCTTAGTTTGGGATGGTCCTGATACGCCTCGTGCTGAATCTGGATGTGGCCGTGGTACAACCCGGTTCCCGTGTCGATCATCGTTGCGTAGCTGCCGGATTGAAGCGACACGGACGCGGTCAGCAGCATCACCGCGAATGCGACGCCGCCGGCGGTCAGCCAGGTGCGGCGCCGGTTGCGCCACAGGTTGCGCCAGGCGATGGCGAAGATCGTCAGCGCCGATTGGCGAATGATCTGCGTCCGGGGCGCGACGGCAAACCCAGACAGGGCTTCACTCATCCGGCGCGGCCGGTTTTCAACGCAAACACCGTGAACAGGGCATCGTCGACCGAAATGTCGAAATCGGCCTTCTCGTAGCTGATCTCCGTCCAGTTGTCCGGCTCATCGAGCTTCGACATTCGTATCCGGGTCGCGAAGACTCGATTGCCCAGCGTGCCGATATCGACCGCCTCCAGACGTTTCAGGGGCACCATCTCCTGATCGAAATAGGTTTGCGAGATCAACACGTAGTCGTCGCGAATGACCATTTCTTCCTTGCCCCACACCACCGGCGCATTTTCGTGGGGGGTCGCCTCGATGGTGTAGTGCGTGAAGCCGTCCACCTGCTGGGTGTCAATCAATACCAGGTCGTACTGATGCAACAGCTTGTCGGTACGTGACAGATCCTGGTAGGAAAAATCGGAGCCCGCCCAGCCCTGGGACATCATGCTGAACGGCAAGCGGATCACCCGGTTCAGTTTAGGCGTAAAGGTCCACATCTTGTTGCCGGTCTTCAGCGTGGCACTGCCGGCGTCCTTGGCCGGCGCGGTGAACCTGATGAGCGCGTCCTCCCGGCCCCGGGTCCAAGCGCGCAAACTGGAGGTGCGCTGCCAGTCGGGCCGATGGATCACCATGGACATTTCCGTGTAGGAGGAAACGCCCCGGGTCAGGTCGATTGCCGCCGCAACCAGATCGCGCGCCGTGGGTTGATCCGCTTGCTCGGAAAAGGCAGTCCCGCCCAGACCCATCGCCAGAGCAACTGCAATGAACCGAATAACAACCATTTGCGCCTCGCTCAATTTGTGATTAAGTTTATACACTCAAATAATTGACTATGTCAAAATATTTACCCATGTCGCTACGGCAACGCAAGAAGGACCAGGTTCGAGACGAGATCCTCGAAGCCGCCGGCAAGCTCATCGCTCGCCTCGGCTATCACCCGACGAACATGCGTGCCATCGCCGACCACGCCAACATTTCGCACCAGACGTTGTACAACTATTTCCCCACCAAAACCGCCCTGTTGAAAGCCCTGCTCAGCCGGGACGCAGCAAAAATCACCGACCCACTGAGCGCCTTGCTGGACGAACGCCACGGCAACCTGCTGAGCCTGCTCACCACGGCGGTATCCACCCTGTTCAAAGTACTCGATCAGAACGACCGGTCGTTATGGTGCGAGGTGTGGACCGTCTCAATACGCCAACCAGGCGAGTTCCTGCCTTTATACGACGATTACGACCAGGACGCCCAGCGACTCTTCGGTGGCGCGGTCGTCGACGCACGACGACGCGGCGACCTGGTCGAAACGCTGGATGTCGAACTGCTCGCTCAGACCATATACAGCATCGTCGACTACGCCGGCCTGGTGTTCATCATGCGCCCCGAACTCACCGCAAACGACACGATCGCCCAGGTGGTCGCACAACTCGAACTCCTGATCCGTCCCTACCTGCGCGCGGATTAACACGGGGCTTCATGTATATTGCACCTCCTGGCTCACCGGCCGGGAAAGATCCGGAAAAGATTTGGACATCCATCAAAGATGATGGATGTCCAAATTTGTAAGACACTCGAAAAAACAAGGGAGAACGACACCATGGCCACCGTCATGATCACCGGCGCCAATCGCGGCATCGGCTTGGAACTCACCAAACGCTACGCCGCCGCCGGCAATGAGGTTATCGCCTGCTGCCGCGAACCGGACAAGGCCAACGCGCTGCACGATCTCGACAACGTTCAGATCTGCGGCGTAACTGTCGCCGATGGCGATTCGGTCGCCGCCCTTGCTGCCGAGATCGGCGATCGGCCCATCGACATTCTGATCAACAATGCAGGTACCCCCGGCCCGGCACCCGACCAGCAATCCGCACTGCAAAT
>SMWF01000076.1 GCA_004357385.1 Gammaproteobacteria bacterium | reverse complement strand
GATCACTGCCGGTTTCCGCAACGCTCAAATGAGAGGTGTCGGGCGCTGGCGGCGGCGGCTCACTATCGTCATCGCTCATCATCGCCCCCGGTTCAGCCACCGTAGGGTCATCCCCGGTGGAGGCCGCGCCGGCAGGGGTTGCCGAAGGGGCGGCTGCGGATGCGGCGTCCTGCGCTGGCGTCGGCGGTGGCGAAGCCGCTGACCCCGCCGACTTGCCACCCGCCACCCGCAACCGGGCTCCCGCGCTCTTGAACTCGGCTTGATAGCGTGCGGCAGTGGCCTGATCAACGTCTTTCTTGATGACCACCGGCTCACCTGAGAACAAACGCTGGACCCGGGCATCCTCGATGCCGAGCAATTTCGCCAATCGCTTCTTAACCACTGCCGTGTGTTGCCCCTCGAGGATTTCTCCGCGAAACAATAATCGAAAGCGTTCGGACATCAGACCATGCACACCTATCTTTACCTGGTGGCATGGATTGTGCGCGATCGTTCGCGCCCGTGCCAAGGTTGCATCGCAATCGGACGAATTGCGCTCCTGCGTGGCAGGGGTCAAGATTCCCAAAGCAAATTTTCCAAAGATCAGGGGGAGAATCGAAAAATGGGGACTCAAGCTCGCGTTGTGGTGCTGCCGCAACAACCCGGTCCGCTGCGTATCGAAGAACTCGACCTGCCGGACCCCGGTCCCACCCAGGTTGTGGTCAAACAGTATGCGTCGGGGATCTGTCACTCGCAGCTACACCAGATGCATCGCGAGCGGACCACGCCGGTCATCCTCGGGCACGAGTCCACAGGAGTCGTGCTGAAGGTGGGCGCCGAGGTCACGCATGTTACAGAGGGCGACACCGTGCTGGTCACCTGGGTGCCGCGCGACGCGGCAAACACCCCCCAGGAGCCGGTTCGTTCGGTGCTGGAGGTATCAGACGGCACCGCCCAATCCGAAAACGTCTTCACCTGGGCAGACCACACCCTGGCGGACCAGCAATACGTCGTGAAGGTCGCGCCCGATACCCAGCGTGACGTCACGGCGATCATCGGTTGTGCCGTGATGACCGGCGCCGGGGCCGTGATCAACACCGCCGGCGTCAAGTCCGGGCAGAGTGTGGTGATCTTCGGGGTCGGCGGCGTAGGACTGTCAGCCGTGGTCGGCGCCCGGATGGTTGGCGCCGATCCGATCATCGCCGTGGATGTGAACGACGCAAAGCTCGAATTCGCAAAACGTTTCGGCGCCACGCACGGCATCAACGCAACCGAAGGTGATCCCATTGCGGCGATCCACGCGCTCACGCCCCACGAAAATCAGCGCACCATCATGAGCACTCCAGTCACCGGCGCCGATTTCGCATTCGATTGCATCGGCATCCGGCAGACCATGGAGCAAATCGTTCCGGCATGTCGAGCCGGGCACTTCGGGGCCTGCAGCGGCGGTACCGCTGTCCTGGTGGGAGTTCCCAACACGCCGGTCGAACTGAACGCCATCGACCTGTTGATCGGCGAAAAGCAGTTCATCGGCAGCATTGGCGGCTCCTGTGCACCGGATCGGGACTTCCCGACCTTCCTGGACTGGCACGCCAACGGCGATCTGGATCTCGACGCGATGGTCACCGCCCGTTACTCGCTCGATGAGATCAACGAGGCCACCCGTGCGCTGGAACAGGGTGAGATCAGCGGTCGCGCGATCCTCGAATTCGATTGAATTGACCGCAGCAACTGAAGGGAGGCAACCATGCCGGACCTGTTGAGCCTTTCGAGCAAAATCATCGATGAGGGCTATGCCGCCGAACCGGTCAATCGCATCACCCACGAACTGTCCGAGATTGCCGACGGAATCGCCATGGTGGAAGCATTCTCGCACTCGATCCTGTTCAGAACCGATGAAGGTCTGGTGGTGTTCGATACCAGCGGGGCACAAGGCGGCAGCCGGGTGGTGGACGCAATTCGCGGCTGGTCGGGCGATCCGTTTCATACCCTGGTGTACACCCACGGACACGTCGATCACGTCGGTGGTTGCGGCGCGTTCATGGCGGATGCCGAAGCCAAGGGTGCTGCGCGTCCAACCGTTGCAGGTCATGAAAACGTGGCCGCGCGTTTCGATCGCTACAACCTCACCAACGGCTACAACATGACCATCAATGCTCGCCAGTTCCGGGGCTTCGGCGGACGAGGCTATAGCATCGGTGGTGAGGAAGGCCGGTTCCTGCCCAGCGACAGCGCCGCACCGGACCTGACGTACCGGGACACGATGAACCTGAACGTAGGCGGGCTGGAATTCGAGCTGCGCCACGCGCGTGGCGAAACCGACGACCACACCTGGGCGTGGATTCCCGCGCACAAAGCCATATGCGCGGGCGATTTTTTCATCTGGAATTTTCCGAATGCGGGCAATCCGCAGAAGGTCCAGCGCTACCCCGTCGAATGGGCCGCGGCGATGCGCGACATGGCGGGCATGGGAGCGGAACTGTTTTTACCCGCGCACGGACTGCCCATCACCGGTGTTGAGCGCATCCAGCGGGTGCTCATCGAGGTCGCAGAAGCGCTGGAGCACCTGGTCAACGAGACGTTGGCGATGATGAACGACGGAGTTCGGTTGAACGACATCATCCATGCGGTAAAGGTGGATCCTGAGGTGCTCGCGCGCCCTTATCTGCGACCGCTGTACGATGAACCCGAGTTCGTGGTGCGCAACCTCTGGCGCATGTACGGCGGCTGGTATGACGGCAATCCGGCGAACCTCAAACCATCACCCGATACCGTCCTCGGCCAGGAACTGGCGGCGCTCGCCGGCGGTGCCTCGGTACTTGCGGCCCGCGCACGACAGCTGTGCGAAGCGGGCGACCTGCGCCTGGCGTGCCACCTCGTGGAACTGGCCGCCTTGGCGGAACCGGACGACAAAGAGGTACATGCGGCCCGCGCCGAAGTGTTTCAGGCGCGTCGCAACAGTGAAACCTCGCTGATGGCCAAGGGTATTTACGGCTACGCGGCCGGAGAGTCATTGCATAAGGCCGGACTCGAAGACCCGCACGCGAAAAAGTGAACCATGGCCAGTCCGACACGCCGATCCCGACCTGAACCCGAGGGTTACTTTCGCCCCGCCGACCAGGGCGAGTTGCTCGAGTGGGCGCCGCTGGCGCAGCGTCTTCAGGACGCGCGCAATTACTGGGTGTCCACCGCGTCGAGCGACGGCATTCCGCACGCGATGCCGGTGTGGGGCGTGTGGGGTGAGCGCGGCTTCACCTTCAGCACCGGCCCATCCACGCGCAAGGCGCGTAATCTTTACGGGAATCCACGCGCGGTGGTACACCTCGAAGATGGCGCTGCGACGCTGGTGGTGGAAGGCACAGCGACCGAGGTGACAGACGAGGCGCGCCTGGCCGAGTTTCTGGCTGCCTACAATCCCAAATACCGCTGGGACTTCACGCTGGACCAGATCCAGCGCGGGGTGTTCGAGTTGCGGCCATTGAAGGCCTTCGCATGGCTTGGCGACGAGGGCGACGCGTTTGCCGGAACCGCCACACGTTTCGTCTTCGAAGACGACCCGTAGTGACCGACCGCCAACGAGCCGATGACGCGCTCGCGCGCTGAGAAGGACCCGAGATGCCTGAAAAACTACCCGGACGCGTATCGATCGATGAAGACGTGGTGTTCGGCCGGGGCGGCGACCGCGATCTGACCTGCGACGTGTTCACGCCACCCGACGCTCTCGACGAGGAATCGGCTCGCCCGGCCATCCTGCTGCTGCACGGCGGGAGTTGGCGCAATGGCGAGAAATCCCAACTCAAATACTACGGCATTCAACTCGCGCGCTACGGCTACCTGTGCGTGTGCAGCGAGTACCGCTTGACCGGCGAGGCAATCTGGCCGGCGCAGCTGCACGACGCGAAGGCCGCGCTGCGTTGGATTCGCAGCAACGCAATCCAGCTTCGCGTCGACACCGATCGAATTGCCGTGTCGGGTAACTCCGCCGGCGCGCATCTGGCACTGATGCTGGCCGCAACGCAGGATATCCCCGGCTTCGAAGGCGACGGTGGCCATGCAGACGCGTCATCCGGCTGCGCGGCCGCCGTTGCCGTGTATCCACCCACGCTGCTTCGCAGCTCCGAGTTGGAATCCGACAGCGCCGTCGCCGCTCTGTTCGGCGGCCACGTGGGCGACGAAACGGCGGATGCGGCCAGCCCGCTGACGTACGCCCATCGACGCTTCCCCCCGACGATGCTGGTTCATGGGAATGCGGATCAGGTCGTACCGGTCGCCGCCAGTCTGCAGATGTACCAAGCCCTGAGTGAATCCGGGGCTGCGGTGGAAATGCACATCTTCCAAGGGCAGGAACACGCGTTTGATACCAATGTCGACTTCGCCCGGCAAATCGTCGACCTCACCGCGCTGTTTTTCGAGCGTACCTTGCCGGCCACCACCGTCTAATCGCCGAACAGGTGTCCATCCCGAAGGTTCCGAAGGTTCCGAAGGCCGCGCGTTGGCCCTTCGACGTGCGTCGTGCGCCGTTCTTTTACGGCTGGGTGATCTGGCTGGTCTCGACCGTCGGTTTTCTGATGAGCGTGCCCGGCCAGACGATGGGTATGGCGGTGTTTACCGACCCGTTCATCGAAGCGTTCGACCTGAGCCGCACCCAGCTGTCGTTCGCCTATCTGGCCGGGACGATCGGCAGCGCCGTACTGCTGACCCGAGCCGGCCGGTGGTACGACCGAATGGGCGCTCGCGTCATGATCGTCGCCTCCAGTGTGGTACTCGGGGTGTTCGTCCTGCTGATCAGCTCAATCGACGTGATCGGCCGCTGGATCGCCGCAGCCACCGGACTCAATTTCGCCAGCGTCACCTTCGGGCTGATTCTGCTCGGTTATTTTGGGGTGCGCTTCAGCGGCCAAGGCATTCTGACCAGCGCTTCACGCAACGTGCTGCTGGTCTGGTTCGAAAAACGCCGCGGGCTGGTGTCGGGTGTGCGAGGCGTTTTCGTTTCGCTCGGATTTTCGCTCGCCCCGCTGCTGCTCGCTCTGATGATCGACGACTTCGGCTGGCGCGGCGCGCTTTGGGTTCTCGCGGCAGCAGTGGGCGTGGGCTTTGCCGTCCTGGCCTTGTTGCTGACGCGCGATACGCCCGAAAGCTGCGGTCTGCAGCCCGACGGCGGGCTCGCGAGCGAAGCACATGACATTGCCCTGGACGACCCGAATATTCGCGCGGCGCAGGCACGCCGCAGCCCTGTGTTCTGGATCTACGCGGCGGGCCTGTCGATGCACGCGCTGTTCGGCACGGCGGTCACCTTTCACATCGTTGCGATCTTCGCTGAAGCCGGGCGTGGCCGGGATGAGGCCTTCGGGTACTTCTTCCCCCAGGCCCTCGTCTCGCTCAGCGTCAACTTGCTGGCCAGTTGGTTCGCGGACCGTACGCCGCTGAAACCGTTCCTCGTTCTCATGCTGATCGCGTTCATCACCGGCGCGGCGGGTTTGCTGAGCCTGGACACCAACGTCGGCTACTGGTTGCTGGTGGTCGGGTTCGGCACCGGCGGCGGGCTCTGGGGGGTGCTCTCCAATCTTGCGTTCATTCGTTACTTCGGCCGATTGCATCTGGGCGAGATCAGCGGCATGAACACCTCCCTGACCGTTTTCGCCAGTGCGATCGGTCCCGCCTTCTTCAGCATCGGCACGGATCTGTTCGGCACCTATCGGGCCGCCGAGTGGGTCTGTATCGGCGGCCTCTTCGCGTTGTTGATCGGTGCGTTATGGATTCGCCAGGAGGAGCCTCTTGCGTCGACCCATTGATGCGCCCCACCAGGGAATTCCAGTACCATCCGTCCCTTAGCATGGAGGCCTGCATGCGCGCTGATCTCGACACGGGAGTTTTTCGTGCAGAACCCGGTTCCGCGGTTCGGTTGAGCGAGCACGACACGGCCTGGATGGGCACCCCGGCGATGCGGGAACTCGACGCCGACGAGCTGAAGGAGGAAGCGCGCAACTACGTCGCGAGCTGCATCCGCGAGTTTTCCGACGCGCAGGAACTGTTGTATGCCGACAACCGCTACTCGATGCTGCTGCTGTTTCAGGGCATGGATGCGGCCGGTAAGGACGGCACCATCAAACACGTCACGGCCGGCGTCAATCCGGCCGGTTTCCAGGTGTCGAACTTCAAGCAACCGTCACGCGAAGAACTCGATCACAATTTCCTCTGGCGCTACTGGAAGGCCATGCCCGAGCGCGGTCGGATCGGCATTTTCAATCGCTCCTACTACGAGGATGTGACCACCGTGCGGGTACATCCGGAGCGGGGTCAGCTGTCCTTCAACAGCCAGCCGCTCGATCTCACCTTCTGGAACGAACGGCTCGAGGACATCAACAATCTCGAACAGCATCTGACCCGTAACGGCACGGTGATCATCAAGTTCTTTCTGAATGTATCGAAAGCCGAGCAGAAGCAACGCCTCATCAAACGCCTGGAAGATCCCGACAAGCACTGGAAATACGACCCCAGCGACCTGTTTGAACGCGGCTACTGGGATGCCTATGTCGAAGCATTCGAGGCGGCGCTGTCCACCACGTCAACGCCCTGGGCACCGTGGTACATCGTGCCCGCGGACCACAAATGGGTGATGCGGGCCGTGGTCGCGTCCATCATTACGAACCACATTGGCGCAATGGACCTCAGCTATCCGCATCAGGATGCCGATCGGCGCAAGCTGCTGAAGAAAGCACTGGCGGAGCTAACCGGGAAAAGGCCCTGAGCATCGAAGCTCCCGAGCCGTCCTGCGCCACGACGGGTTGAGCTTCTAGTCGAGCCAGACGCAGCCGTCACAGCCGCCCGAGGCCAGCGCTGCTTCGGCCAGCCGCCGGTCCTCTTCCGACTGGTACTGAGGGTCCGGGCGCCGCGGGGTCCGGCTATCGTCTTCGGATGTGTCGCCTCGGGCCGCATCGACGGGCGCCTTCCAATCGTCAGTCTGCGCCCAATGAAAAGGCAACTCGACGATCTCGCCCGGCGCGGTAAGCGTCTCGAAGCACGACAATGCCCGCCGCAGTATGTCGCGCTGCAATTCGGGCTCATCCGCCTTGCCCGTCGTGTGACCCAGCGGGAAATCGAGAAAAGCCGCACGCGGCGGGTTGACGGATCGGGTAATCGAGTAGGCGCTGGTCATACACAGGGTGGGCACGCCTCTGCCTTCGATCTCCCGGGCGATCAGTCCCACGGACTGATGGCACACGGGTCAGACAGGCACCAGCAACACCACGTCTACTTTATCGGCAAGCACCCGTTCCGCCAGCGCCGGCGCCAACCGATCGCGAACCCGTCGCGCCGAATAGATTCCACCCATGAAGGTGTAAGTGCGCGGTCCGATTCCACCGAGCGTGCCTTCCTCGACCAGGGCGTGCAGCGTGTCGATCGGGAAGACGGCGTTGGGGTCGCGGCGCGCGTCTCTCTGGTCGTACGCAAAGTGGGTGACACGCAACTCATCGCGCGCAATGGTGGCATCGATAATGCGAAAACTGAGATCATCCTTGTGATGGAACGCCACCTGCCCGGCACGGTAGATCCCACCTGAGGCAATCAACCCCACCCGGCATTCGTTCAGAGGCTTCTCGAGTGTCGCCCAAGGCGGTGCGCCCTCGTTTTCAACCCACGCATAGGCCGGATAGCCCAGTACATCGTACTGCGCGCGGGTCTGCTCGATGTAGTCCACCGGTGCTTGCCGCACCGCCTAGCTCCCACCCGTCATCGCCCGGATGATGGGTGCCCAGAAGTTGCATCGGCGAAGATGATGGATGTTCAAAAGCGCAAGTAGCATTGGCAGATGCTATCGGTCGGCGGGCCGGGGCGCTACCATTACCGGCTTGTCTGACAATCTGGGAAGGATCTCGACATGCCTATCAATCCCGATGCGGTTGGCACCGTCGGCACGCCCACGCGGCGCAGCTGGACCTCGAAAGACGCGCTTCTGTACGCGGTAGGGGTCGGTGCCGGTACCGATGAACTGGAGTTCACCACCGAAAATACCAAGGATCTGCCGCAAAGAGTGTTGCCCAGCTTCGCCGTGATCATCGGCGGAGGCGGCGCGCCCATGGACAAAGTCGGTTCCTTCAATCCGGCGATGATGGTTCACGGCGAGCAGGGCATCGAACTGCTCGGCGACATCCCGCCCGACGGTGAGATCGAAAGCGTCGGTAAATGCACCGGGATCTGGGACAAGGGTTCAGCCGCCGTGCTCGAGTTCACCTCAGAATCCACCGATCTCGCCACCGGCAAGCCCCTGCTGCGCACGCGCATGACCCTGTTCTGCCGGGGCGAAGGTGGCTGGGGCGGCGAGCGCGGACCGTCCGAGAAGATCCAATTTCCCGACCGCGCGCCGGATCATCAGATCAGCTACACCATACGCGAGGATCAGGCCCTCACCTACCGTCTGTCCGGCGACCGCAACCCGCTGCACTCGGATCCTTCATTTGCGGCGCTCGGTGGTTTCGACACGCCCATCCTGCACGGCCTATGCAGCTATGGGTTTACAGGTCGGGCGCTCCTGCACGGCCCCTGTGGAGGAGACCCGTCGAAGTTCGGCGCAATGAACGCCCGCTTCTCAAAGCCCGTCATTCCCGGCGATACGCTGACCATCTCGATGTGGGAAGACAGCGATCGGTTCCTGTTCCGCACGGCCAATCAACACGACGACGTGGTGATCGATCAGGGGACCCTGACGCTGCGCTAACGCGACCCGTCAGGACCTGTTTCTGCGCTGTGGTTCAGATCGAGGTTGGACTGCACGAGATGCCGGGGAGTTAGTGTCGCAGTATCAGGATCCGTCCGCGTAGCTGAACTTCTCAGCAAAAACATTGAAGGCATCCACCGTGCCACAGACGTAGACAGCGTCGGTTTCCGTGAGGACGGACGACGGCGGAATGTCCATGATGACCTCGCCGGCGCGCTCGACGCGACAACGGCGCCCCCGGTGCTGTCGCGAATATCTGATTCCAGCGGGTAGTGCCCAACCAGGCGACCGGCGTCGAGCTTGCCAACTTTGATGCGGGTCTGCTGCGAAACCATCTCACCCAGAACGTAGTGGGCGAGCAGCTGACCGGCCACCTGGCTCACTGAAAAGGTGAAATCTGCGCCCGCACGCTGGACGCGCGAGGCGTTTTCCGACCGGTCGATGTGCGCTACCTGGTCGTGACCCTCTCGCGCCCAGAGGACGTCGGCATGGATTGCGCCCTCGCGCGGCGACGCTTCAACGCCAATGACGCTCAGTGAATTCTGCCATTTGCTCGAGCGCCGCTTCGGATTCCGGCGCCGTCGGCGCAAGAACAGGCCACACGTGCACGAGCCCGTCACCCTGAAAGTAGCTCACGTCGACGCCAGCGTTGCGCGCCTTGTCCGCCACACGGGTCGCGTCATCCAGCAACATCTCACGGTCCCCGACCAGCAGGAACAAGGGTGGCAGCCCCTCGTAGTCCGCATACAGCGGTGAGGCCAACGGGTTGCGCAGATCCTCTCCCGCATACGCCTGGCTCATGTCGGCGAGCAGTCCATCGGTTACCAACGGATCGTCCACGGCGCCCGGCTGAGCCGAAGCACCGGTGCCCGCGAGGTCTGCCCAGGGCGAGAAGCAGACGCCACAGGCGGCCTGGGGACCGCCGGCGTCGCGCAGCGTAAGCAACGTGGCCAAGGTCAAGCCACCACCGGCCGAATCCCCAGCAACGGTAATCCCCGCGGGATCGACCCCCTGATCGAGCAGCCAACCGAACGCAGCAACGGCATCATCCACGGCCGCGGGAAACGGATGTTCCGGCGCGAGTCGATAGTCGAGTAAGCAGACCCGGGCCCGGTTTGCCTGGGCCAGGCGACTGGCGAACTCACGAAAACCGACGTTGGAACCGATGACGTAGCCACCTCCATGCAGGTAGAGAATCACCCGGTCTTCGCGGCTGACGGGAACCGTTACCCAGTCGGCATTGCATTGACCGATGATCAGTTCCTCGATGGAGGCCGCCGCGGGGATCGGATTCGCGCACAACATCGCGTCGTAGTTGGCACGTTGCTCCTCGACGGAGGGCACATCGACCACGCCGCCTTCCTGCAGTGCGGCTACCAGTGCTTCATGCTCCTGACTCGGCATTCGATTTCGCTCCTTCGTTGTCAGCTGTCGCTGTCGAGTGGGGGATGGATGGGCGTGCCGGCTTGCTCGAAGGCATAGCCGGCACGTACCAGGGCGGGTTCACCCAGATGGCGGCCAATCAGCTGGAACGCCAGAGGCAGCCCCGCGTCGTTCAACCCGGCCGGTAGCGTGATGGTCGGGTGGCCGGAATAGTCGAAGGGTGCTGTGAAATTGATGAAGCCCACGGTCTTGTCCCGGTCCGCCAGCGCGGTTGCCATGAACTCCAGGGTTGGCGCAGCGGACAGCATGCAGGGCGCAATCAGCATGTCCACGTCGTCGAGCACGACGTCCAGATCAGCCCGGAAGCGTTCCCGCGCGCGCTCCATCCGTGCATAGGCCAGCGCGTCGACGCTGCGTCCCATGTCCAGCAACGCGGCGAGTTCGGGTCCGTAGTCGTCCTTTCGTTCCGGGAAGTGGTCTGCGTGCGCCAGCGCGCATTCCACCGCGCAGGTGATGGCCCAGCCTTCAATGAGGGGCACGTGGTCGGGCAGCTTGACCTCCGAGACCACGGCGCCGAGCCCGGCGAACGTGTCCACCGCTTGCCGCACCGCCACAACGACATCCGCGGTCACGCCCGTTTCGACGTAGCTCCAATCGACCCCGATCTTCACACCTGTGACCTGATCCGCCAGGGCCCCGGTGTAATTCGGTACCGGATCCGTGAGCGAGGTTGGATCCCGGAGATCGTGTCCGGCCAGCACGTGCAGCATCCTTGCGGCATCTTCGACGGTGCGTGTCATCGGACCGAGATGGTCGAGGGAGTCCGCCAGTGGGAAGGCGCCATACCGGCTGACGCGCCCGTAGGTCGGTTTGATGCCCACGATGCCGTTGGCGGCCGATGGGAAGCGGATGCTGCCGCCGGTGTCGCTGCCGATGGCGCCAAAGGCCAGGCCCGCGGCGACGGACACGCCGGAACCGGACGATGACGCGCCGCTCCAATGTGCCGGGTTCCAGGGGTTCTTGGGCGCATGAACATCCGGGTGGTGGCTCGAGTAGGCGCCTTCCGTCAGCTTCAGCTTGCCGAGAATGACCGCGCCGGCTTCCTTGAGCCGGGTGACGACCGTCGCATCTTCATCGGGGATCCAATCGGCGAGCACCCGCGTACCACAGGTCGTGCGCACGCCCCGAGTGTAGAGCAGGTCCTTCAGCGCGATGGGCACGCCGTGCAGGGCGCCGAGGGGTTTACCCTCCTGGCGTTCCCCGTCGAGCCGGTCTGCGGTCGCCAGCGCATCCTTTTCGGTGACGGTCACATAAGCACCCAGGCTTGGCTCCAGCGCCTCGATTCGGGCGAGCATGTGCTCGGTGACTGCCCGGGACGTCAGCTCTCCGCTTTTCATCCGTCGGCAGACGTCCGACAGGCTCTGATAGTGCAGTTCGTTCACGTGCGAACTTCGCAATCGAATATCTTGCCGGGATTCAATATCCCTTTCGGGTCCAGCGCGGACTTGATCGTTCGCATCAGGTCGATTTCGGTCTGCGACCGCGACAGCTGCAGGTACGGTTTCTTTTCCAATCCAACGCCGTGCTCCGCCGACACCGACCCGCCGATCTCACTCAACGGCTCGTAGACACACCGCTCGACGCGCTCGCGATGTTCCTGGCCACGCTCGCCCACGGCCACGACGAAGTGCAGGTTGCCATCGCCCATGTGACCGAAGGTGATGTTCTGAAAATCCGGGTAAGCCTCGCCAAGGCGTGCATTGACCGTATCCACATACTGCTCCATCAGCGAAACGCGCAGGCTGACATCGAAGGTGAATACGTGACCCAGTCGTTGGGTCTGTTCCACGTCGTCACGAATCGCCCACATTTCCCGGCGCTGGGCTTCCGACTGCGCGATCACCGCATCCGCCACCAGTTCTTCCTCATAGGCGGCCATCAACGCCGTTTCTACCCGCCCGTGATCGGCCTCCGGGTCGCCGCCCATGGCTTCCACGAGCACGTAGTAGGGATAGGTTTGAGGCAACGGCGGCTGGTGGGTCGCGGGTTTCGTGGTCACCAGGGTGTAGTAGTTGTTCCATAGCACCTCGAAGGCACTCAACATGCCACCCAGCGCCCCATCGATGGTCTTGAAGAATCGCGCCAGCTTGCCGAATTCGTCTACCGCCACCAGCATGGTTTCCTGACTGCGGGGTTTTTCGCGCAAGCGCAGCACCGCGCGCGTCACGATGCCAAGGCTGCCCTCGGTGCCGACAAACAGTTGCTTGAGATCATAGCCGGCATTGTTTTTGATCATCTGGTTCAGGCTCGACACGACCGTGCCGTCGGCAAGCACAGCCTCGAGCCCCAGCACCATATCCCGGGTCATGCCATAACGAATGACCCGATTGCCGCCGGCGTTGGTCGAGATGTTGCCTCCGATCGTGGCGCTACCACGGCCACCCAGGTCGAGCGGATACAGCAGCCCATGCTCATCCGCCTGTTCCTGGACGGTCTGCAAGACCACTCCGGCCTGAACGGTCATGGTGCGATCGATTGTATTGATCTCCTCGATGGCGTTCATCCGTTCGAGCGAGACGACTACGTCATCTGGCGTCGTATCGGCACCATGGACCAGACCGGTCAAGCCCCCCTGCGCGATCACGGACTGATTGTGGGCATGACAGATCGCCATGGCCGTGCTCAGCTCTTCGGTCGATCGCGGCCGAACCAACGCCTTGGCTTTGAGCGTGTCACGCCGCCAGATCCCGGCCGATCGACTGGTCACGTCGTCACCAGTCAGTACGGCGCCATCCCCAAGGGCGTCCTGAAGCGCGCGAACTACATCTGTCATGCTCCCTCCGGCAAACACGATCGAGCCGTCGAGCATAGCGCGACCTGGCGGTCAGCAGAACCTATGCTGCCTGGCGTATCGCGACAGCTCGCTGAGATAGGCAAGTGTCTCCCTTTGTCCAGCGAACCAGGTTGTTTCGTGGTAAGGCAAGTCATGCAGTTGGCAGAACCGGCGCGTGATCAACCTCGCCTCCCCCAGCCTGCTGATCGGCACGGTGGGGAACAGATGATGCTCGAGATGGTGATTAGTTCCGCCGGTCAGGTAATCGCACAGACGGCCGGTCCCAAAATTACGCGTCGTCAGCAGGGCCTGCCGCAAGCGCGACATGCCATGGTCTTTGGGCAGATGTAGCGTGCCGATGTGATTCAGCAAGATGACACAGCCGAGATACGGTCCCATCAACCAGCCCGCCAGAAAAAAGTTCACGAGCGCATCGACCGGCCCCAGCGTCATCGTGGGCACGATGAGCCATAGCGCAAAATGCGCCAACAGCATCAGCTGCCCGGTGCGCGTGGTGCCTCTACCGCCAGTTGCATATCGAACCACACTGTCACGTTTTGCAGCGAACGGGATGACGCCATACATAAACCACACCAGTATGCGCTGGTGTGCCGTGAACCAACGGGCGATGCCGCGTTTCGACGCAGCAGCCTCGCGATAGAACGTAAACAAGCCGCCGCCACTGACGTCGGGATCGTGCCCCCCTTCATTGGTGTGCGCATGGTGAGCGTTGTGCTTCTCCTTATAAATCGAGTGCCCATAACCGGAAACGAGCGTCAAGAATACGTGACCGAGAAACCGTGAGAGCGCCACGAATCTTGAAAACGACAAATGACCCACCTCGTGCGCAATGTACCCAGCCTGGACACTCGCAAACGCGATGGCAAGCAGCATCGTTAGCCGTAATCCCCATGCCGGGTCTCCCAACAAGACCACATAGGCGCCGAAATAGACGCAGAACGTAACCAACATGTGGACGCCGATGACCAAGGGGGCCGGTTTCATGCACCCCGCCTGCGCAACCTCGGCACGTAATTTGCGGAACAGCAACTGGTCTTGCCGTCGCAGCTCGGCGGCGGCGGAGTGTTGAAGTCGAGCGCTGATGTTTGCCATGTCCTTCTCCTGTATCGGCGGGTGACCTTAGGAGACGGGCCGGCGCGAAGTCCTGACGTTTGGTTTGCGAAGTCTGAGGGTTCCTTCTAATTTCTTACGGAAGCTTACGAACGGGTCGCATCGACGAGGACCTCATCGATTACGCCCCGGGCGTTTCGAGCCTTAGTGGGATTGGTGGTGTGTTTCACCAGCGTAATCAGGCCCTTCCACAGGGCCCAGCCGCGTCCGCGCGCCCAGGTCGCGCGATCGAGCGGAAGCGCCGCTCGGAACGCATCCCGGCTTTCCCCGGACAAAAGCGTCCACGCAATCGTCAAGTCGCATGCGGGATCGCCCACAGCAGTACAACCGAAGTCGATTACCGCATTCAGACGCCCTTTCTCGACCAGCAGGTTCCCAGCACTGACGTCCCCGTGAAGCCAGACGGGTGGGCCGTGCCACGTTGCCCGGAGGGCAGCTTCCCACACCGCGGTCACGGCGTCGGCATCGATCCTGCCGCGCAGGGTCGCAATGGCATCACGGGTTTCAGAGTCATAAGTCGTCAGCGGTCCGCCACGGAAAAAGTTGTGCTGCCCAGGGGGCGGCCCGTCGGCGGGATCTATCCGTTGCAAGGCGGCGAGGAACTGAGCCAGTGCAGTCGCAAATTGTTGTAGATCGGCGATGCTTTTGATTGTCGCGTTCTCGCCTTCGAGCCACCGGTAAACGGACCAATGCCAGGGATAACCGTTGGCGGGAACCCCCATCGCCAGAGGGACAGGGATGGAAAGCGGTAGGAGCGCAGCAAGTCTCGGCAACCACCGGTGTTCCTTTTCCACCTGCCCGGCGTACGCCTGGGCGCTGGGCAATCGCACCGACAGGTCCTCGCCGAGACGAAAGGTCGTGTTGTCCCACCCGTCGAATTCGACGCGCTTGACGGGAAGGTCTGCCCACTGGGGAAACTGCACGAGCAACCGGCGCACGAGAGAGACATCGATCTCCAGCTTCATGATTCCGTCCTTTCTAGCGCCCCGCCGAAACGCTATATTTGCAAACTCCCGTGTCGGAGCGCCGCATTGAGCCTGATCTCTGAGAAAAGCCTCGCCGACCTCGACGTTCAGGAATGTCCGGTCGAGTACTACCGGGCGTTGCAGGAACAACCGATCTACTTCGACGAACGGCTCGGATTCTATATCTGCTCCACCTACCACCTGATGCGTCAGATCCTTCGGGATACCGACACGTTCTCCAGCGTCGGCAGCCAGACGCTGGACGACATCAGCCCACCACCACCTGAAGCCGCCGCCATCCGCGCTAAGGCCGTGCCCATGGTCAATACCCTGGTGACCAATGATCCACCCTCACATACCCGCATCCGCACGATGATGGACGACCCGTTCCGCCCACGCAGCATCGATCGAATGCGGGACCCGATAAGAGAGATCGTAACCGAGACCATCGATGGGTTCGTCCACGCCGGAAAATGCGACGTGGTCGGCGAGTTCGCCGTGCCGATCCCGATCACGGTCATCGCCGATCTCCTGGGCGTCTCCCGGGACGACGCCCCGAAGTTCAAGGCGTGGTCCGACGCCGCGGTGGAACCCCTGGGCATGATGATCAGCGATGAACGTCAGGTCGTCTGCGCGGAGCTGTTCGTAGAGTTTCAGGAGTACTTCATTCGGGAGCTGGAGGAACGCAAAGTAAAACCACGCGACGATCTGCTGACCCACGTCGTGCAGTCGGTCGATGAGGGAGGCGAACCGCTCAACCTGCCTGAGATGCTGTCGATCTGTTCGCAGATACTCGTGGCTGGAAACGAAACCACCACGAATGCGCTGGCCGCTGGCGTTCAGCTGTTGATCGAAAACCCAGCGCAGCTGAAGCAATTGGTGGAGGGCGACGATGCGGACTACCGGCGCGCGCGAACGTTTGCCAACGAGGTGCTGCGTCTCGAATCACCCGTGCAGGGCCTCTTTCGGATCGTCGCCCGCGACACCGAACTAAACGGCGTCGCCCTGCCCAAGGGGTCGCGCATCATGGTTCGTTTTGCTGCCGCAAACAGAGACCCCGAGAAGTATTCAGCGCCGGATCAACTCGATGTGCGCCGGCACAACGCAGGTACGCATCTGGGCTTCGGTGCCGGGATACACCATTGTCTGGGGGCCAATCTCGCCCGCGAGGAACTCACCCAGGCGTTCCACATTCTAGTGCGGCGCACGCGCAATCTGGCATTTGCCGAGGGCAACGACTTCAGCCACCACCCGAACATGCTGCTGCGCGGCCTGAGGCGGCTGGAGGTAACCTTCGAAGCGATCAGCTAGCGGCCGGCAGGTCTCCGGCAACAGACTGGGGAGCCGCTACTTGCCCGTCAGCTTCGCAACCACCGGCGCGAACGTTTCCAGGTTGTCGTCGCCGACCGTGATGTAGGAGATACCGTACGCCTCGCGGCGCCGCTCCAGCTCTTCGCAAATGGTATCGACACCACCGAACAGCGCGTGCGGGTGTGCGAGCATCTGCTCCTCGGTGAGCCCGAAGTTCTGCGCCATCATCTGGGCGACCGGCTGTGCCTCGTCCATCACGAACGTGAAGTACGCGCCGATCTCGATCTCCAGATCGTCGAACCGATCGCCCGCGCCGGCGCGGACCCAGCCGATCTTCTTCTCGGTTTCTTCAGCCGAAGAGGACTGCACGCCGTCCGGGCCGATCACCCCGGCACGGTTGTTGAAGTTGAGGCTGACGATGTCGGCCTCCCGGCCCGCGAGCCTCAAAATACGCGGACTGCCCCCGCCGATCATCAGCGGCGGCATCGGCGAGCTGACCGGCTTCGGCAGCCCCTCGAAGTCACGCCAGGTGATGGTGTCGTTGTCGACATTCGCCATGCCCTCGCCCGCGAATGCGCGCAAGCCTACGATCACATCCTCGAGCCGGCCGATACGTTTGCCCGGACGGTCGAAGGGGAACGCCAGCGCGTGGTACTCCTCCTCGAGCCACCCGGCCCCCAAGCCCAGTTCCAGCCGACCGTCAGACAGCATATCCATCGTCATGGCTTCTTTGGCCAGCACGATCGGATGACGGTAGTCGATGCAGAACACCCGGCAGCCTATGATCAACGTCTCGGTCACGGCCGCCGCGTGCGCCATGGCGGGAACCGCGGCAATGTTCTGCGCGGGATGATTGGTCTTCTCCAACGCCGGACCAGGACCCAGGATGTGATCTGCCAGATGCAGCGCCGAATAGCCGAGTGCTTCGGCCCGTCGGGCTTTTTCCGTCCAGGCCTTGCCTGACTCGGTGTTGAACGACTGCACCCCGAAGCGAAACGTGCGACTCATGAACTCCCCCCGTCTAAGCTGACATTGTTCCACGCACAATAGCAAACGAGTCCGCGTTGAAAAACAGACCCAGCCGGTTCGACCGGAGTAGGCTAACATTCGTCATCAAAGCGGAGCGCCCCATGGACATTTCGATCACCTACTGCATGGAGTGAAACTACGAGCCCAAGGCCGTCAGTCTGGCGGCAAAGCTCAAAGATGCGTTCGGCGCCGAGTCTTTCCTGATCGAGGGTGCCGGCGGGATCTTCGACGTCAACATCGACGGCACGTTGATCTACTCGAAGCACGAGACCGGCTCGTTTCCGGACGAGGATGCCTTGATCGAAGACATTCGGGCCCGCAGCGCGATCTAAACCCGTTCGAGGTTGCTCAGCCGCACGAAGATCTGGTCAGATTGGCAGTGCTCATGCACTCTGTACGGTCGGCGGTCTCGACGTGAGCATGCGTAACACCATGAAAGTTGCGACTGCCGCCGCAAGGTGCTTCAAGCTGTGGCCACTGATGACATTGCCGGTTATTTCGAATACCGCACCGTCGAAGAACTCGAGCACCTTCGACAGTCCATACCAGGCGATCAACCAGACGATGTAACGAACCGGGGTGTAATAGTGGTCGCGGAAAAGCCAGCAGATGATCGGCAGCGCAAGCATGGGGTAGACCTGTACGAAACCGTAGAAGCGCAGATCGCCGCGCCCCAGTGACTCGGTCCAGTCCCAGTAGGCCAGGCTCGCCAACCCAAGGAACACCAGCACGCCGAGCAACCAGCCGTTGCCGGCGTTGGCATTCATTCGGTCGGCAACGATTGCCGAGCTCAATGCCATGAACGCGATCGACATCGGCAGGCGGTCCCACAGCAGGCTGTCGTTGGACGGCGCCCAATGGTAATAACCGGAACCCAGGCTGACCAACGCGACGCCGATGAAAAACACCAGGTACGGCCTCACATCGGCTGACTGGACGAATAGTTCACGCCGTCGCCGGACGATCGTGATGATTCCAGTCGCACCCACGACGGCGAAGCCGACGTTCGACGCCACGTCGTTGAAGTTGGGGATGCCAAAGAACGTCCGCGTGTCGTTGAACTGATGGTAGCGAAGGTCCTGGGGAATGGGGTCCAGGGCGAACAGCGCGGCAAAACCAACGACCAGCAGCCCGATCAGAATCGAAACCCGCTGCGAGCTCGACATGGCTTCCCCGGGCTATGCCGCGGCGCAATACCGGATGCCGCGGCGCAGCAGTTCGTAATACTCCTCGGTGTTCCAGGAACCCCGCTCCACCTCGGGGTAGTAATCCATCACCGGCTGCATGTCGTAGTGGCCTCGGCAGTGGCCGAGATTCAGGTACAGCACCTCGCCGTCGCCCTCCTGCTTGGTGTAGTAGGCCGGGTGCAACCGGTCTTCTTCCCAATCCGAGGCCGTCCAGCCCTCGATCTTGCCGCCGAAACGGGTTCCCAGCAGCACGTGCAGATCACCGTGCAGGTTGCACAGGTAGAGTTCGTCGTCGGTCTCGAACTCGCCGATCCCCTTGACCAGTTCGTGGTCCGGGTCGAGGTTCTGCACCGTATAGGGATGGATCGGCGGGTGCGCTTTGAACTGACTACCGAGCAACTCCATCATCACCGGCGCGGTTTCCGGGGTATCAACCTGGCCGTCGGCGAGGAACTCGAGGATCGCGTTCGTGCCATGCAGCGCAAACCAGCGCTTGCCACTGGCGACGTAGTCACGAAGCGCTAACTGCTCGTCTTCGGAAGGCATCAGGTTGCAGGTGTAGGTAATGAGAAAGTCCGACGCCCGAATGCCTTCGAGGTCGTGATAGTCCGCGGCGACCGTGGTACGGATGTGCTCGTGCTCGGCCAGCAGCTTGAGAATTTCGAGCCGGGCATAGTCGATGTCGTGATACTGACCCGCCGCTACGAAATACGCCTTGATGGATTTTTGTGCCATGCATTCCTCTCCACAGATTGTCGTGTCGCGGGTTCGCGATCACGCCCGCGTCGACGCAGGCGTGATCGTGTTTCCCGATTGCAGCCGATTCGTTAGAACTGGATACGCTTGGTCAGCCCACCATCGATGACGACGTTGGTTCCCGTGGTGAAGCCGCCACGCGGGCTGGCGAGCAAAGCAACCTGGGCCGCGACCTCTTCCGCGGTCCCCATCCGGCCAAGCGGAATATCCGCAAGCGTCGCCTCGTAGAACGGCGTCATGTTCTTCTTGATGTTGTCCCAGGCACCGCCCTCGATGAAGATCGGACCCGGGCTGATGGCGTTGACCCGGATGCCTTTGGGGGCGAGATCCTGGGAAAGAGCCCCGGAGTATTGGATCAGCGCAGCTTTCAGCGCGTTGTACGGCCCGGCTGCCATGAACTTCTCAAGCGCCGCCGTGCTGGAGACCATGATGATGCTGCCACCACCATCTTTCACCAGATGCGGCGTCGCAGCTTCCACGCAGCGAACCGCACCGAGAATGTCGTGACCGAAAATCGACTTCCAGCCCTCCTCGCCGGGCGGTTGCCCACCGCTGACGTTGGACACCAGAACGTCGATGCCCCCCAGGGCTTCGGCGGATGCTTCGATCCAGGCCTTGAGCGCGTCCCCATCACCCACGTCCACCGCTTGACCGAAGGCATTCACGCCCTTGCTTTTCAGCGACTCGACCGCTTCGTTGACACCATCCTCGGTGCGCGCGCAGATGGCAACGTCGCAGCCTTCGTCAGCCAGCGTCTCGGCGATGGCCCGGCCAATGCCCCGGCTACCGCCGGTGATGACGGCCTTTTTGCCTTTCAGTTGCAGGTCCATGGTTCTTCCCCTATCTGAGTTTATGTACGTCGGCAGGAGGGTGATCTTGCCACCTTCGCGCCGGGTGTTCGACCAGTCAATTCACCCACTGAACCGCAGTGCGATGCAAGTAATCGTCGATGGTCTTGTGAAAGTGCCGGATGCGCAGCTCCTGATTCGAGATCCACAAACCGCGATAGCCCGCTGAGTTCATACCCGCCTGGATCATCGGCAGGTTCGAGGCATCCTGGTCCAGCACTTCGCCAAGCGATTCTTCGCCGTGCTTGAAGGCACGGTGCGCCGGGCGCTCGGGCGCGGATTCGCCTTCGGGCATCAAGGTATAATTCTGCAGATCGAAATACATCTTGTTCGGGTCCGACTCGTGGGGACGCTGCCGGAACAGCATCACGCTGTTGCAGTGAATATTCAGCGTGATGTTCGGAAAAATCATGTAGTGGTAGTCATCCGAGAGCTGATCGTCGTTCAGATCGGAAAAGTCGTAGCCCATGGCGTTGCTGCTCTGGCGGACGTGCTGCTGCAGGGCGCGGCGGATGTCCAGCCCGTCGCCCTTGTGGGCGTCCAGGTCGAATCCGTAAATCGACACGTAGCTGCGCATTGCTTCGGTCAGCATCGACCCATCCTCCCAATGCGAGGACACGGTCGCGAAGGGGATCAGGTAGCGGCTGTGCTTGTCGTAGCAGTCGATCTGCACGTCGTAGTCCTCGAGCATCGACATCAGCTGTGGATGGGTGCCCGCCACGTGATACGACTCGTTGAAGGCATCGACAGCCGCCTTCCAATTGCACTCCCACAACACCGTGACGTCGTTGACCAGCGTCATGCGGTCGAAGTGGTACGGATCGAGGTGCTCGATGATCATCCCGAGAAAGTCTTCGAGCGGTTCGACGTTCTGATTGAGGCTGAACCACACCCAGCCGCCCCAGGTGTCGCAAGGCAGTTTTCGGATCGAGAGCTTCTCGCAGGGAGCACCAATGGGAAACGTCTCTTCGTCCGGGACGTTGATCAGCCGACCCTGAAGGTCGTACTCCCACAGGTGATAGGAACAGCGGAAGCTCCTGGTGTTGCCCTTCTCACCGTACGCCACGCGATTGCCGCGGTGTGAACAAACGTTGTAGAAGGCATTCACGCCACCCTGCTCGTCCCGGGTCAGCACAATGCTCTCGCTACCCAGTTGCGTGACGACGTAATCACCTGGATTTCTCAGATCGCCCTCCCAGCAACCCATGTTCCAGACCTTGGTCCATAGCCGGTCCCACTCCTGGGCCGCGAACTCCTTCGACGTGTAGCGCTCCTTGGGGATGAAATCGCTGCCCAGCTGCGGATCCGGCTCTTTCTGCGCCGGCGTTTTGCTGGTCTGCGGATCCGCGAAGCGCTCTACGTTTCTATACACCGCCATGTCTGTCCCTTCGGAAAAACCGTCATTCGTGATTGTTTTTTTACCTGAACCGTCCAGCGCGCGCAAGTCGATCAGCGCAACGTGCCGCCCTACAACCCCAGCACGACCTTCGCGACAATGTTCTTCTGCACTTCCTTCGAACCCCCGAACACCGACGCCGCGCGGCTGTTGAGGTACCTGGGCGTTACCGTTTCGGCGAACTCCGGACCTACCCACGGATCGTTGTATGCGTTCATCGAGATCTTGTTGGCGTGTGGCATCGCGTAGTAGTTCGCCGCCTCCAGCATCAGTTCCGCAACCGCCTGCTGCAGTTCGACACTCGTGTTCTTCATCAGCGACGATTCCGGACCCGGTGAGCCGCCGGCCGCCAGGCGTGCGAGCCCGGCCTTCTCCGTAAACTCCAGCGACGCAACGCGAATGTCGATGGCGTTCAGACGGCGCGCGAAGCCCGGCTGGGTGATCAGTGGCTCACCGTCGACGAGTTGCTCGGTGGCGGTCTTACGCAGGTTCGCCGCAGCTACCTTCAAACCCGCCGCCGCCGACCCTCCGCCACGTTCGAACTCGAGCAGATACTTGGCGGCCGTCCAGCCTTCATTTTCAGGGCCGACCCGGTTCGCCTGCGGCACCCGGACATCATCGAAGAACACCTGATTGACCTCGTGGTCGTTCGCCATCGTGATGATCGGTTCCACCTTCACCCCGGGCGTTGCCATGTCGATCAGCAGGAAGGTGATGCCGGCCTGAGGTTTGACCGTATCGTCGGTGCGCACCAGACAGAAGATGTGATCCGCGAACTGGGCATGGGTGGTCCAGATCTTGGTGCCGTTGACGATGTAGTCATCGCCGTCCTTCACCGCTCGGCATCGCAAGCTGGATAAATCCGAGCCGGCACCCGGCTCCGAATAGCCCTGACACCAATAGTCTTCCCCCGCCAGCATGCGTGGTAGATAGTAGGACTTCTGCTCGTCGGTGCCGTAGCGGAACAGCACCGGCGCCAGCATGCGCAGACCGAGCGGAATGAGCCCCGGGGCTCCGGCCTTAGCGCACTCCTCGCTGAAGATGAACTTCTGGGTGATGGTCCAACCCGTACCGCCATATTCAACCGGCCACTGCGGCACGGCCCAGCCTTTCTCCACGAGAATCTGCTGCCAGCGCATCGCCACGTCCTTGTCCGCAAACACGGTCGTGGTGCGCTGGGCGGCCCGGCGCAAATCCTCGGTCAGGTGGGCGTCGAGGAAGTCTCGTACTTCTTCGCGGAACTGCTGATCTGCTTCGCTGAAACTGAGATCCAAGGTCGCATCCTCCCGGCGAGGCGCATGAGACTCCGCGCGAGAGACTCCGCGCGGGGCGCAAGAGAATAGGAGAGCAAAAACAGTCAGTCAAGACGGTTTTTCTGGCTCCCGGACCCACGTTTCTGGTATATCAATGGGCTCAAGCGGACACCATCAGGCACCCTTCCATGTCATCAATCAATCGACAGTTCAGACTTGCGGCACGACCCACCGGCATGGTCAAAGAATCCGACTTCGAGTACGGCGAAGTGCCGATTCCGGAAATCGGGGACGCTGAGGTTTTGATCAAGACGCGCTACATCTCCCTCGACCCCTCGATGCGTGGGCAGATGGAAAATCGCGCCGACTATGTTGCACCGCTGGAAATCGGCGACGTCATGCGCGCCGGCGGCGTCGGTGTGGTGGACGCCTCCAACAACCCGGACATCGCCGTGGGAACGTTGGTCAGCGGGACGTTCGGAATGCAGGACTACTGCGTCGGCAACGGCAGCGACGCTCGCTTTCGCGTCTTTGCACCGGACACCGATCCTCAGACGGCGCTGGGGGTGCTGGGTGGCACCGGGATGACCGCCTATTTCGGCCTGTTGGAGATCGGCGAACCGAAAGCCGGTGATGTCGTCGTGATCAGCGGCGCCGCCGGAGCGACGGGCAGCGTCGCCGGGCAGATCGCAAAGATCAAAGGGTGCACCGTGATCGGCATGGCCGGCAGCGATGAGAAATGTGCCTGGCTCACCGACGAACTCGGTTTCGACGCCGCCATCAACTACAAAACCGACGACATCAAAGCGGCACTCAAGCGCCACTGCCCCAAGGGCATGAATATCTATTTCGACAATGTCGGCGGCGAAATCCTCGACCTGTGCCTGGCGCGCCTCGCCGATAACGCCCGCATCGTGATCTGCGGCGGCATCTCGCGCTACAACCTCGAAGGACCCATTCCCGGGCCGAAGAACTACTTCAATCTGGTGTTCCGGCGCGCCCGCATGGAAGGCTTCATCGTGGTCGACTACGTGCCCCGTTTCGCCGAGGCGGAAGCGGTCATGCAGCAGTGGATAGACGAGGGCAAGCTGAAGTACCGATCGACCGTAATCGACGGATTCGAGAATCTGCCCAAGGCATTGATCAAGCTCTTCGCGGGTGAAAACATCGGTAAGATGATGGTTCGCACCTAGCCGCTTCGCGCGCCGCCAGCCCCGATCTGATGCGGATGATGATCTGCGACAAAGCTGCGTTGCGCAACGCCGGTACGATCACCGGCTAAGGGCCGTCAACCCCAGCCGACCAGTCCAACATCGCCGAGTTCAATTTCTTCGTCATAGACGAGATGTTCGACCACGAGGTGTGCCGGAAAACAGCGCATGACGTCTTCGCCGTGCATCTGCGTCGTCGCGCGAACTACGTCGATCCCGTCCGAGCAACTGAGGGCACTGGCAATGTAAACCTGATCCTGCAGGCGGAACACCTTTCCCAGGAGAAACTGATAATCCACACCTGTAACTTCGTCCCTGAGCATAGGGGAGAACCAAACTGTCCATCGGCAGTGCCAGTGTAGCGGTGTTAACTGGCCCAGGGTGTATGTGCTGGTAAAGTCCTGTAAGCCAGTTGTTCGGAACTGTGCGGAAACTGGGAACCGGCGCGGACTTCGCGTCGAACGGAGCTTCTGATGGAGTGACCTTGACCCCGCAACGCCGAATTGGGAGCATGCGACCAGCCGCTAAACGGGGTTCAGCAAGGACGACGATGACTACACCCGCGATGATGTTCGCACTGGTTGCCGGATCCGTCTTGCTGCTATCGGGCTGCGAGACCACGTCAGGTCCACCCGCCCAGATCACCATGGCCGCCGAAGAGACCTTCGACGGCTTGCGTCTGGTGAACAATACGCGAGCGCAGAAGGTGTGGATTCGACCCGGCTTCGACCTGTCGCAGTATTCCAAGATCTGGCCACAGAGCGCCGGCATTCAATTTCGTCCGGTAGAGCGGGGGTCCCGCGCCCAACAACGTCGCGGACAGAGCGAGTTCCCGGTCTCGAACAGCGCCCGGGAACGTCTGCGCTCCATCATGAGCGAAGCCTTCCAGGCACAGTTGGCCAGGCTCGAGCGCTACGAGATCGTCGACCGGCCCGGGCCGGACGTCATGATGGTGCGCGGTGCCCTGCTCGACGTTGTGTCGTTCGTGCCGCCCGAGTCGGTCGGCCGTTCAGACGTCTTCATAAGCACCGTCGGCGCCATGACGTTCGTCGTGGAACTGCGCGACAGCGAAAGCAACACGGTCATTGTCCGCACCGCCGATCGCCGCGCGGCGCAGCGGGCGGGCAATACCCTCCAGCAGTCCAACCCGGTGACCAACCAGGCGGAGGTCCGTCGGCTGGCACAGCGTTGGGCAACGTGGCTGCGCGAGGCGCTTGAAGCACTGCCCTCCTACACCCCGGCCGGCGACTGACGTGGGACACGCTCCCGCAGCTTGACCGGAGACGCCAAGGCAGACGCGCCGGCCATGTATAATCGCCGGTCCACTCGCATTGGCGAGCGACGATGAAGACCTGGATCATCGCGATCCTCATTCTGGTACTCGGCGGCCCGGGCCTTTACTGGTGGTCCCGACAGGCCGAGCAGTCCGCCGCAAGCGGGCGCGCCGGCTGGAGCCCGCCGCCGGCAATCGTGGAGGTTGCCAGGGTCGAGATCGGCAGCGTGGTACGCAATGTCCGGGCGATAGGAACGTTGCGAGCGTACGAATCGGTCACCATTCGTCCCGAGATTTCCGGCCGGATCACGGGCATCCATTTCGATGAGGGACGACAGGTCAAGCGTGGTACGGTTCTGATCGAACTCGATGATTCGGTCTATGCGGCGGAGGTCATGGAGAAGACCGCGGGCCGGCGACTCGCAGAGCTCGCTTTCGACCGCGCCAACAAACTGGTTGAGCGGCGCGTCGCGTCCGTCGAAGACCGTGACATCGCCTTTGCGCAGCTGCAGGCGGATGAGGCGGCGTTGCAACTCGCCCAAGCCCGGCTGGCCAAGACCCTGCTGCGCGCACCCTTCGACGGCATCATCGGACTGCGGCACGTCAGTATCGGCGACTACGTCGACTCCGGGGATGATCTGGTCGGACTGGTGGAGCTCGATCCGATCAAAGTCGACTTTCGAATCGGCGAGATCCATCTGTCCGACATTGCGCCAGGGCAGAACATCTCGATTCGGGTCAACGCGTTTCCGAACGAGGAGTTCAGCGGACGGGTGTACGCCATCGAGCCCCAGGTCGACATCAACGGGCGCGCAATCATCATCCGGGCGGAACTGCCCAACACGGATCGCCGGCTGCGTCCGGGCCTGTTTGCGCGCATCGATCTGATCGTCAGCGAAGCGGCGGAAGCGCTCCTGGTATCCGAAGATGCAATCGTCCCGCGCGGTGATCAGCACTTTGTTTACCGCTTGATCGAAAGTAAGGCCATCCTGACCGAGGTGGCGCTGGGCAAACGCAAAGATACCTGGGTCGAAATCACCGACGGGCTCACGGCGGATGACATCGTAATCACCGCCGGGCAACTGAAACTGCGCGATGGCGCGACCGTGCGCACCACAGGCGAGGTCACCGCCGGGACACCCCAGCCGTCGGGCCCTGCCTGATGATTCTCTCCGAAATCAGCATTCGACGTCCCGTGCTGGCCACGGTCGTGAACCTGGTTATCGTGCTGATCGGCCTCATGGCCTGGGATCGACTCACCATTCGCCAGTACCCCAACATCGACGACCCGGTAGTCACCATTTCGACCTACTACCCGGGCGCGAACGCCGAAATCATGGAATCCCAGGTGACCACGCCGCTGGAGGATTCGATCTCGGGTATCGAAGGAATCGATTACGTGAGTTCGATCAGCCGCGCCGAGTCATCCCAGATCTCCGTCCGTTTCACCGTCGCGCGGGATCCAGAGGGTGCCGCGAACGACGTGCGCGATCGGGTCGCCCGCGCTCGCGCGGTACTGCCGCGGGACGTAGAGGACCCCATCGTTGCCCGCGTCGAATCGGACGCGCGGCCGATCATCTACCTGAGCATGAGCTCGGTACGCCACAGTCAGCTCGAAATCACCGATTACGCCGACCGCTACGTCAAAGACCGCTTGCAGATCCTGCCCGGTGTCGCCCAACTGCTGTTGATGGGTGAACGCCGCTACGCCATGCGGATCTGGCTGGACCGAGACTTGCTCGCCGCGTATGCGCTGACACCCGCGGATGTCGAGCGCGCCTTGCGGGCGCAGAACGTCGAAGTTCCATCGGGGCGCATCGAAAGCCGCGGTCGTGAGTTCACCGTGCTCTCGGAAACCGATCTGAAAACCCCGGAGGAATTCCGCGAAATCATTCTGAAGGATGCCGACGGCTATCTGGTACGACTTGGCGACGTGGCAAAAGTGGAGATCGGTCCCGAGGAGGAACGCATGGCCGGTCGAACCGACGGGTCACCGGCCATGACCCTGGGCGTAGTCAAGCAGTCGACCGCCAACCCGCTGGAAGTCTCACAAGCCGTTCGAGCGGAGATCGAGGTGCTGAATCAGGCGCTGCCCGACGGCATGGAGATCAAGATCGGCTACGACTCCTCGAAGTTCATCGACGCGTCGATATCACAGGTCTTCATCGCCATCTTCGAGGCCATCGTGCTGGTCGCCCTCGTGATCTTCCTGTTCCTGCGCAGTTGGCGCGCCACTCTGGTGCCGCTGGTGACGATTCCGCTGGCGCTGGTCGGGGGGCTGGCCGTCATGTGGGCGCTCGGTTTTTCGATCAACACGCTGACGCTGCTCGCCTTCGTGCTGGCCATTGGTCTGGTGGTGGACGATGCCATCGTCATGCTGGAAAACATCTACCGCCACATCGAAATGGGTATGGAGCCCATGCAAGCCGCGTTCGTCGGCTCCAAGCAGATCGGCTTCGCGATCCTGGCCATGACCTTCACCCTCGCCGCCGTGTTCGCGCCGATCGCCTTCACCGAAGGCAAGACCGGCAAGCTGTTCACCGAATTCGCGCTGACGCTTGCCGGAGCGGTGATTGTCTCCGGCTTCGTAGCGCTGACACTATCCGCAACGATGTCGTCAAGGCTGCTCAAGCGCGGCGAGAGCCACGGTGTCATGTTCAACTTCGGCGAACGTCTGCTGACATACACGTGCAGCGCCTACAAGGGATTGCTCGCGGCGAGCCTGCGCGCCCGGCCGGTGGTGCTGGCGATCATGGCGCTGATCGGATTCGCCTGCTGGCTGCTGTTCGGGAGCCTGCATCAGGAACTGGCCCCGAATGAGGACGGCGGCACCGTGATGGTGTTCGCGATTGCGCCGGAGGGTGCAACCCTCGAATACATGGAGCAGCAGGTCCAGGCCGTCGAGGAGATCTTCGCCAGCGTGCCGGAGCTGGCCCGCTACATGATCATCATGGGGCGCCCGACCGTGACGCGCATGATCTCTTACTCCTCCATGAAACCATGGAATGAGCGCGAGCGGAGCAGTCAAGAGATCGCCGCCTCGATGATGCCGCGTCTGATGGCCATTCCAGGAATCCGCGCATTCGCCATCACGCCCCAGTCCCTCGGCGGCTCCAGTGGCGGATCACAGTCCATCCAGTTTCTGATCCAGACATCAGAATCGTACGAGCAACTCGATCGGTACATGCAGCAGATCCTGGCGACCCTGGCACGGGAACCGGCGCTGATGAACCTCGACACCGACCTGAAAATGAACAAACCGGAACTGAAGGTCACGGTCGATCGAGACAAAGTCGCCGCCGTCGGGGCCAGCGTCGTCGAGATCGGTCGCACCTTGGAAACCATGCTCGGCGGACGCGAGGTGACGCGATTCAAGCGCAACGCCGAACAGTACGACGTGAAAGTTCAGGTGGCAGACGTCGAGCGGCGTGATCCCGAGGATCTGACCAATATCTACGTCCGCGGTCGCGGCGGCGAGATGATTCAGCTCTCAAACCTGATCACCCTTCGTGAGACCGTCGCGCCCCGGGAATTGAATCATTTCGACAAGCTGCGCTCCGCCCGAATCACCGGCAGCGTCTCGCCCGGCTACACCCTTGGGCAGGCGCTGGAAGTGCTGGAGCGGGTTACCGTGGACGTGATCGGCGAAGGCGCGCGCATGGACTACGAAGGCATGGCCAGGGAGTTCAAAGACTCGTCCGCCAATATTTACGTGACCTTCATTTTGGCACTCGCGTTCATCTATCTGGTGCTGGCCGCCCAGTTCGAGAGCTTCGTTTCACCGTTCGTGATCATGCTCAGCGTGCCCCTGGCTATCGCCGGAGGATTGTTCGCGCTCAAACTGTCGGGCGGCACGCTGAACATCTACAGCCAGATCGGCTTGATTACGCTGGTGGGTCTGATCACCAAGCACGGCATCCTGATCGTCGAGTTCTCCAACCAGCTGCGTGCCCAGGGCAAGCACATGGTGGACGCTGTGATCGAAGCGAGTGTCCTGCGCCTGCGCCCCATTCTGATGACCACTGCCGCCATGGTCCTGGGGGCGCTTCCGCTGGCCGTCGCCACGGGCGCGGGCGCCGAGGCCCGGCAGCAAATCGGTTGGGTGATTGTCGGCGGCATGAGCTTTGGCACCGTGTTCACCCTGTTCGTGGTACCGACGGTGTACACCTACCTGGCCCGCAAGACCCCAGCGCTGGCGCATCTGCAGGACACCGGGGAAGAACCCGGATCCCCCGCTCCCGTGTCCTCAACGGCCGGCTGACTTACCGGAGGGATCAGGTGCAGCAAGCGGGGCCTGCACCCGGTTCAGTCACGGGTTCGTCGAAAAAGCTAGGTGAATCTTCCAGCACCCGGTACCACTCCCACATGGTTCCGTCGGGGTCGTGGGTGATCACCTTGTTCTGTCGGGCAAAGCAGCAGGTTTCCGAACGCTGAACTTCATTTTTGATGCCCGCCTGGGCCAGGCGCGTTGCCGCGGCCTCCACCTGCTGGTCGTCGAATACTTCGAACCCGAGATGATTCAACCGGTCGGAGACATCGTCGGTCTCGAACAGCACCAGCTTCATCGCCGGTTCTTCGAGTACCAGGTTGGCATATCCTGATTCGCGCTTGTTGAGCTTCGCGCCCAGCGCCTTGCAGTAGAAATCGATTGCCGCGTCGAGATCGCTGACGTTGATGGCTAACTGTAGTCTCATGAGCAGAACCTCGGTGGTCGTTGAATCGTTTTTCGAATATATTTCGAATACTATCGAAACGTTTCGATCGATGGAAATAACATTTCGTTATTTCTAGATAATTCGAAATAACAATGGAGTCAGGTCAGAACCGCATGACGCTTACACTCGATACCGCGGCACGTTCACTCGAAAGCCTGGGCAACCCGCTGCGCCTGTCCATCTACCGGATGCTGGTCCGTTCGGGCTCGCAGGGGTTGCCGGTGGGCCGAATCCAGGCACAGCTCGGCGTGCCCGGGTCGACCTTGTCTCACCACATCGCCCAGTTGGTCCAGCACGGCATGATCGAACAGCACCGGGAGGGTCGCAGCCTGCGCTGCGTACCGAACTTCGAGCGTATGAACGCGCTGATCGAATTTCTGACCGAGGAATGCTGTCAGGGATGCCCATGACGGCGTCCATTTCCAGGCGGCTGACCGCCGAACTTCTCGGTACGTTGCTGCTGGTCGCGACCGTGGTCGGCTCGGGAATCATGGCGGAGAACCTGGCGGGGGGGAATCTGGCCATTGCATTGCTCGCCAACGCCATTGCCACCGGCGCGATTCTCGTGGTGCTGATTCTGATGTTCCAGCCAATTTCCGGAGCACATTTCAACCCGGCAGTCAGCTTCGCATTCCTGCTGCGCGGTGAATTGGCACTGGCGACGGCCGGGCTGTATGTCCTCGCCCAGATCGTCGGCGGGTTGCTCGGCAGCGTCACCGCCCACCTGATGTTCGAACTCGACCCGCTACAGTTGTCCACCCGAGTGCGCACCGGCAGCGCTCAGTGGTTCGCGGAATTCGTCGCCGCGTTCGGGCTGGTCGCAACGATTCTGACCACCGTTCGCTTCAGACCGGACGCCGTAGCCTATGCGGTGGGGCTGTTCATCACCGCTGGATACTGGTTCACCGCCTCGACATCCTTCGCCAATCCCGCAGTCGCCATCGCGCGAGCGTTCACCGACACCTTCAGCGGGATCCGCGGGTTGGACGTTCCAGGCTTCATCCTTGCGGAACTCGTGGGTGCGGCGGTCGCGGTCTGGCTGGTCGGCTGGCTACTGAGAGAGACCTCAGATGAAAACTGACGATCTGCGCATCAGCCGGGTTCACCCGTTGTTGGCGCCGGCGGTTCTCCGCGAAGAGTTTCCGCTGAGCGATTCAGCCGCTCGCTTCATCGATGGGTCGCGACGCGCGATCGAGGCGATTCTCAGCGGCACCGACACGCGCCTCATGGTGGTGGTTGGGCCGTGCTCTATTCATGATCCCGTGGCGGCAATCCAGTACGCGAAACGACTGCGGGATCTGTCGGATCGAGTCTCTGATCGGCTGTTGCTGGTCATGCGCGTGTACTTCGAGAAGCCGCGCACCGTGGTGGGCTGGAAAGGGTTGATCAACGATCCCGACATCGACGGCTCTTACCACATCAACAAGGGTCTGCGTCTGGCCCGCGAACTGCTGGCGAATATCGCAGCGCTCGGCGTACCCGCGGGAACCGAATTTCTGGACACCACCATCGGCCAGTTCTACGCGGATCTGATCAGTTGGGGAGCCATCGGTGCCCGCACGGTGGAGAGCCAGGTCCACCGCGAGCTCGCCTCGGGTCTTTCCGTTCCCGTCGGATTCAAGAACCGGACCGACGGCAACATCCAGGTAGCCGTGGATGCCATCCTCGCCGCCCGGGCCCGCCACCTGTTCCCATCGCTCACCAAGGAAGGCGCGCCCGCAATACTCGAAACCACCGGCAACCCCTTCGGGCATCTGGTGTTGCGCGGCGGCAGCGACGGCCCCAACTATCAACCAACTCACGTTGCCAACGCCCGCGCGCTGCTCGCGGCCGCCGAGCTTCCCGAAGCGCTGATGATCGATTGCTCCCACGCCAACAGCGGTAAAGACCCCCTACGCCAAGCCGATGTCGTCAAGGACATAACAACGCAGATCGATGCGGGCGAAACGGCCATCCGCGCACTGATGCTGGAGAGCCATCTCATCGAGGGTCGCCAGGAACCCGGGCCCGAGCTCACTTTCGGCCAGAGCATTACCGACGCCTGTCTGGGTTGGGATCGGACGGCGACCTTGATCGAAGACCTGGCGAGCTCGGTCGGTAACCCTTAATCTGCCTGGTAGAAGGGGAGGACAGATATGCTGAATCGAATCGACCGGGTCCTGATTGCTGTAGCCAACGCGGACGCAGTGGCGCACCGCTGGGTCGAGCTACTCGATGCGCGCATCGATCGCTCCGACGAGGTGCCTGCGCTCGCGGCATCCCGCGTGGTGGTCAGCGTCGGCGACGCCGAAGTAGAAATCCTGCAACCCACCGGCCCGGGGCCTGTTGCTGAACACCTGACGGCCGGGCGTGGCGGACCTTTTGCCGCCGGGGTCGCAACCGATGACCTGGATTCGCTTCGGACCCGATTTGATGCCTGCGGCGTTGTGCCCCTCGATCTTGGTGAGCAACTGTTCCTGGACGCCGCCACGCTCGGGATTCCTGGCCTGGACCTGGTGGTGTCTCGATGTGAGGCACGAGATCCGGTGGGCTTAATGTCCAACCTGTACGAAGCAACGCACCTGACCGACGACCCGGACGGCATGTGCAGCCGGTTCGCCGAAGTGTTCGGGCTGACACAGGAGCATTTCGTGCCAATCTCGTCGGACGCCTACGGCTACGCGGGCTATCTGACCCTGTTCGACCCCACGGCCCTGCATCGCATCGAAACGATCCACCCCCAGGACGCGGAGAAAACGATGGGCCGGTATTTCAATCGCTTCGGCCCATCCATGTACATGTGCTATGGGGAAACCGACGACTTACCAGGACTCCGCGAACGTCTCATCGAGCTCGCACCCGACGACTGGACCGGCAGCGACGACGACCCCAACGGGTTGTTCGTGCACCCGCGCGCGCTGGGTGGCGTAATGCTCGGTGTCAGCCGCAGCAGCTACGCCTGGACCTGGTCGGGAAGTCCCAATAGGGTATTGGGACCCCCCGATCGAGTATCGGGAAGTCCCGATCAGGTATCGGGACCTCCTGGCCGCGTCCAACCGATCTGAGCGCCAATCCGATGGGCTGGTCGCCGTTTCGCGCGCTGGGTTTGACGCATCACGACCCGAGCCGTTCCTTCAAGGGTTACACGCTGTTGACGCCGCTGGGCGGCAAGGACGTGCTGCTGCTCGACATGCGTGGCCGGATCGTACATCGCTGGTTCACCGAGGGAGTCGAGGCCAGCTACGCCCGCCTCCTGAACGACGGTCATCTGCTGTTGACCTGCGACAGCCGCGAAAAAGGTAAGCGACCCGGTTCACCGAAGGAGTTCTGGGCGCTGCCGCTGGAGCAGCGAGTGATGTGGATGGGCGGCGGGTACGACACGCTCAGGGAGTACACCTGGGAGGGCGAAGTCGTCTGGGAACACACCGATCACATGCTACATCACGACGTGAAACCTCTGGCCAACGGCAACATCCTGCTGTCCCGCTGGGTGGAACTGGACGAGGGGTTGGCAAACTCTGTGCGTGGCGGCCGACACCCGAGGCGCAAGCGGGGAATGTTCAGCGACGTGATCTTCGAACTGACACAGAGCGGCGAGGAGGTCAATGTGATCGAGGTTGCCGCCCTGTTCGACCCGAGCAAAGACCCGGTCGGCGTCCTGGGCGATCGCATCGAGTGGACCCACACCAACAGTCTCGACACCAACGACGCGGGCGACGTGCTGTTTTCGTCACCGGCCAACTCCAGGGTCTCCATTGTCGATAAGACAACGCGCAAGTTGCGCTGGAAGTTCGATAAGACCCACGCCCAGCACGATGCGCGCTTCCTGGACAACGGCAACGTCCTGGTGTTCGACAACCATTCCGGCGGATCAGGGTCACCTGAATCGCGCGTGGTCGAGATCGACGTCGAGTCCAACGAGATCGCGTGGGAGTACAAGGGCAATCCGAGCCTGTCTTTTTTCAGCCCCTTCGTTTCCGGCGCGGAACGGCTGCCCAACGGCAACACGCTGATCTGCGAAGGATCTTCAGGCCGGGTGTTCGAGGTGACCCGCACCCGCGAGATCGTCTGGGAGTGGGTCAATCCGTTCGTCAACTCGTTCGGGCGAGAGCAGGCCAGCTACCTGTTCCGGCCGCACCGCTTCGCGCCCGACCATCCGGCGCTGGCAGACAAGAACCTCGATCCCAACGCCCACAAGGCCTTCAATCAGCTGTACGGTCTGATGTAGCGCCTCTTCTACTCAGGAGGCGACTCAGGAGTCTACTCAGGAGGCCACAGCGAGAGCATGTAGCCGCTCGCGGCGCTGACCTCGCCCGCCAGCACCTTGGCATAAGTTTGCGCGACCGCATCGCGGCCACGCGCCTCGATTACCTCTATGCCGTCACCGATCGCGGACATGAAGTCCCCCCATGCTAACTCCAGGCTCTGCTGGAAGTCGTCGGCGCCCTGATCCTTGATCCGCCGCTGTGCATGGTCGGGAGCGAAGAACAACGTCGGAACGGCGCCGGGCAGGTCCTCGCCCAAGCGGCGCTGTTCCCAATGGGTGGCACCGACCGTACAGCTGTATTTCATGTTGTCCCGAAAATGGTAATGCAGGGCTTTGAGTATCTGACCGTTGCCGGCCATATCGACAACCACGGCGGGTTCATCGGTCAGGTTGGCCAGTTCATCGTAGCTGACTATCTGATCGTAGCAGCCCAACCCTTCGACAAAGGCGCGGTTTGCAGCGCCCGTGAGCCCCACAACACGACACGTTTCAGCCCGATCCTTGTGCAGCAGATGGGCCAGCCCATAGGAGGTCTTACTGGATGCGCTGGTCAGCAGCACGGTACCCGCACCAAAGAAGTCGTTGTCCGCAAGAAAGTCATCGAGCAGGAACGAGGTCGTAAACAGGGGCCGGAACAGCGCTTGTTGCGCTTCCGCCGCAGGGTCGTACGTCGGATCCCGGGCCAGCCTTGTGTATTGATTGTAGATCGGCGGCAAGGCGGCCCGATGGGCTGCGCCGTCGACGAAGCCGCGCTCGGTAACCCGCTCGGGGCGCACGACCAGGTGGGTGGACATCGGCAGGTAGCCATACAATCGTTCGCCTGTCTCGATCGCGGAGTCCTTTGACTCGAGCACGTCCGCGAAACCCCACACCGGCACCCGCCCCATTCCCGCGCGCGCCGGGAAAAACTGCCAATAACCCATCGAATCACCCGCCACTGCATAGGTAATGTTGTTGGCCGTCAGCGCGAACTGGTCGATTTTCAGCAGGACACCCGCATCCTCATGCCCAAAATCTTCGACCACGCTCGACGCTTCGAAGGTCGTCTCGCGCAGGTCCTCGCGACTGATCAGAAAATCCAGCGCATCCTCAGCCATCGTGTTCTCCCCAATGTTCGCGAACAGGTCGACGGTTATACTCGCAATGATGGACGACGAAGACCAGTCGAGGCGTGACATTGCCCCCTGGCCAATTGGCCTGGCGACGCGTCTGCAGTATCCCACCGTGACGTTGGGGCTGGGATCAGCGAGCCTCGCCGCGATCCTGCTGTGGTGGTCAGGCGCCTACAACGCCGCGACCCCACCACCCTACTGGGCTTCGACCGGGCAGATGGTGAGTTTCGCCGTCGCCTATCCTGTTCTGCTCGGCTATATCATCGGCATGGTCCCCTTCGTCACCACCCGGGTACGGCGCCACCTGGAGGCATTGAAGCCGGTCCTGGCCACCGACTCGGCGGGTTCGGTCGCCCGCCTCAATCGCCTCGATCCGATTCGCCTCTGGATCGCGACGGGCATGGGTGTTTTGGTGGGGCTGGCGAACATCGATGTGGTCACTATTTTCGGGTTCCGAGACGCCCCACCCAATCCGGTCGATCTGTCGCTGGCGGCCGTGAACATGATGCTGTGGGTGATGATGGCCCGCGTCATCTTACTTGCTGGTCCACAACGCGTGGCTGTTCTGCGTACTCGGCGAGCGCTACACCCGGGTCGACCTGTACCGCCCGCAAACGCTGCGCCCCTACGCCCAGGCAGGCATTCTCGGCCTGCTGGTGATCATGGGTGGATTGGCGTTGACCCCGCTGCAAGCGCTGGACACCGAGTTCCGGGCCGAACAGTACATGTGGGCATTCGCCGTGTCTTTACCCGTGGCAATCGCACTGCCTGTGCTGGCAATGCGGGGCGTTCGGAGATCGATCATCGCGACGAGGCGCGCCGAACTCGCATCGCTTGATGAAGCGATCGCAAGCGCTTCCCGAGATCTCGACCAACCGTCGACGCATCGACTCAATGCGCTGCTCGATCGTCGCGCCTACGTCACTGACCAACCTTCCTGGCCAATGGATCTACGCACCGTGTCACGCGCTGCGTTTTACGTGGTAATCCCGCCGCTTGCATGGGTGGGTGCGGCGCTGGTTGAACGGGCCGTCGACACTCTCATCAGCACATGAGTATCGGCCATGAGCGAGTTTCAGGCCCAGGGCTCGACCAGAATCTTGGCGTGGCGTTCCGGATCCGCCAACTCATCGAAGGCGGCCGCCACGCCGTCGAGCGGCACTCGTCCAGTAATCAGCGGCGCGACGTGGTACTCACCGTCAGCGATCAGGCGTAGCGTTTCGGCAAACTCCTCAAGGCTGTAGCCAAGCACGTACTGCACCGACAATTCCTTGTTGATCGCAATCAACGGCCGGGCATGGTCCATCTGCAGGCAAACTCCCACGACCACGATGCGTGCGTTTCGCGGCGCCGACAGGAACACCTGATCGAGCATTCCCGGAACGCCCACACACTCGAAGATCACCACATCGTGCGGTCGTTTGAGATCGGCGGTGTCATAGGGCGACTGCTCGCTCGGGTCGACGCAGACATCCGCGCCCAACTGTTCGGCCAGGCGCCGCCGGGTCGTCGAAAAATCAGCGGCGATGATCGGGCCGATGCCACAGTGTTTCAACGAGATCAGTACGGCGAGCCCTACCGGCCCACAACCTATAATCAGCGCCGCTTCACGGCCTGTGAGCGCCGCTTTGTTCACGGCGTGCAAACCCACAGCCATGGGTTCCGTCAGCGCCGCATGTTCGATGGGCGTACCCCCGGGAACAGCGATGGTGAGCGCGGCCGACAACACCATGTACTCGCCGAATCCACCGGGCGCCTCTTCCGAATAACCTACGCCCAGAAGCTGATCCCTGGGCAACCCCGGAATCGAACAGACCAGATCACCCGGCTTAAAGGTTGCCGGGGTATCCGGTCCTCGATCCAGAACTTCCGCACAGAACTCGTGGCCCAACACCACGGGTGCATATGTCGTCAGCTTGAACGCACCGCCCGCTTCACGGCTGGTTTCGACAAACTCCTCGGTGTACCGCGCGGCATGCAAATCCGATCCACAGATACCGCAGGCACGGGATTTCACCAGCAGTTCGCCGGCGAGCGGGACTGGATCCGGTACGTCGTCTACCCAGATGCGGCCTTTCTCCATGAGCGCCGCTTTCATTCGCCACCGCCTTCGATCTGGGCGCGCCGATCTTCGGTATTGGCGAGAAAGTCATTGCGCGTGTTGGTCCGCGGGTAGTCCTCATCCGGAACCTCTTGCCCAAGGAACTCGCACAGCGGCTCCCATCCCTCGCTCGCCTCGAATATCAGCAATCTGTCGGCGGGAAGCGACGCCTTGACACGCGCCTCATGGGCCTTGAACACCGCGATGGCGTGATCCTTGTCCTCGACACGGCCTTCGAACACGCCAGTCCAGATAATCTCGTCCACCCAGCGGCCAAAGCGCTGCGTATTCTCATCGTCCGAATCGCGAGCCATGGCAGAACCCAGATAGATCGTGCTCATGACGCTTTCGTGCCAACGCTCGGGATCGCGGGTGCTGAGGATGACCTTGGCATCCGGGTAGTAGTCCGCATGTTCGCGCCAGCGGTCGCAGGAGGGCCAATCGACGGTCGCGCGATAGCCCTCGTAGAGGGCGTCCCAATCAACGGATTCGCCGCGGTGGGCGGCGGCCCAAAGCGGGATGTGGTCCCGGTGACCGAACACTTCGATCATGTGATAGCACTTCACATAACCTAAGCGTTCCAGCGCGACCTTCAATGACATGGTTCCCGTGCGGCCGAAACCGGCACCGATTACCTCTATAGTCATTTCGCCTCCCCGCGATTCCGGTCGCGCGCCCATTCCAGTGCGTCCTCGCCGCCGGCCCAGTCGATCGCGTTGTGCAGCAGCGCCTGAAAGTTCTCGTTAGCGTACGCAACCGGATCGTCACCACATTGCAGGTACGCAATCGGGCTGTTCAGGTAGTTCTTCACCCAGCCAATCACATTGCTCCCCGGAGGGTGTTCCCACCCCTCGTTTTCGAACATACGGCCATCCCGGACCGCCAGTGTGGCCGAGTAGAAGTTGTCACGGACGAATTCATGGTCGCTCACCAACAGCGGTTCGATGCTGTCTTCAAACACCTCGGATAGATACAACTCGTCGATGATCTCGAAGGACGCGGGTATGCCGCGCGTAATCGGATGGTCAGACACCGTACTCACCCGATGCGTCACCGAATGGCGATAGCCGGAATCGGGCCTGGGTTCACCGCGCAAACTTGCCGGCATATACAGGAACCGTCCGCCGATGATCTCCGCATACTCCGGCCAGGCCGGCCAACCTGCGATCGCGTGGTGCATGAACACGAAGCCGAATCCGGATTCCAGCAGGCGGCGGAAGTTGCGCACGAACGCGCTGCTCGGACCCGCAAATGTCGGACCGCCCGCCGCGCGGAATTCGATGCCCGGCATGTCGTACAGAACGAACGCATCGTAGGCGCTGGCGAGGTCCGGATCGAAAAACACCTGTGCCGCAGGCTGCTCGACGTGGGTCCAGTTGACCCCATCCATCGCATCGAAAACGTCGAAGAACGCATCCCGTTCGAAGGGATGACCCTTGGTGATCACCAAGATTTCTTTGTCGACCACAAGCTAACCCCTTACAATCTATCGGTCATCCTTGCTGGAGACCCCATGGCGCAGGCTCCTGACAACCCAGATGATCTACCCAAGACCTGGCAACAAACGAAGAGTCAGAACACGCGCCGCTCCATCCTGGACGCGGCGATCAGGTGTTTCTACGAGTTCGGCTACAACAATACCACCACCGAGAAGATTGCCAACGAAGCCCGCGTGTCACGCGGTGCCATGCTTCACCACTTCCCCTCGCGCGCCGAGCTGATCAAAGCGAGCGTTCGACATCTCAACGAGCAACGGATCGCTCTGTATCGTCGCGAAGAGAGCGACATCCAGGAAGGCGCTGAACACAGTCTTGTCGAAGAAGGAATCGACGCATACTGGAGCCAACTCAACACGCCCGCGTTCGTGGTGTTCCACGAGCTCCAGGTAGCGGCGCGCACCGACCCCGAGCTGCTCGAGGCCATGATACCGGCCATCGAAGAGTTCGATCGCCTGGTCCTGGAAGCCACCCGGGAGTTGTTTCCGGATCTGGCCATGTCCGAAGAGTTCAGGCGCGCCAACAACCTGTCTCAGTACCTGCTGGAAGGGTTGGCGGTCAATCGATTCACCCGTGATCCCGCGGTCGCCGACGAGCTTCTGGATTGGTTGAAAAAAGAGCTGCGTCGATCTTTCCAGGACGTTTTAACATCGCTGGACAGGGAGTCCGCGAAGCGTCGCGCAGGATCCTGACAGCCTGACTGTGAACCTTCCGCTGATTTCACTCGCGTCCGGCATTCTGCCGGGCTGCGACGGCCCCGCCACAGCTCGAGCGGCCGTTGACGGCGGTTATCGCGCCGTCGGACTCACCGTGGACCCGACGGTCTGGACTGATACGACGACCCGCGAAGTAAATGCCATCGTCGCAGACGGTAGTATCGAGGTGTTGGACGTAGAGGTCGTGGTCATCCAGCCAGGCCAGGCGGAAAGCCCCGAGTCCGAACGAATTATCGACGTCGGCGCGGCATTGGGCGCCAGCCACGTGCTCATCGTCAGCGATGATCCGAATCCCGATAACACCAAGCGCGCCTTCGAACATTTGTGCCGACGCGCGGAACAGGCGGGCATGCGCGCCGTGCTGGAGTTCCTGATGATATTCCAGGTGAACAGCCTGGAGGCCGCACTGGAGATCGTCACCGACGTGGCGCATCCGGCGGGCGGCGTACTGGTCGATGCGCTGCACCTGCAGCGCTGCGGCCACACGCCGGCGGACCTCGAGGGTCTCAATGCGCACCTGTTCCCATATATGCAACTTTGCGACGCGCCAGCGAAGGTCGCCCAAGCCGACCCAACGGGCTATCTGGCGGACGCCCTGGACGCCCGCATGGCCCCCGGGGAAGCGGGACTGCCACTAGCCGATCTGCTCGATGCACTGCCGGCCGGCATTCCGCTGAGTCTGGAGGTCCGATCCAAGCACTACCGGGACAGCTACCCGGACTTTGCCGCGCGCGGCCGGGCGATCCGCGAGCAGACGGAACGATTTCTCGCCGGCTACCTGAGCAATTCTCGCAACCTTAAGGGCTGACATGGAGATCCGAATGGATGGCCGAACTGCGCTGATCACCGGCGGAAGCCTCGGCCTCGGCGCCGCAATGGCCGAGTCATTCTGCGCGGCAGGCGCCCGGGTCGCCATTCTCGCGCGGCGCTCCGAGCCGCTCGACGCGACCCGCGCTGCTATCGCCCAGAAGACCGGGGGCGATATTCGCGGCTATGTCTGCGACGTCAGCGTCGCGGAGCAGATCAGCGACACGTATGCCCAGGTCGAGGCCGATCTGGGACCGATCGATATTCTGGTCAACAACGCAGGCCACGCCCAGGTCGGGCGGTTCGAAGAGATCACCGATGAAATGTGGCAGGCGGATCTGGACCTGAAGCTGTTCGCGGCCATCAGGCTGGCACGCCTTGCGTTTCCGGGCATGAAGCAACGCAATTGGGGTCGGATCATCAACCTGTTGAACAGCATGGCCAAGGCGCCGTTGCCGGGTTCTGCACCCACGTCCGTGACGCGGGCGGCGGGCATGGCGCTGACCAAGGTGATGGCCGGCGAAGGCGCGCCACACAACGTGCTGGTCAACGCGCTGATGATCGGGCGCATCGAGTCCGATCAGATCCGTCGCGCGTACGATCAGAAGCCCCGTGACATCGACTACCGCGAGTTTCTCGCCAACGCTGGTAAGGACCTGCCGATGGGACGATTCGGAACGGCGCAAGAGTGCGCCAACCTTGCCCTTTTTCTGTGTTCAGACGCCGCGTCCTACGTCACCGGCTGCGCGATCAACATGGACGGCGGACTTTCGCAGGTCGTCTGAAATGCATGATCTGGTCATTCGCAACGCATCGGTCTACGACGGGACCGGCAGCGCACCGGTAATCACCGACATCGCGATCGACGGCGATCGCATCGCCGGGATCGGAACACCCGGCGCGGCGCGAGAAGAACTCGACGCCACCGGCCTCGCGCTGGCACCAGGTTTCATCGACGTCCACACCCATGACGACTTCGCCGCCGTCCTCTACCCCGACATGGCGTTCAAGGTATGCGGCGGGGTAACCACGTGCATTGTCGGCAACTGCGGTATGGGCGCCGCGCCGTTTCGCCAGGCGGCCCTGCTCGCCCGAGCGTTTCATCCGGGCCAGGAGTTGCCGGACTGGGGCGACTATCACGGATACTTCGACACGTTGGATGCACAACCGCCGAGTGTGAATGTCGGCGTCCTGGTCGGCCACGGCTCGATGCGAATGGCGGCCATGCATCGCGACTCTGGCGCACCGTCGGCAGATCAGATGGCGCAGATGAAGGCAATACTCGCCGAAGGGCTGGATGCCGGCGCGCTGGGACTGTCCACCGGACTGATCTACGACCCCGGTAAGTACGCCGCGACGGAAGAGCTGATCGAACTGGCCTCGACCCTGCCCGACGGCGCGCTCTACGCAACCCACATGCGCGACGAAGGGACTGGACTGTTGACGTCCATCCAGGAGGCGCTGCGCATCGGCGAAAGCGCCGGCGTGCCAATCCAGATCAGCCACCATAAGGCCTCCGGCCACGACGCCTGGGGCCTGGTCAACGAATCGCTTGCTTTGATTGACGCGGCCCGGGCTCGTGGCGTCTCCGTCGACGCGGATCAATACCCCTACACGGCGGGCAGCACGATCCTGTCGGCCGTGCTGGCGAAGGACGTAGCCGATATGCGGAACGTGCGTCATGACGACATCGTCATCGCATCGACCGCGGGTCACTCGGACTGGGAAGGTCAGTCGCTGAGCCAGTTAGCTCAGCTGCTGGAACTGTCTCCCGAGGAAACCGCCCAGCATGTGCTGGCGACCGAACCGGACGCGACCGTAATTCTCCACAGCATGGATGAAAACGACGTGCAGACCGTGTTGCGGCATCCCAGCACGATGATCGGCTCGGACGGGATACCTACCCTGGAAGGCCGTCCGCACCCGCGCCTGTATGGCACCTTTGCCCGGGTGTTGGGACACTATGCGCGAGATCTCGGACTGTTCAGTCTCGAAGAAGCGGTCCATCGAATGACCGGCCTGCCCGCGGCAAAGTTCGGACTGACCGATCGCGGCGAAATCAGAACCAATGGCTACGCCGACCTGGTGCTGTTCGATCCCGCTCGAGTGATCGATGTCGGCACTTTCGAGGACCCGAATCACTATCCGGATGGCATCGTTCACGTGTTCGTGAACGGCCGTCACACTGTGGCAAACGGCGTCCACTGCGGCGCCCGTAACGGCAAGGCATTGCGCCGCGTCTCTTCCGAACAGGTGGTCTGAACAGGAACCCCACACAATGTACATCGTCAGGTCCGTACTGCTAACGCTGGTATTCGCCGCGTCCCAAGCCTGGAGCGAAGGGCCCCGGCTTTACGTCTTCGATTGCGGCCTGATCCGTAACGACGACATCACGGCGTATGGGTTAAAAAACACCGACACCGACGTCCGCGAACTGTTCGTGCCCTGCTATCTGATCGAACACGGCGAGCAACGCCTGTTGTGGGATGGCGGGCTGCCACTGTCATTCGTCGGCCAGTCTGACGTGGAGGTGGGCGAAGGCGTCTACGTAAGTTACGAGGTGTCCCTACTCGATCAACTGGACGCCATGGGGCTGGCACCGGACGACATCGACTACGTCGCATTCAGTCACTTCCACTTCGACCACGTCGGCGCCGGCAACGCCTTCGTCAACTCACATCTGTTGATTCAGAAAACAGAACACGAAGCCGCCTTCGAGCATGCCGAAGAGAACCCGATCTTCGACCCCTCGGTGTACGACCAGTTAGCGGATGCCGAGACGACGCTGCTGAATGGTGATCACGACGTGTTTGGCGACGGAAGTGTAGTGATCATTTCAGCGCCCGGCCACACACCGGGGCACCAGGTGCTGTATCTGGAACTGGCCAATACCGGCCGCATCGTGCTGTCAGGGGATTTGTATCACTTCGAGAAGAGCCGCGAACTGGGGGCCGTCCCGGATTTCAACACAAACGCCGAGCAAACCCGGCAGTCCTTCGCGCGGGTCGATCACCTGCTGGAAGAAACCGGCGCCACGCTGTGGATTGAACATTCCAAAGCGCTGGCAGACAGTCTGAATAAGGCACCCGCGTTCTACGATTGACCCGGGCTATTCGACCGTCACCGTGATCCGATCCGATAGCACCGGCGGATCGTGCGGTACGTGCAGATAATTACCCAGCACCAGTTGCAGGCTATGAACCCCCGGCGGCAGGGTCACCTGAGTTTCGGTCTGACCTTTGCCGAAGTGTACGAGCTGCTCCGAGGCGGGCAGCGGCATCGTCATGTCCGGCAATCCGGCGGCATCGATCAGCAGATGATGGTGGCCCGTCCCGTCCACATTGATTCCCGCGGGCGCAATGCCCATGCCGGTCAGACCAAACTTGACGGTAAAGGTCGTGGCAACCCTCGCTTCGTCCTGAGGTTCGATGAAGTAAACCTCGGCGTCCTCCGGCGCGGGCGAACTGAGATCCGCCGCGTTCACGGCTGCAACCCCAAGCATCACCACGCCGGCAATCAACCCCCGCCCGATGAGCAACCGCTTAGCCGCGGGTGTTTTCATAACGCGCACTCCTCTAATGGTCCTGGAAGATTCTAACCTCTGGCGATGCGCCCGCGGAGACCCAACCCCGATACATGCTGCTGCTGTTGAATTCCGCGACAATCGTTCCGCTGGCATCGATCGCAACGATCCCGCCTTCGCCACCCAGTCCGGCGAGGCGCCCGCCGATGACGTCCTTCGCCGCGTCCGAGAGGTTCACGCCACCAAGCTCGACCAGCGCGCAGATCGTGCGCGCAATGCTCAAGCGAATGAAATACTCGCCATGCCCGGTCGCCGATACTGCACAGGAACGATCATCGGCATAGGTACCGGCACCGATGATTGGTGAATCGCCCACCCGGCCATAGCGTTTGTTGGTCATGCCGCCGGTCGAGGTCGCCGCCGCCAAGTGCCTTTCCGCATCGCGCGCCACCGCTCCTACGGTTCCCAGCTCGAAACCGCTTTCGCCGGCGCGGACTCGTTCCAACTGGCGCCAACGCTCCTCGGTACGAAAATACTCCGGTTCGACCAGTTCGATGTTGCGCTCCGCCGCGAAACGCTCAGCACCGGTTCCGGCCAACATGACGTGGGTTGACCCGACCATCACGGCATGGGCCGCGAGCACCGGATTACGAATTCGCGTCACGCCCGCAACGGCCCCCGCCTGCAGATCCGAGCCACGCATGATCGAAGCATCCAGTTCGTTTACACCCGCCGCGTTGAACGCCGCACCCTTGCCCGCATTGAACAGTGGCGAATCCTCCAGCAGGACGATCGCCGCCTGAACGGCCGCCACCGAGGAACCGCCGACGCCCAGCAACGAGCCACCGGCCTGCAATGCGCGCTCCAGGGTGTCACGCAGCCACCCTTCGCGTTCGCTGGTGAGCGATTCGCGGGAGATGCCGCCGGCGCCGCCATGGATCACCAGTTGCCAGTCATCGCTCAAGACTTTCCAACCGATACGCACGAACGGCCGCATCATGAAACAATTGCGCCTTCTCGCCATCAGAGAAATCCGAGGCAATGCGCTTGAAGCTGTTCCACAACACCGTGTATGAACAACTCACGCGGTCGACCGGGAAGTTGCTCTCGAACATGCAGCGCTCCGGCCCGAAGCAATCGATGGTGTGCAGGTAGTAGTCGCGCGTGGCGGCGGCCAGTTCTTCGGATGTGGGCGGACAATCCTGTAGATGAAACCCAAAGCCGTTTCTGACCATCACCAATCCACCTAGCTTGACCACGACGTTGCTGCACGTGGCCAGTTCCGCGATCGCGCCGCTCCAGACCTCGAACACCTCGGGACGCTTGTCGGCATAGGGTCCAATGCCCAGCGGGCCGCCGAAGTGATTCAGGATGATCGTGACGTCGGGGAACGCTCGCGCGAGATCCGTCAGCTCCGGGATCTGCGGGTGGTACAGCCAGGCATCGAAGCTCATGCCGCGCGTGCCCAGTTCGGCAAAGCCTTCACGAAAGGTTGCGTCCAGCAGCATGTGTTCGAAGGGCTTCGTGTGGGAACCCGGGACCTCGTCGCTGGCGTCCCAGGCTGCCGCATGGCGGATGCCACGAAAACGCGAACTCGCGGCTGCATGGGCATCGAGCACTTCTCCCACCGCGCCGCCAAGACAGAGATCCGCCAGTCCCACGATGCCCGAGCAGGCGCGAATGTCGCCATAGCCACCGCTGGCCGTCATCGCCGCAACACCGTTGACGAACTCGGTCTCCCCCACCGGGCGCAACGCTTCCGGCCCGTCCGCCCGATACATCGATGTGCATTCGACGAACACCGTGGACACCACATTGTGGCCCGCGCCGGTATCTGCCAGCAGATCATCAAGCAGATATCTGTTGCCGGGCTGGCCGCCGGGGAATTCCCACAGATGGTGGTGCGGATCACAGATCTTGCGTTCCGGCTGCAACACCGGTTCGTCCACCTGGGCTAGCCAGTGCAGCAGTTCCTGTCCTCGTCGGGCCATCAGAGTCTCCTTCTAAACGTCAGTAGCGTTCGATCACGTGCTTCGCGAAATCCGCGAAGCACTCCCGGGCGCTTGCCATCGGGGGTAACAGGGTGACCTCTTTCAGGCCCATACGCTCCTGTTCGCGCAACATGTCGATGATCTCGTCGGGCTCACCCACCAATCCGCCCGAAGCGCGAATCATCTCCGGCGTCACAAAGCGACGTTCTTCGTCCACCATGAAGGTGCAGTGGCCGTTGTGGATCTGCTGAAAGCGCGTTTCCAGGGGAACCTGCAGGGTATCGACATACGCGAGGTACTGATCCCACACATCCCTGATCTCCGGCCGGATGAAATCGTCGGAACCGCTCAGCTGGGCCAGTTCCCACCAGAAATGCAGGCTGGCGGTGACCATCGATCCAACCTGCTCCACCACCCGTTCCGAATCCAACTGCTCGCCCGGCTCGAGCACACACGAGAACGTCAGCGCGGCGGTGTGGAAATCATCGGTGAGTTCACGATCCACGCTTTCAGCCCCCAGACGCGCACGATCGAGATTGGCTCTGAACACCGCCTCGGGTTCGCCTCCCGCCGAGACTCGACCGTCGCCATAGGCCCCCGCCGCCTCCAATGCCAGAGGACCGTTGGCCGCGACGTAAATCGGCACCGGCTGTTCGGTGTTCACGAACCCCATGCCTTCGTGCAGGAAGCGGATCGTTCGTGTGTCTTCACCGAGGGTGTATTCCACTTCCTCACCGTGCAGCAACCCGCGTACCACGCGCAGGTACTCCCGGAACGCCTTCGGCTTGACGGGATTCATGCCCATTACCCGCATCGCCGTATGGCCCGTGCCGATGCCCAGAAAGACCCGTCCCGGCGCCAGCTGATTGATGCTGGCGATTGAATGGGCGGTCACCGGCGCGATCCGGGTTCCGGCGATCGCCACCCCGGTGCCCAACCGAATGCGCGAAGTGTTCTGCGCCGCTAGCGCCAGCACCGTGTAGCAATCAGACCAGATCATCTGAGAGTCCGGCACCCAACCGTGGTCGTAACCAAGTTCCTCAGCCTCTTTGAGGAGCTGCCAGTCGTCTATCTTGGTCGCCACCATCGCGCCGAATTTCATCGCTTTATTCCTATTCGTGTTTGGATTCGCACCCCGTCTCAAGAGTACATTTCGGGAGGGTGAAAATGTACTCTGGTCGTCCCTCGTTTACGCGCAGCAGAATCCACATGAAACCGAATCCGGAGTTTCTCAAGCAGCAGTGTTACGTGAACGGCGAGTGGATCGATGCGGATGACCGCGCGACCTTCGAAGTGACCAACCCTGCCGATGGGTCGGTGCTGGGTACCGTGCCCAGGCTCGGTGCCGACGAAACCCGACGTGCCATCGACGCGGCCGCCGCGGCCATGCCGACCTGGCGCGCGCTGACCGGCAAGGAGCGCGCCGCAATCCTGCGCCGCTGGCACGACCTGATGATCGAACACGCCGACGATCTTGCGCTGCTCATGACCCTGGAGCAGGGCAAACCCATCACCGAATCCCGTGGGGAAATCGTCTATGCCGCATCGTTCATCGAGTGGTTTGCCGAAGAGGCGAAACGTGTGTATGGGGATGTCATTCCGGGGCATCAGCCAGACAAGCGGATCATCGTGCTGAAGGAGCCCGTGGGGGTGGTCGCGGCGATTACCCCCTGGAACTTCCCCGCTGCGATGATCACCCGCAAAGCAGGACCGGCACTTGCCGCCGGTTGCACCTTCGTCATCAAGCCCGCCAGTGCGACTCCCTTTTCGGCCCTGGCGCTCGCGGTGCTTGCCGGGCAGGCCGGCATACCGCCCGGCGTGTTCAACGTCGTGACGGGTTCCGCGGCGGCGATCGGCCGCGAGCTGACGGCCAACCCGACGGTCCGCAAGCTCACCTTCACCGGCTCCACCGAGATCGGCAAGCAGTTACTCGCCGAGGCCGCCGCCACGGTCAAGAAAGTGTCGATGGAACTGGGCGGCAACGCACCTTTCATCGTCTTCGACGACGCCGACCTCGATGCGGCGGTGGAAGGTGCGATGCAGTCGAAGTATCGGAACTCCGGCCAGACGTGTGTCTGCACGAATCGGATCTACGCCCAGGCGGATATTTACGATGCGTTCGTCGAACAGCTTTCCGCAGCGGTGGCGGAGTTGAAGGTCGGGCCGGGAACCGAAGAAGGCGTGCAACAGGGCCCGCTGATCGATCTGGCCGCAGTCGAAAAAGTGGAGGAGCACATTGCGGACGCCCTGGAGAAGGGCGCCCGCGTGGTCACCGGCGGCAAACGCCACGCGCTCGGCGGCAGCTTCTTCGAACCCACCGTTGTTGCCGACGCCACGCCCGACATGCTCGCTGCCCGGGAGGAGACGTTCGGCCCCCTGGCGCCGGTGTTCAAATTCGACACGGACGAGGAGGCGATCCGGCTCGCAAATGCGACGGAGTTCGGACTCGCCGCCTACGTCTACGGGCGCGACATCAATCGGGTGTGGCGTGCCGCAGAGGGCATCGAGTCGGGCATGATCGGCATCAACACCGGGCTGATCTCCACCGAAGTCGCACCCTTCGGCGGCGTCAAGCAATCCGGCATCGGCCGCGAAGGCTCGAAGTACGGCATCGAGGAGTTCCTGGAGACCAAGTACCTCTGCTTCGGCGGAATCTGACGACAATTTGACGTTTCGGTCCGGTTCGAGGCGCGGTATAACGAGCGCTGATCGAACGCTAGCCTTGTCAGGCAATCTCGAGGTATTCCGTATGGCGACTCTCGATCACATCATTCTGAAAGTGAACGAACTTGAAGCCAGCGTCGATTTCTACACCCGGATCATGGGATTCTCGAATACGGGAACAGATGGACCCTTCACGGTCATCCGAACCGCCAGCGACTTCCAGATGCAGCTGGCACCCTGGGGAACGCCCGGATTCGAACACTACGCATTTTCAGTCTCGCGGCAGCAGTTCGATGAGATATTCGCGCGTGTCAGAGAGGCGGGCATCGGCTACGGGCCGACTTTTGACTCGGTGGGTTCCAACGAAGGCCCCGGCGTGGAAACAGGCGCAAGGGGAGAGGCCCCGACGCTCTACTTCAACGACCCGAATAAACATCTGATCGAGATCCGCACCTATGACGACTGAGGCGCGCCCGGCAGTTCGGACGGTCTCGGCGTCGTCAGGCGCCCCTTGTTACGATGGGATTGCTCTCAGGACGGAGGCAACCCCTGCAGCGCGTCAGTCTGGAAGCGTGTAGCTCACTACTCTGTCGCCATGGGCGCTGCCCATGAAAATCTCGCCGTCGACATGCAGTGCGACAGTTGCGTAGCCCATCGGTGGGCCATCCTGACTGAGGACGACCTCCGAGCGCATCGTGTTCGCGTCTGCTTTTACGATTTCAAACGGCAGCAGGCAGGGACCGGACGTCACTTCCGTGCAGGTCTGATTGATGGGATCGTGCTTATGGGACGCGACCCAGAGCATTCCATCGCTGTCCATCGTAATGTTGTCGGGCTGCTGCACCTTGAATTCCCCTTCGCGGCGACCCGTTGCACGATCAAATTTGACGGTCTTGTTACCCATGTAAATATTGACAAACACTTTCTCGTTGTCTGCGCTGACAGTTATACCGTTTGGCATCAGATCATCGCTTCCGGGCACTTTGGTAAAACCGGAATCCGCCTGCCACTCCCAGACCCAACCGGTGTTCTCGCCATTCGTCAGCATCTCGGCCACCTTGTCGAACGGTGTGGATTTGTCCCACATGTGCGTGACCAGGAAGCCGCCATCAGCAAGGCCCGCCACATCATTGATAAAGGGGTCGCCTGGGGGCAGTGCGCAGCCACGCCATTGCAGTTGCCAGCCTTCAGCACCGTCTTGCAGTTCGAAAAATTCAACGGCTTCCCGTCCACCGTGATTGACCACCAGCAATTGATGAATTCCGTCGGAACGGGTGATCAGATCGATGCCATGCGGACTGAATGCGTCCGCAACGGGTGCAGGACAGTCCGCGCTTCCCCAACGAGTTTCGGGTGGCGACCAGTTGATCGGAATTTGGCCCGGTTCTCTGGTGGAGAGATCAAACATCAACAGCTGTCCGGGGTCGTCCTGCATGAATTCGCCCATTTCACTCACCAACAACGCCCTGCGATCTGGCATCAGCGCGAGGTCTTCCGGATTCCTGAAGCCGCAATAAGGGGTGATGCCGTGGCCGGCAGAGCAATCGACAGCGGCTGCACCAGTTCGATTTGCAGGGGTGTCCTCTGCCTCGTCACAAGCAGCAACGGTGAAAAGCAGGACAAGGAACAAATGACGCATCACTAACAGATCTCCTGTGATCCGGTTGTTGTTTAGAACGTGACGACCGAGCGGATCGATTCGCCCGCATGCATCAGATCAAACGCCGTGTTGATCTCATCGAGCGGCATGGTATGGGTGATCAGATCATCGATGTTGATCTTGCCGTCCATGTACCAATCGACGATGCCGGGCACCTGAGTTCGACCCTTGGCGCCTCCAAAGGCGGTCCCCCGCCAGACACGGCCGGTGACCAGCTGGAACGGACGCGTCGAAATCTCCTGCCCCGCGCCCGCGACCCCGATGATGACGCTCTCGCCCCAGCCCTTGTGGCAGCACTCCAGCGCCTGGCGCATGACCTCGACATTGCCGATGCATTCAAACGAGTAGTCCACCCCGCCATCGGTCAAATCGACGATCGCGGCGACCACGTCATCGACCTCACGCGGGTTGATGAAATCGGTCATGCCGAATTTCTCCGCGAGCTCACGCTTGTCGGCGTTCAGATCCACGCCGATGATCCGATCGGCCCCGACCATTCGCGCGCCCTGAATCACATTGAGACCGATGCCCCCCAAACCGAACACGGCAACGTTCGCACCCGGCTCGACCTTGGCGGTGTTCATCACCGCGCCGAGCCCCGTGGTGACCCCGCAACCGATGTAGCAGATTTTCTCGAAGGGCGCGTCCTGGCGGATCTTCGCCAGGGCGATTTCCGGTACCACCGTGAAGTTCGAAAACGTCGACGTGCCCATGTAGTGATGCACCATCTCGCCATTCAGCGAGAATCGACTGGACCCGTCGGGCATCAACCCGCGGCCCTGGGTCTCACGAATCGCTCCGCAAAGATTGGTTTTCCCGGACAGGCAGAATTTGCACTGGCGACACTCCGGCGTGTACAGCGGAATCACGTGATCGCCGGCCGCGAGGGAGGTAACGCCCGCCCCCACTTCGACCACGACGCCGGCGCCCTCATGGCCCATGATCGCTGGAAACAGGCCTTCCGGATCCTCTCCGGAAAGCGTGAACGCATCGGTGTGGCAAATTCCGGATGCCTTGATTTCAACCAGCACTTCACCGGCCCTGGGGCCTTCGAGCTGAACGGTTTCTACCTGCAGCGGCTTCCCGGCGCCCACGGCCAAGGCGGCACGAACATCCATAACCTTCTCCAACCCCAGTTGCGAACTTAAGGATCCGAGGCTACCGCGACGATACCGACGCTACAATGGCGCAATGAAGTTCCAGGCCCATATACCTGATTGGCGTAGCTACGTCCCGATCCTCGACGTACTCGCTCACTACCGACGTCGTGACCTCAGCCACGATCTTACGGCCGGATTGATCGTCGGCGTAATCACGGTGCCCCAGGCCATTGCCTACGCCTTTTTAGCGGGGCTGCCGCCAGAAGCCGGTCTCTATGCGTGCCTGGTGCCGATGATCCTGTACGCCATCCTCGGATCGTCACGGGAACTGGTCGTTGGTCCCGTCGCGATCGCGGCCCTGATGGTCGCCGCGACCATCGGTCAATATGCCCCGAGCTATGGCGGCGACTACCTGGGAATCACCGCAGTGTTGTGTCTGCAGGCGGGTATTTTCCTCTGGTTGCTGCGCCTGACCCAGATGGCGGGCATGGTGAATCTGTTGAGCCACCCGGTGATCTCCGGCTTCATCAACGCCGCCGCGCTGATGATCATCGTCTCGCAAATTCCCGCGTTTCTCGGCATCAACGTGGGAGACGCGCGGGATCCGTTCAGCCAGCTGATCGCGATCGGCCGAAACGTCCCGGACCTGAACCGCTATGCGACGGCAATCGGAATTGGTTCGCTGGTGCTGCTCTTCGTGATCCGCCGGTTCGGTTACTTCCTGGTATTGCCCTTCCTGCGCAGGGTCGGGCGCAATCATGCGATCACCCGAATCGGACCCATGGTGGTGGCAATCATCGCCGTGGTCGTCGTGTCACTCCTCAATCTGGATGGAAGCTACGGCGTCACCACTGTCGGTCACGTGCCGGGCGGCCTTCCGACGCTGACTATCCCCCCGTTCAACTACGCGATGTGGGTGGATCTGGCGCCCGCGGCGGCAATGATCGCGCTGGTTGCATTTGTCGAAAGCTTCAGCATCGGAACCACGCTGGCCGCCCGCAAGCGGCGCCGTATCAACGCCAATCAGGAACTCATTGCCCTGGGCGCTGCCAACATCGGCGCCGCATTTACCGGCGCGTACCCCGTGGCGGGCAGCTTCTCGCGCTCCAGCGTCAATTTCTCCGCCGGCGCGCGCACGCCGGTGAGTTCCCTGATCTGCGCCGTGGTCATCATCGTTACGCTGCTGTGGCTGACGCCGCTGTTCGCATCCCTGCCGCACGCTGCGCTGGCCGCGATTATCATGGCTTCAGTAGCCACTCTCATCGATTTCAGCAGCCCCGTTCGGGCCTGGTCATTCTACCGTCACGATGCGATCACCCATCTGATTACGCTTGGCGGGGTGTTGTTATTCGGCGTCGAATCGGGCCTGGTGTTGGGCGTGTTCGTGGCGATTGCCTATTTCGTCCGACGCTCCAGCCAGCCCCACATCGCGCTCGTCGGCCGTTTCGAGGATTCGCCACATTTTCGCAACGTGCTGCGGCACAACGTCGATACCCTGCCGCACGTGGCCGCCGTGCGCATCGACGAAAACATCTACTTCGCCAACGCCAACCAGATCGAGAACCGATTGCTGAAGGTAATTGCCGAAAACACCGCGACCGAACACCTGGTGCTGGTCTGCAGCGCGATCAATTTCATCGATTCAACCGGCCTGGAAATGTTGTCCCGGGTGAACCGTAATCTCGAGCGTATGGACATTCGAATGCACCTCTCGGAGGTCAAGGGACCGGTCCTGGATCAACTGAAGGCCACCAATTTTCAGCGGGAACTCTCAGGCAATGTTTACTTCACGACGGATCAGGCATTCCGGGGCCTCGAAAAACTCGCGCCACCACCAACGGGTTAGCGACTACCGTTCCCGGGCGACAGCCGGTACAGTCATCCGTCGGCTTGCAGCCTAAGGGTGGGGGAACGGATGAAGCTGGGATTCATGCTGGGATATTCGGGGAGGGATCTGCGTATTCCAATCGAGCAGGTGCAACTCGCTGAGCGACTGGGCTACGACTCCGTCTGGACCGCCGAGGCCTACGGCTCCGATGCGATCACCCCGCTCGCGTACATCGCCGCACATACGGAACGGATTCGACTCGGCACCGGTATCATCCAGCTCGCTGGCCGCACCCCTGCCAACGCCGCGATGGCCATGGCGACGCTGGACGCCCTGGCCGGCGGTGGCCGCGCGATCTGTGGCATCGGCGTGTCCGGCCCGCAGATCGTCGAGGGCTGGTACGGCGAACCCTGGGGGCGGCCTTACTATCGACTCAAAGACTACGTCTCGATCATGAAGAAGATCTTCGCTCGCGAGGAACCGGTCACCCATGACGGTGTGGAAATCTCCTTGCCGTACACCGGCAAAGGCGCGCTCGGCGTCGGTAAACCGCTGAAATCAATCCTGCACATGAATCCCGACCTCCCGATCTGGCTGGGCACCGGTATGGAGTCGACGGTCAAACTGACTGCTGAGATCGCCGACGGCTGGTTGCCGCTCGGGTTCGTCCCGGAGACCGCCGCCTTGTACGAGGATTGGATCGAGGCTGGCCTGGCGAAGGCCGGCAAGCCACGCGAGAGTTTTGAGGTTCAGGCCGGCTGTTCGGTCCAGGTGACCGACGACGTACAAGCCGGCCTCGACCGGCTGAAGCCGGGAATCGCCCTGTATGTCGGCGGGATGGGCCACAAGAACACGAATTTCCACAAGGAAATGATGATCCGCCGCGGCTTCGGCGACGCGGCCGAGCGGATTCAGGAGCTGTACCTCGACCATCGTAAGGACGAAGCCAACGCGGCCGTGCCAGATGAATTCGTGGATCAGGGCGCGCTGATCGGCCCCGAAGACCGGATCCGCAAACGCTTCCGCGATTGGGAAGACTCGTCAGCGACCGGTTTGACCATTGGCGGCGACGAGCAGGCGCTGCGGGTCATGGCCGACATTGCCCGTCTCAACGCGATGCCCGACAGCTAACAGAGGCCTGCGCCAGAGGACTATTCGATGTATCCCGGACACTGGTCAAACGTGTTTCCCGACAAACCTGCCGTGATCAACACAGGCACTGGCGAAACCATGACGCACGGCGAGCTCGACGATCGTTCCAACCAGCTCGCGCGGTTGCTGTGGGACAAGGGGCTGCGCAAAGGCGACCATGTGGCGATTTTCATGGAAAATCACGTCAGGTTTTTCGAAACGGTGTGGGCGGCGCTACGTTCGGGTTTGTACCTGACGACCGTAAACCGCTACCTCACCACGGAGGAAGCCGGCTACATCATCGACAATTGCGAAGCTCAGGTAACGATTGCATCGGACTACCTGAAGGATGTTGCGCGGGAACTGCCCCAATATGCCCCCAACTGCCATACGTGGCTGATGCTGGGCGACGTCGTTGAGGGCTACGAGGACTACAGCGCCGCACTCGAGAACTACCCTGCGGAGCCGCTGGCAGAGCAACCGATGGGTAGTTTCATGCTCTACAGCTCCGGCACCACCGGGCGTCCCAAGGGCATTCACCGGCCATTGACCGATCAGACCATCGACGACGGCGCGCTGGTTACGGGCGGGCTGCAACAGGCGCTATGGGGATTCGACGAGAACACGGTCTATCTCTCGCCCGCACCCTTGTATCACTCCGCTCCGTTGGGATTCACTACGGCGACTCAGAGCGTTGGCGGCACAGTGGTGATGATGCCGCGCTTCGATCCGGTGGAGGCGCTCAAAGCGATCGAGCAGCACAAGGTGACCCACAGCCAGTGGGTGCCGACCATGTTCTCGCGCATGCTCAAGCTGCCCGAGAACGAGCGCAGCGGCTTCGACCTGTCGACCCACAAGGTTGCAATTCACGCCGCGGCGCCCTGCCCGCGCGAGGTGAAACAGCAGATGTTCGACTGGTGGGGGCCGATCATCTATGAGTATTACGGTGGAACCGAACTCAATGGCCTGACCCACGTCACGCCCGAGGCCTGGCTGGACTACCCGGGCACGGTCGGCCAGCCGATCCTCGGCACGATTCATATCTGCGATGACGACGGTGTCGAGGTGCCGAACGGCGAGAACGGCCTGGTGTACTTCGAGCTTCCGGAAATGCCCTTCTCGTACCACAAGGATGACGACAAAACCAAGGAGGCTCAACATCCCCAACATTCCAACTGGAGCGCGCTCGGTGACGTCGGCTACGTCAATGACGAGGGCTATCTGTTTCTGACGGACCGGGCCAGTTTCATGATCATATCCGGCGGAGTAAACATCTATCCCCAGGAAATCGAAGACGCACTGATCATGCATCCGAAGATCGCAGACGTAGCGGTGTTTGGCGCACCCAACGAGGAAATGGGCGAAGAAGTGAAGGCGGTCGTACAGCCGGCCGATGGCGTCGATCCAGGCCCCGAGCTCGAACAGGAACTGCTCGCCTACGCCCGCGAACACATCGCGCACTACAAGTGTCCGAAGAGTATCGATTTTGAGGCCGAACTGCCGCGCCTACCCACCGGCAAGCTCTACAAGCGTCTACTCAAGGATCGTTACTGGGGAAAACACGACACCAAGATCGTGTAAGAACGGTGACTTGGCGCTCCCGACGTCGAACGAAGCCAACCAACCTAGCTCCCAAGCGCAGTCAAAAGTTCGCGTGTTACCACTTCGGCCTGCTGATCGGTTAAGAAGTGGCCGGCGCCCTCGACCACGTGCATCCGATAGTCCGCGTCCACGCAGTCCGCCGTCGCCTCCGCCGCGGCACGACCCACCGTGGCATCCTCGTCACCCCAGAGGTACAGCGTCGGGACCTCGATGTTCCCAACGTTGGCACCCACGAGTGCCAACGTGGAGGTTCCGGCGGAACGGTACCAGTTGAGGGCCGCATCGAGCGCTTCTTCGGACGCCAGCCGAGACAGGTATGCCTCGATATCCGCGTCAGCAACGCCCTGGTCCTGGAACGACCTTCGCAACCGGCAAGCGTCATCCTCCAACAGCAGACGAGCACTGTCCAAATCCTGAAACGCACGGTGGTGGCGCGATCGATGGGCTTGCTGCGCATCGGACTTCATCGCCTCGGCGAAGGCACGCGGATGGGGACGTGACAACACCGTCAGCGTTTCGACACGGTGGGGGTGATTCGCCGCAAGCAACCAGGCCAGCTGACCACCCCAATCATGTCCTACCAGGTGAAAGCGCGGTCGACCCAACGTATCCGCGATCCCGATCGCATCGGCGACCAGCAACTCGGTGGCGTAATGTGCGACACCCTCAGGCCGCGCCCCGGGCGAGTACCCCCGTTGATTCGGGGCAACCGCCAGGAACCCCGCCTCGGCCAGAGCCGGCAGCTGATGCCGCCAGGTGTAGCTGGTCTGGGGAAAACCGTGCAGCAGCAACACCAGCGGTGCGTCCAACTCGCCGGCAGCATCGCACTCGAACACCAGACCTGAAGCCCTGAGTTCGATTGGCCTGAGGGTCATGGCAGCGCCAATGTCCAGGTGTCAGAGATCGATCATTCCTTCGATCCCAGTTGCGCACCCAACTCGCCGACTCTGAGTTCGCCCTCGCGGGTCTGACCACCGATCTCCAGAAAGCGCTTCATGTTCGCCTGCGCCGCTTCGGTGCGCAGTGTCTTCTGAAACAGATAGGCCTCGTCGAGCAGTCCCTCTACGATCGGTTTGTCGGCCGAGTCGACGCTCTGCTTCGCCAACCTCACCGCCTCCATGGGAAACGAGGCGATGCGTCGCGCCAGCGCGTCTACATACGGACCGATCTCATCGGCTTCGAAGATCCGGTTCAGGTATCCCCAGCGTTCCGCGGTTTCCGCGTCGAGATCGTCGCCGGCGAGGATGATCTCCAACGCGCGGTTGCGTCCCACCATCCGCGGCAAGCGTTGCGTGCCGCAACCGCCGGGCAGTATTCCGAGCGGAACTTCCATCTGGTTGATCTTCGTCTTACCCCGCACGCCGAAGCGCATATCGAAGGACGACACCAACTCGCTGCCGCCGCCCCCGACCCGACCTTCGATCTGGGCGATGGTGACTTTATCCATGGTGCGGAACCGCTCGCCCATCGCATGGTAGTCGGTAAGCTGTTCCTGGCGTGCCGGCTCACTGTCGATCGGGAACGTCAGAATTGCGGAGACGTCGAAGTGCGCGAGAAAGAAATCAGGGTTGGCGCTCTTCATCACCACCACCAGCAGGTCGGGATCGTCGGCCAGCTCCTGGGACAACGCGCTCAGTTCCAGAAACAGTTCCACGGTGATCAGATTGATCGGCGGATTGTCCACCGTGACCTTCGCCACGCGCCCATCGACGGCCACCGTCAGATGTTCATATTCGTATGCCATAGCTGCCTCCCTCGTCCGAAGTTCCTTGGGGAACTTCGGACCTAGTTGACCGCGCGGTCGACACCTTCCCAGTAGGGTGCGCGCAGTTCGTTTTTGAGAATTTTTCCCGCGCCCGACAATGGTAACGGTTCGTCGCGAAAGACGATGCTGCGCGGACATTTGAAACCCGCAATCTGCTCGCGGCAAAACGTGATAATCGACTCCTCCGTCGGCGCCGTTCCCGGTTTCGGCACGATGATCGCGTGGACCTGTTCGCCCCACTTGTCGCTCGGAATGCCGACAACCGCGCATTGATCGACGTCCGGGTGCTGGTAGATGGCATTCTCCACTTCTGCGGAGAACACGTTTTCTCCACCGGAAACGATCATGTCCTTGACCCGGTCGACGATGAACAGGAAGCCATCCTCGTCCAGGTAACCACCGTCGCCGGTATGCAGCCAACCGTCCTTGAGCGCCTCGCGGGTCTGCTCGTCCAGGTTCCGATAACCGAGCATCACGTTCGGCCCTTTCGCGCAAATCTCACCGACCGTGCCAAGCGCGACCTCGTTGCCATCGTCATCGAGAACGGCGAGATCCACGCCGAGCACCGAGCGCCCCGCGGACTTCAACTTACCGGCGTGCTCACCCTCGATCGTGTGGTATTCAGGGCGCAGCACGGTGAGGATCGGCGACGCTTCGGTCTGCCCGTAGGCCTGGAAGAACTGTGCGTCCGGCAGCACTTCCAGCGCACGTGTGATGACTGCTTCCGGCATTGGCGACGCGCCATAGACCACGGTACGCAGAGAACTCAGGTCGTGATCCCCTACCTGCTCGTGGTGCACGAACATATTGATCATCGTCGGGACCATCAACACCCGATCGATCCGATGTTCCGCAATCGCGCGCATCGTGGCGAGGGGCTCGAAGGCCGGCAGAATGTAGTTCTCGTGCGCCATCGCCGCTGCGATGATGCACATAAAGCCGTCGGCGATATGAAACATCGGCGCCACGTGCAGGGTCCGCTCACCCTCTTTGGAGCCGATCACCGGCAGCGTTTGAAACACGTTGCCGACCAGGTTTCGGTGGCTCAGCATGACGCCCTTCGAACGCCCGGTGGTGCCGCCCGTGTAGAACAGACCGGCCAGATCATCGTCGCCCCGCCCGGCATCCGGAACCGCTGGGGCCGAGAGCAGCTCGGCATAAGGCACGCAACCCTCCGGCACTGCACCGTCGTCGATGAACACCAGCTGCTCCAGGCTTTCGAGCTGATCACGGATCGCCGCGACCCCAGCCGCAAAGTTGCCGTCCACCAGCAGCACCTTGCTGCCTGAATCCTTCAACCAGTAGGCAATCTCGGGGCCTGCGAGACGCGTGTTGACCGGCACGAACACCGCGCCCGCCCAGGGCACACCGAACATGAACTCCATGTATCGATCGCTGTTCAGCGCAAGGATCGCAACCCGATCTCCCGCGCCAACCCCCAATTTATGCAACCCGCCCGCGAACCGGGCGATGCGCTCACTGAACTGAGCCCAGGTCTGACTGCGGTTCCCGTCGTGGGTTGCCAGCACCCCTCCATGGTTCTGTGCAGCGCGGCGCACCAGCTGCGTCATCGAGAACATCACCCCTCCTTCGGAAGCACGGCAAACGCCCCATTATGCAGATACCTCCGGCTAGCGGTACCATCTGACGTCTGTCATTTCCGGAACCAAGCATCATGACGGATGCGTTGAAATCCAAAGTCTGCGGCCACATCGACCAGATCGCGGACACGCTGCTCGAGGTTTCCCACGAAATACACGCCAACCCGGAGCTGGCCTTCGAGGAGCACAAGGCTTGTGCATTGTTGACCCGAACCGTCGACGCCGCCGGCCTGGACGTCGCCACGAACGTCTATGGACTGCAGACCGCTTTCGAGAGCGTGATCAGTTGCGGCGAGGGTCCCCGAGTGGATCTGCTGGCCGAGTACGACGCGCTGCCCGGAATCGGTCATTCCTGCGGCCACAACCTGATTGCCACCTCGGCGCTCGGTGCGGCGCTGGGCCTGGCATCGGTGCGCGACCAGCTGCGCGGCACGATTCGACTGTTGGGCACCCCCGCCGAGGAACGCGGTGGCGGCAAGGAGCTGATGGCGCGGAACGGCGCGTTCGACGGCACCGGCGCCGCAATGATGATGCATCCCGCGGGATTGAACATTGCGACCATGCCCTGTATCTGCGTGGCCGAGGTTCGCGTCGAGTACCACGGCGAGTCGGCCCACGCCTCGGCCATGCCACACAAAGGCGTCAACGCGCTCGACGCCCTGCTGCTCGCCTACCAGGCGGTCTCCAATCTACGACAACACATTCAGGCAACGGAGCGTATTCACGGCATCGTCACGGACGGCGGGCAGGCGCCGAACATCGTGCCCGACTTTGCGGCTGGCGATTTCTACGTGCGGGCCGCCAACATCGACGACCTGGAGGCGCTCAAACCCCGAGTCCAGGCCTGCTTCGAAGCCGGAGCCAAAGGTACCGGGTGCAACGTAGACGTCCAGTGGGCGGGGGTCGACTATCTCGATCTCAACACCAGTTGGCCCCTGGCCGAGCACTTCCAGCGCAACGCCGAGCAACTGGGTCGAGAATTCTTTCCGCTGGAGAAATTGCCGGCCGGATCCAGCGGCAGCACCGACATGGGCAACGTCAGCTATCGGGTACCGTCGATCCACCCCATGCTGGCGGCGGCACCGCCCCGGGTGGTGATCCACAACCCCGAATTTGCCAAGTGGGCCCGCTCCGAGATGGGCGATGCCGCGGCCCTGGACGGGGCCAAGTCGCTGGCCATGACCGCCATCGACTACCTGCTGAACGATCAGTTGCAAAGAGACTGTAAACGCGCATTCGACGTATCCACCGGCTTGAAGTAACGCGAAAATGATCCCGTTGATCGCCAATCCCGAGGATGTCGATGCCGACTGGTTGAGCGCCGTACTGGCGCACGCCGGGTTGCCGGGAACCGTGGCCGGATTTTCCGCGGAGGACATCGGTACCGGCCAGATGGGCCGCAACGTGCGCTTCCGCCTGAGCTACGGCCACGCGGACCCGGGTCCGCTGCGCGTGGTCGCCAAGTTTCCGGCGAGCGATCCAATCAGCCGCCAGACCGGCGCCGCGCACAATACCTACCAGCGGGAGATCATGTTTTACGACCAACTCGCCGCCCGCGTCGACATTCAGGTACCCGACGTCCTGTTCTGCGCCGTCGAACCGATCTCCCAGGACTTCGTGCTGGTGATGGAGGATCTCCATCCCGCGCAGCAGGGTGATCAGCTGGCCGGCTGCGGCATAGAGCATGCGCAGATGGCCATGCGCGAGTTGGCGCGCCTGCACGGTCCCACCTGGAACGACGCAGCAATCAGACAGCACGACTGGTTGTCCCAGCCCACCCCCGAAGGCATGCAACTGTTGACGGACCTCTATCAGGGCGTGTGGCCGGGATTCGTCGAACGCTATGCCGATCGCCTGGCACCCGAACACCTCGCGGTCGCCGAACAACTCGGCGAACATCTCGATGTGTTCGCTGATTCTCCCGACGATCCCTTTGCCCTGATCCACGGTGACTACCGGCTCGACAATATGATGTTTGGCCTGGACGGCGAGCCCTATCCGCTCGCCGTGGTCGACTGGCAAACCGTGGGCACCGGGCATCCCGTCAGCGACGCCAGCTATTTCATCGGCGCCGGACTGCTGCCCGACGAGCGCCGCCGGCACGAGCGCACCCTGATGGAGACCTACCGCGACGGCCTCGACGCCTACGGTATCGACTATGGCTGGGATGCCTGCTGGGAAGCCTACCGACGGTTCTCGTTTGCCGGGGTGCGTATGGCGGTGATCGCCTCGATGATCGTCGTCCAGACGGACCGCGGCGACGACATGTTCATGGCGATGGCCAGCCGCCACGCGCAACAGGCGCTCGACCTTGACGCCATGGAGTTTCTGGCGAATGGCTAAGGATCTCCGAGCACGCCGTTCGGTAACGGGACGACGGAGAACCTCGGCGCTTTGACCACCGTTACGCAAGAGTCTGTCTGGGTGTTCGGCTACGGATCACTGATCTGGCGGCCTGACATCCCCCACTCCAGGGCACGCCCCGCCCGGCTCGAGGGCTGGTCGCGCCGCTTCTGGCAGGGCAGTCACGACCACCGGGGGCTGCCGCACGCTCCAGGTCGGGTAGTCACGCTGATCGAGGAAGTCGACGCGGTTTGTCACGGCATTGCATATCTGGTGGAGCGGGATGCCGCCACCGCCCTTGAAGACCTCGACTACCGGGAGAAGAACGGGTACCGCCGCCGCGATGTGGAACTCGCCATCGGCACGGACAGCACGCTCGGCATCGCCTACATCGCGCCCCGGGACAATCATGCGTATCTGGGTCCTGCGCCCCTCGACCAGATTGCGACCCAGATCCTGGAAAGCACCGGACCCAGCGGCACCAATCGGGACTATCTCTACCGTCTGGGCGACGCGCTGCGACAGCTTGACGCTGACGACGCCCATGTGTTCGAGTTGGAAGCTCTGGTGAGGAAACGGGATCCGGATGGACATCAGCTTCAGTGCTGAACACGAAGCGTTTCGCGACGAGGTGCTCGAGTTTCTCGAGCGGGCGCTGGATGACGATCTGCGCGATGGCGCACGATTCTGCCCGGGGATTTTTCAGGACTACGACACCAACATCCGCTGGCATCGAATTCTCGCCAAAAGAGGCTGGATCGCACCGAGCTGGCCAAAGCAGTACGGCGGTACCGGTTGGGATCTCCTGCAGCGCTACATTTGGTCCACCGAGACCAGCCTGGCTGGGGCGCCCCGCGTCGCGCCGATGGGGCTGGCGATGTGCGGCCCCATGCTCATCGGCCACGGCACGGATGAGCAGAAATCTTTCTATCTGCCCCGAATTCTGTCCGGCGAAGACTATTGGTGCCAGGGGTACTCCGAACCCGGATCGGGATCCGATCTGGCATCGCTGAGGCTTCGCGCCGACTGCGACGGCGAAGACTACGTCCTGAACGGAACCAAGATCTGGACCACTCACGCCCACGTCGCCAATCGAATGTTCTGCCTGGTTCGGACGAACTTCGACGGCAAACCCCAGCAGGGGATTACGTTTCTGTTGCTGGACATGGACAGCCCCGGAATCACCGTCGAACCGATCATCTTTGCGTCTGGCGAGCACGACGTGAACCAGGTGTTCTTCGACAACGTCCGCGTGCCCAGAACGAACCGCGTCGGCGAGGAACACCAGGGCTGGACCGTCGCCAAATACCTGCTCGAATTCGAACGCGGCGGCGGCGGTTCGGCGGGCATGCAGGTGGGCCTGCGCCGGCTGCGGGAACTGGCCCGACAGACCCCGAGCAACGGTGAGCCGCTCGAGTTGCAACCCGCCTTCAAACGCAAGCTCGACGAAGCGGGCGTACGGATCGAAGCGATCCAGTACACCGAGTTTCGAATCATGGCAGCGCTGAGCCAGGGCGGAAACCCGGGACCCGAGTCCTCGATCCTGAAGAACCTCGGCTCCGAGATGGGGCAACGGCTGAACGAACTCGCCGTCGAAGCGCTGGGCTACTACGCCGATGTGTACCAGCCCGAAGCGCGCACCGTGGGCAGCAATCTCCAATCCGTCGGTCCTGAACAGGGCTTGGTCACGTTCTCGGCCTATTTCAACATGCGCGCCAGCTCAATCGCTGGCGGCACCAACGAGGTGCAGAAGAACATTGTCGCGAAGCGGGTGCTGGGACTGTGAGCACCCCTGGCTTCAGAGCCCACCTTCAGAGCATGGGCGAGCCAATTCGGGCGTCGGGATCGAGCAGCAACTGACCGACGGATTCCATACTTTTGTACTGGCCCACCATATGCTGACAGGCGGTCTGTACGTCTCGCAGATGGCGATCCAGTGGACACTCGTTCGCGTAGACGGCGGCACCACCGACCAGATCGTAGAGATCCAAGACAATGCGGCGGCTTTCCTGAAACGCATTGGTTCGAGACATCCAGGCATCGGTACGAACGCGCCTCGGTAGTTGCGTCATACCCCGTTCCAGACAGTCCCACTGCCGCTCCAGCGCGGTGCGCACGTACGTGTCGGCGGCGCCATAACGCATCTCCGCCTCGGCAAGCGCTATTCGAATCCGCTCGCTGTCCCGATACGGCTTGCCCGAGGGTCGCTCGACCTTGGTGCGCATCACCTCGGTCACATGATCCAGCGCGTCCCGGGCGATCCCCAGGGGAATGGCCGACATCTTGCGCAACACCGCATCGGGTTTGATCCAGATGGGCCCTTCACGCTTCGGCCGCTCGTTGAAGCTGAAGGTGTGTTCTTCCGGCACGAACAGATTTTCGACCCGGTAGTCATTGCTGCCGGTCCCGCGCAGCCCCGTGGTATGCCAGACGTCGAGAATTTCGTAACTGTCGCGGGGTGCGAGCATCACGCGCCATTCGGGGACACCGTCCTCACCCATCACCGGTGTCCCATTTTCGAACAGCGTGCAGCCTGCATCCAACACGTCGCAGTGCGCAGAACCGCTGGCAAATCGCCAGAGGCCGCTGACCTTGTAGCCACCCGCAACCCGCTCTGCCCGACCCATGGGGTACAGCCAGCCTGCCTGGATCATGTCCAGGCGCGGATACATGCGGCGCGCCACGTCATCATCGAGGTAGCCGACGAAGATCCCGGCGTCGAGGCCGATCATGACGCACCAGCCCACTGACGCGTTGGCCCGGGACAGCTCGAAGATCACCTCGTGCTGCTCGATGGAAGACATTTCCGGCCCGCCCCAGTCCTTCGGCATGGCCATCCGAAAGCACCCGGCTCGCTTCAGATCCTCGACCAGATCATCCGGCAGGCGTCGCAATTGGTCGATCTCATCAGCCCGGGCACGCAACCCATCCTCCATCGCCCGGACGTTCTGCAGGATGTCGTAAGCGCCGAGACTGGATTGCATCGATGAAGAGACGACCATTGGGTCACCACACGGCGAACCTTACGGCAAACCTTACATCCGTAATCGGGCCGGTGCCAACGCTTGCGCATCGATGCCCCACCCCGCGAGATCATCAGGAACCGGCGCTTCTTCCAGAAGAGCCGCCCCGAGACGCCCCATCGCAGCGGAGGTCTGCATGCCGAAGCCACCTTGGCCGATCAGCCAGAAAAACCCATCGATACGGTCGTCGTAGCCAACGGCCGGTAGATGATCAGGGAGAAAGCTGCGCAGCCCTGCCCATTTACGTTCGATGCGCGGCACCGCCAGCGTGGTCGCCTGCTGAATTCGATCGACCGCCAGCGCCGCATCCAGATCCTCCGGCTGTGCATCGCATGGCGGGCTGGGTGTTTCATCGCTGGGTGACAGCAACAGCTGGCCCGCTTCCGGTTTGAGATAGAACGAGCTGCTCGCGTCGAAGAGCAGGGGCCAGCCAGCGATGTCATGCCCTTCGCTGCCAATCAGCAACGCGGTTCTACGCAGCGGTTGGAGACCCAACGACCCAGCCCCCGCGAGCTTGCCCACTTCGTCACCCCAGGCGCCCGCCGCATTGACCAGCACATCGGTTTCGATCTCATCACCCGCCGCGAAGCCGAGGACCCAGTGGCCGGTACGGCGCCGAATCGACGTCACCCTGGCATTGGTGCGCAAGCTACCGCCATTGGCCAGCAGCATGCGCCGGAACCCGTCCAGCAGGCCGTGGACGTCGATCGCCATGGCACGCGGATCGCCCACCGCGCGCGCCACGGCTTCCGGGCGCAGGATCGGCACCCGCGTGAGCACCTCGTCGACATCGAGCTCGTGGAGCTGGGGACAAAGCAGCCGCCAGGCGTCGAGATACGAATCCACCATTCCTACATTTTCCGGCGAGGCAATCATGACGCTATCCAACGCGCTGACGACCGGCTCGCTCCAGAATCCGCCCGGCGGATCGAGAAAGAAATCGAGGCTGGCACGGCTGAGCGCATACACGGTGGGGTTCATGTAGGGTTCGATGTACACCGCTGCGGAGCGTCCGGAGCTGTGATAACCCGGTTGCGCCTCGGCTTCCAGCACCGTCACATTCGACGTCCCGCTCGAACTCACGATCGCTGCGCAGGACAAGCCCGCGATGCCCCCTCCAATCACCGTAATGCGTCTACGTTCGCTCACCTGGCCTCCGTCCAGTGACAGGTCACTGGGCCTTCATTATCATTGCTTGCTTCGATTCGAGAAAGCACAGGAAGGAGACATGGCCGAGCTGGTGATACGCGAAGACAACTACGCGAACACGAAGGGCCTCACGACCCTGACCCTGAATCGACCGGACGCGCTGAATGCGCTCAGCCCGACCCTGTTCGTCGAGTTGCGCACACACATAAATGACATCGCAGATCAGATCGACGACGTTGGCTGCGTCATTCTGTGTGGCAAGGGCCGCTCCTTTTCCGCGGGCAACGATCTGAAAGCCATCCAATCCGGCGAGGCTGCCCCTTCACGCCACTTCCAGGCGGAGACCCTCGAAGCCATCGAACGCCTGCCTCAACCCGTAATCGCGGCCGTACAGGGCCATTGCTACACGGGTTCCCTGGAACTCGCCCTGGCATGCGATCTGATCATCGCGGCGGAGAATGCCAGATTCAGCGACACCCACGGCAAGTGGGGCATGTCGCCGACCTGGGGTATGAGTCAACGCCTGCCTCGACGAGTTGGCCTGGGCCGGGCCAAGGAGCTGATGTTCAGTGGTCGCGTGGTTTCAGGCCGGGAGGCGGCCGAGATCGGGCTCGCCGTCGATTGCGTGGCAAACGAGCAACTCATGGCGGCCGCCGCCGCCATGGCCGGGCGTTTCATGGAAAACTCCTGGTTCACCCTGCGCGCCGACAAAATGCTGGTGAATGGCGGGCTGGATCACACCCTGTCCGACGGCCTCGAGTTTGAACGCGCCAACAGCCCCGGACGCGGACCGGACCTGGAGGAGCGCCTCAAGGCGTTCCAGACGTAAGGTCGAATTCGTCCAGGAACCCCACCAACGCGTCACCCATCTCCTCGAATACGCTCTGCTGCGACTGTCGGGTCCGCTTCAGAACTTTGTAGCCATGATCCGCTGTGTCCAACCAGTGCAGACGTGCGCGCCGGCCCAGGTCTTCCACCACGGCCGTCAGCAACTCGCGCTTCGCTAGCGCATCCCGCGTTCCGCTGAGGAACAACATCGGACAGGCTATCTCGGTGAGATGAGCAGCACGCTCCGTCGACGATTTTCCGGCGGGATGCAGGGGAAACGAGCCAAAGACCAGCGCGGCTACTTCATTCAAATCCTGTTGCAGGATCGCGTGGGATGCCATTCGGCCTCCGAAGGAGTGGCCTCCAAGCAGCAACGGCAGCTCTGGATAGTGCGCACGCGCCAGCCTCGTTGCCGCGCCGATGGTCGCAATGGACACCGGTTTGGAGTCGACCCGCCGGCGCCCTTCCTCCATGAACGGAAAGTTGAAGCGCAATACCACCACGCCGGCATTCGTGAACGCATCGCTCACCCCGACCATGTTGGCGTGGTCCATATTCGCGCCGGCACCATGGCCGAACACCAGTATTGCGCGCGAATCGGCGGGTTCGGAATAGCTGAAGCTGACCAGAACGCCGTTGCCGGCGTCGAATCGGTCAGGCGCCCGGAAGCTCATCGATGGTGTTGATCACGGTTCCGACGATGCCGTACTCGACCGATTCTTCCGCACCCATCCAGTAATCCCGATCGGTATCCTCAGCAACTTTCTCGACCGTCTGCCCCGTCTGCTCGGCAATGATCGCGTTGATCCGCTCACGGGTTCTGAGGATCTCACGCGCGTGGATTTCGATATCGGAGGCATCGCCCCCAAAACCACCCGCCGGTTGATGGATCAGAAAACGAGTGTTCGGCAGGCAGTAGCGTTGCTCCTTCGGTGGCGCGAGATAGATGTGCGTCGCGATCGATCCGACCCAACCGGTGCCGACCATCCGCACCACCGGCTTGATGAACCGAATGATGTCGAAAATCGTGTCGCCTGATTCGACATGGCCGCCTGGTGAACCGATGTAGATGGTGATCGGATCGTCGCTCTGATGCGCCAACGCAAGCAACTTCTCCGCCGTACGCTGGGCGACGTCCTTGTTGATCTCGCCGAAGATCGTCAGCGTGCGCTGCTTGAGCAGCGTGGTCTCGAGAAAATTGAACTGCTTCGCCGCATCCGCGACGTCGTCACCATCCAAGCCGTAACCGTGCCGGACCATGGCATCCTCTTGAGTTGCCGGGAAAAGGCCGCCAAGTTTACCTATTCTGGTTGCCAAGCACACCGGCCTATTCAGCGCCCCGCTTCCCATTTAAGCTGGATGCGTTTGTGTGGTTCCAGGTCCAACATGCCGCTGCATCCCGAGTTCGAAGCGCTGTCTGCTCAGCTGGCTGCCGCCGCGGAAGGTCAACCGCCCGATCCCCCGGTGGAGGATCGGCGACTGAGTTTCGATGCGCTGCTGCCACCCGCTCCCGAGATCGCGGTGGGCTCCGTGGAAGATCGTTCGGTGCCCGTGACCGATGGAGAAATCGGGCTGCGAATTTACAAACCCATCGGCGCAGGACCCCATCCCCTGGTGGTGTATTTTCACGGCGGCGGCTGGGTTCTCGGCAACGTCGACTCCCATGACGCCCAGAGTCGCGATCTGTGCAACGGCGCCAACTGCGTCGTCGTGTCGGTGGACTACCGGCTGGCCCCGGAACATCGCTTTCCCACCGCTGCCGAAGACAGCTACGCCGCCACCTGCTGGGCGATCGAGAACGCCGCAGCCCTGGATGCAGACCCTGCTCGGGTCGCAGTCGCAGGGGACAGCGCCGGCGGCAACCTCGCCGCAGTCATGACGCTGATGGCCCGCGATCGCAACGGTCCCCCACTGCACCAGCAGGTACTCATTTATCCAGTGATTGACACCGACTTCGACAACGCATCGTACCTGGCCAATGCCGAAGCCCCTGTGCTGACGCGGGAAGGCATGCTCTGGTTCTGGCAGCAGTACTGTCCGGATCAGGAACAAAGGAACAATCCGTATGCCGCGCCAATGCGCGCAACAGATCTCTCGGGACTCCCCCCGGCGCTGGTGCTGACCGCCGAGTACGACCCGCTGCGCGACGAAGGCAATGCCTACGCGGCGCAACTGGAAGCCGCGGGGGTTACCGTAGAGTCCGTGTGCTACGACGGCCTGCCACACTTTTTCATCGCGCTATCCAGACTAGCGCCGGCCGGCCGGGTCGGGATGGACAAGGTCTGCGCGACCTTGCGCAACGTGTTCGCAGTGCCGGCAACCTCTGATCGAACGCAGGAATAACCATGTTGTTCGTCGTTTACTGTCGTGACAAGGAAGACTCGCAGTCCATCCGGTTAGACAATCGCGAAGCTCACCTGGCATACGTGGACGCAAGCGATCTGGAAATGGTCGTTGCGGGCCCGTTGTTGACGCCGGAAGGAGACGGGATGATCGGTTCCATGCTCGTCGTGGATGCCGATGACCGCGCCCAGGTCGACGCGTTCGCAGCATCCGATCCCTACCGGTTGGCTGGGCTCTTCGACTCGGTCGAGATCCATCCCTTTCGCCAGGTTTTTCCGCGCAACTCCACTTAGGTTCAGCTCGAGGAACAGACATGCACACCGCAATCATCATTGGCGTGGGTCCTCAGGAGGGGCTTGGCGCGCGGCTCTGCGAACGATTCGCGAGCCTCGGCCTGCACGTATGGGTAGCCGGTCGGACCCAGGACAGTCTGGACAGCGTAGTCGACATCATCAAGACCAATGGCGGTCACGCCACTGCGGTGGTCGCGGATGCCACCGATGAAAAGCAGATCGAGGCGCTGTTCGATCAGGCGACGGCGGAAGCTTCAGGACGCCTCGATGTTGCGATCTACAACGCCGGCAACAACACGCCCGGTCGCATCATCGACATGGAAGCCGCCTACTTCGAACAGAGCTGGCGCGTCGGCGCGTTCGGTGGCTTTCTGTTCGGGCGCGAGGCCGTGCGACACATGACCGCAAACAATCAGGGCGGTACGTTGCTGTATACCGGCGCCAGCGCATCGCTGCGGGGTCGCGCCAATTTTGGCGCGTTCAATTCGTCCAAGGCCGCGCTGCGCATCCTGGCAATGGCGATGGCGAAGGAATATGCGGAGCATCACATCCACGTCGGCCACGTCGTGATCGATGGCCCGATCGGCGGCGAAAAGATCATGAAGGGATTTCCCGAGTACGCCGAAAAGCTCGGTGAAGAAGGTCTGATCAACCTCGAAGGGATCGTCGATGCTTTCCAGTATCTGTACAAACAGCCGCGCACAGCCTGGTCCTTCGAAGTGGACGTGCGCACCTCACAAGAACGGTGGTAACGCCGCTCTGGTCGCCCGCGCCGGAAGATCGAAACACCTGTAACCTGCAGCGTTTTCGCCAGCAGGCCGAGTCGATTGCCGGACGGGCGTTGCCGGAGTACGCAGATCTTCTGCGCTGGTCGATCGAGCGGCGCGAGGACTTCTGGTCGCTGCTATGGGACTTCGCCTCGATCGTGGGGATCAAGGGCGACATCATTGCCCAGAACGCCGACCATTTGACCGCAACGGACTGGTTCCCGGAAGCGCAACTGAACTTCGCGGAAAACCTGCTTGCCCGACGCGATTCCGAACCCGCGCTCATTGCTCGCAACGAGACCGGCGAAGAGCGATCGATGACCTGGACCGCGCTGCACGATGCAGTAGAACGCATCGCCGGTTACCTTGCGAATCTCGGCATCGGTCCGGGCGATCGTGTGGCGGGGATTCTGCCGAACGGTATCGAGGCCGTGGTCGCCATGCTCGCCACCGCTCGTCTCGGCGGGGTCTGGTCGTCGTGTTCGCCTGACTTCGGCAGTGCCGCGATTACCGATCGCTTCGCCCAGATCGAACCCCGCTTTCTGTTTGGTTGCGGGGGATACCACTACTCGGGACGCTGGTTCGATTGTCAGGACAAGCTTCGTGAGGCGACCTCGAATCTGCCAACACTGCTCGAAACCGTCGACGTGAACACCGAATGGCCGCGCCTTCTGGGGGATGCGCGCTTTACGGAGTTCGTACCCCGCAGGTTTTCCGACCCGCTGTGCATCATGTTCTCCTCCGGCACGACCGGGGTTCCAAAGTGCATCGTCCACTGCGTCGGTGGCGTCCTGCTGCAGCATCGTAAAGAGCATCTGCTGCATTGCGATCTGCTCCCGGGGCAGCGTCTGTTCTTCTACACCACCTGCGGCTGGATGATGTGGAACTGGCTGGTCAGTGGCCTGGCTTCCAACGCCACCCTGTGTCTCTACGACGGTGCGCCGACCCATCCCGATAGCGGCGCGCTGTTCCGGTTCGTCGAAGACGCGGGCATCAATCATTTCGGCATCAGCCCTGGCTACGTCTCGGCTCTGGCGAAGTCGGGCTATCGGCCCCGGGAGCGGCACGATCTGTCGACGTTGCGTTCGGTGTTGTCGACCGGATCGCCACTTCCGGCCGAGAGCTTCGACTGGATCGCCGAGCACGTCGCCGAGGTTCGCGTTTCCTCCATCACCGGCGGCACGGACATCCTTGGTTGCTTCGCGCTCGGGAATCCACAGTTGCCGGTGTACCGCGGCGAGATTCAGTGCGCGGGCCTGGGCATGGACATCGCATTCTTCGACGAGCAGGGGCATGCGCTATCTCGAGGCAAGGGCGAGCTGGTCTGCCGTCGATCGTTTCCCTCGATGCCGATCAGTTTCTGGAACGATCCGGACGGCTCGAACTATCGCGCTGCCTATTTCGAGACCCTGCGAGGCGTGTGGCATCACGGCGATTTTGGCGAGTTCACCGAGCACGACGGCGTGATCATTCACGGACGTTCAGACGCCGTGCTCAACCGCGGCGGCGTGCGCATCGGCACCGCGGAACTGTATCGTTATGCGGAGCAGATCGAGGAGGTAGTCGAGAGTATCGCCGTTGCGCAGGAACGCAACGGTGACGTACGCATCCTGCTGTTCGTACGTCTTCGGGAGGATGCGGAATTCGGTCCCGCTCTGGCACAACGGATCCGTACCGCCATCCGCTCCGGCACCAGTCCCCGGCATGTTCCGGACGTGATTCTGCCCGTGGCCGATATTCCGCGCACGCGCAGCGGCAAGCTGGTTGAACTGGCCGTCCGAGACGTAATTCACGGGAGACCCGTGGTTAACCTTGGTGCAATTGCGAATCCAGAGGCTTTGGAATTGTTCAAGGACCTTCCGTTGCTCGGGTGAAGAAGCGACGGTCCCGATCACGCCCCGTGCGCGACGCGGCGCCTGTCAGTCCCAGGATTCAGCTATGGATCGATCCGCGCGGTCGCTGTCCCTTTAACGACCTCGACACCATCCTGATTGACTGTCGAGACCGTCAGATCGACGAAGTGCTCGCCGCCTTCTTCGCGAAGCTCCGCGACGGTTGCTGTGGAATCCAACGTATCGCCGGGCCATACCTGATTCGTGAAACGCACGCCATAGTTGGTCAGACGGCCGTCCCCCACGTAATTGGTCAGTAATCGGCCGGTCATGCCCATCGTCAACATGCCGTGGGCAAAGACGCTGGGATAACCCGCGACCTGAGTGGTAAACATCTCGTCGGTGTGCAGCGGGTTGTAGTCGCCCGAGCTGCCCGCATACTGGACGATCTGGGTCCGCTTGAGGTCTTCGACCAGGCGTTCGCTGTACGTGTCGCCGACTTTCAGTTCGCTTGCCTTCAATGCCATCGAATCGTCCTCCTCAACCCTGGTCCACGGGGCGTTCGGTACGCACGCCCACGCCGCGCGCCGTCACCACCAGCTCACCATCCTGGTCGCGATACTCGGTAATCGTCTCGCTGAAGATCAACTTCCCCGAGCGCTTGCCTTCCTTTTCCCAGGTCTTGCCCGGTTTGACGGTCGCCTTCAGTACGTCACCAACTTTGGCCTGCCGGTGATACTCGAAATGCTGCTCGGCGTGCAGCCCCCCGCCGCCGCTACCGCCGCCTCCACCGCTGCCCTCGCGTTTGACACCGGTGGCTTCCTTGCCGGACCCGAACCAGGCCTCGCCAACCTTGGGCCGCAGGAAATACTCGGGATCGAACTGCGCACTGGACTGCATGAAGGTCGGCGGGGCGATGATGGTCCCCGGTTCTGTGCCGGCCGCGTAATCCGAGTCGTAGTAAATTGCATTCGCATCACCGATCGAACGCGCGAACATCATGATGTGTCCCGATTCGACGGGAAACTTGTCAACAGCCATGGCTCCCCCAGATTTACGTGCACGGCGCTCCCCAATGGGATTGCCTGAACACATCGCTAAGAAAAAAGGACGTCGAGTATCCACCAGCCGAAACCGGGGATCAACTTTGGCGGCGATCAGCGCCCTTTGAACTCCGGCTTACGCTTCTCTAGAAACGCGCTGATGCCTTCGACTTTGTCCTCGGTCTGCACCAGCGCCCCCTGAGCGTACTTCTCGAGAGTCAATGCCGCGGCGAGGCTGCCTTCCATGCCGGAGTGCACCATCGCCTTCATCGTGCGCGGGACGAACGGTGCAAAGGACGCCAGGTGATCGGCCATGCGGCGCGCCTCCGGAATCAACTCGGCAGCTTCCACGATGCGGGTGATGAGGCCTATCTGCAACGCACGCTCGGCATCGATGGGTTCACCCATCAGCAGCATTTCCATACCCCAACCGCGGCCCACGAGGCGTGGCAAGCGAGCCGTGGCCCCGCCGCCGGGAATGATGCCGAGTTTACCTTCCGGGGTCGCAAATCGGGCATGCGGGGTGGCGATCCGGAGGTCGCAACCCAAGGCTATCTCGAGCCCCCCGCCCATACAGATTCCGTTAATGGCCGCAATCGTCGGTTTGGGCATTGCCTCGAGCTGGGCCGCGAGACCCTGAACAATGGGATCCAACGCTTTTCTTAAGTCGCGGTGCAACACCTCCGACAAGTCGGATCCCGACGCGAAGGCGCGCTCACCCGCGCCGGTTATCGTGACGACCCTGACCTTGTCATCCGCGCCAGCCGCTGCGACCGCCCGCTGCAGTTCGTCCAGCGTGTCCAGGGAGATCGCATTGTGCTTTTCGGCCCGATCGATGGTGATCAGCGCCATCGGACCGGTCACGTCATAGAGAATCTGTTGGTACTTGTTACTCTTCATCGTTGACGTCAGTCTTCCGAGCGTCCGAACCCCTTCAGCTTGTCGAATATCTTGTTTTTGATATTGGCTTCGAGGTCTTCGCCACCCAGACTTCGCGTGATCATTTCCCTCACCACCGCCTCGGTAATGGGTTTGAGTAACGCAGCGGCTGCTTCTCCGGCGGTAGCGCCACCTTCCTTGCGGCCGATCCCACTGAGGTGTACGTCCGGCACGTCGATTGCAACCTGCTCACTCAAAAACACCGCGTCAACGGTGGCCTGCGCGTTGACGAAATCCAGCCGATCAATGATGACGGTGATCTCGCCCGCATCGGTCTCAGCAGCCGCTGAGGACCCCGTATCAAGGTTGTCCATCAGCGTCTGCAGGTTGCTGTCGTCCTTACCTTTTACGATTGCGGCGATTCGCGCTCCGTCGATCAGCACTCGTTCGAGGACGATCGTCTCAGCGCTGAGTTCGTCCAGGTCGAGATCGACCGTAATCTCATCGAGCTGCATCAGATACGGGCCGTCGTAACCTTTCGGGTTGGCGATCTCCAGGCCTTTGATTGTGCCGCGCCCCTCAGTCAGCGAGATGTCCACGCTGGCGACCCGAACGGTAGTTCCGAGCGCCTTCGACCCGAGGTCTTCGATGGCATTTTCAACCAGACTATTGACGTTCTGCGCGATGTAGACAACCGCGCCGACCACCACTATCAGCAACACTCCAACAACGATTCCGACCGTCTTCATCACGCACCCTCCTCAGGACGTTTCACTCCTGCCGAAACGGCTCACGCGGGCACCAGCAGCCCCTCGGACGGCCCTGTTGTTGTGCTCCATCAGCAACGCCGCTAGGGTAGGGTAACCCTCCATCCATGTACAGATCGGACGCGTGAGATCGCACCCTCCGCCGGTTTCTCACCAATCTGCTGAACGTAACCTTCAAAGCCCTGCTCCTTATCAGCGTAGCGTCGATGATCGGGATCGCCACCACCTCGTTCATCGCGATACTGGCCGCTGCTGGCCTGGCGATCGGCCTTGCCCTGCAGGGCAGTCTGGCGAACTTCGCAGGTGGTGCCCTGATTTTGATGTTCCGCCCGTTCAAGGTGGGCGATGTCATCGAAGCACAAGGGATTTCCGGCAAGGTTGCCGAAATTCAGATCTTCAACACGGTCATCAAGACACCCGACAACAAGGTGATGATCGTCCCGAACGGACCAATCTCCAATGGCATCATCACGAATTATTCGAAGGAAGCCACGCGCCGCATCGACTTCGTGTTCGGCATCGGCTACGGCGACGACATCGCGCAGGCCAGATCCGTACTCGAAGGACTGATCGCTGCTGACGAGCGTATCCTGTCGGACCCGCCATCCCTGGTGGCCGTCTCGGAACTCGCCGACAGCTCCGTCAACTTCACGGTTCGCGTCTGGGTCAATTCGCCCGACTATGGGAGTGTCAACTTCGGCATGACCGAAGCTGTAAAACTCGCCTTCGACCGGGCGAACATTTCGATCCCGTTCCCGCAGAGCGACGTTCACATACACCAGGCTTGAGCAGATCCGAACGTAAGAATTTCGATCGCCCAAAAAGAAGCCCGCCGACTTGGAGAGTTAGTCAGCGGGCCGACCGACCTCAAGAGCACTAGGTCTCAAGGGGATAGAGATTGCCTCATGGGGAAGCCGCAAACTATCAATCTCACGACTTCGAGGACTAGTCTGCCGGAAAGCTGTTACTCATCGATTTCGCGGCCTCGGGATTTTGTGACATTTTGTATCAGCATTCCCAGACTCGACGGGTACCGGCGGACGCTTCAGACCTTTCCCAGGTTGAGCACCACATCCGCGCCACCGTTCGCAGCAGTTCGGATCTCCACCTTCCAGCCCTGGGCCTGACACAACTGTTGAACAATGGCCAGCCCCAGACCACTGCCCCCGGTCGCCTGGCTGCGTGAACGATCGAGCCGGAAAAAAGGTTGGAATACCTTGTCCCGATACTCTTCAGGTATGCCTGGGCCGCCATCGACGACGTGGATCTCCACGCTTTCCCCGACATAGGCAACGACCCGCACCTCGTCCCCTCCGTGCTGAAGGGCATTGGAAACGAGGTTCTGGAGAACGCGTCGCAGCGCGCCCGGTGCCGCCGAGAATCCAAGTTCGGGGTCGCCGTGCCACTGCACCTGGACGCTCTCATCGATACTTTCCACAATGTCTTCGAGATACCCCCGTAGCAGCAGCGGTTGCGCAGGCTCGCCGGTCCCGCGCGCAAACCTCAGCGCATCGCCCACCAGTTCGTCCATGACCTCGAGATTGTGTTCGAACCGCGCGACCAGCTTGGGATCCACCCCGTCGCCGAGTAGTTCAACCGCCAAGCGCATGCGCGCCATCGGCGTGCGCAGATCATGCGAGATTCCCGCCAGCAGCGTGGTGCGGTTCGACAGCAGCGCGGCAATCTCCCGCGCCATCGTGTTGAAGCGGTTCGCCAGGGTGACCAACTCACGTGGACCTCGCTCCGGCAATGGCGTGAATCCTTCCCCACCTCGAAACGTCTCCGCAAGATCGGCGATACGAACCAACGGTCGCGCGATGCGTTGCACGATCAACAGCGACGTACCAAAGACGATCGCTGCGCCCATGACTACGATGATGATCCCCACATAGGCCGGCTGGATGTCCCGCCGATCCGACGCGAACCCGATCTGCATGGTGTGGCCACCCATCGGCACATTCGCCCAGATCAGTTCGTCACCCTCCGTCAGGGCCACCGCCTCGCCAATGCGCTCGGAAAGCTTGCTCTGCAGCAGCTCCAGATACCCAATCCCGATATCCGCGAGCGGTAATGACCGCACTTCGGACGAAATAATCAGGTCGTGATTCTGTGCAAGTTCCAGCTCGAAGTACGGACGTGCACCCGGCGGTAATTCGACCCAGGTCTGTGCGGAAAGGACCAGAAGCGCCGCCTCATCATCCGCGGAACGCTCGGCAATCGGCTCAATGACGAAAGCATTAAGCGCAACGATGGCGGTGACCGCAATTCCGACGGCGCTGACCGCCAGCACCAGATTGGTGCGAACGAGCAGGGAAATAGGCCGCGTCATGCCCGCTAGGGCAATCAGGCACCGTCCGGGCAGAACATGTAGCCCTTACCCCAGATGGTCTTGATATAGATCGGCGACGACGGATCCGATTCGATCTTGCTGCGTAGCCGGGTAACGCGAACATCGATGCTGCGGTCGAAAGGCGAGCGCTCCGCGCCCGTCAGGAGGTCCAGTATTCGATCCCGATCCAACACTCTGTTCGGATGCCGCACTAAGATTGCGAGGAGGTCGAATTCCCCCGACGTCAACGACACGGCCACGCCCGATCGGGTGAGTCGATGGGCGTTGAGGTCCAGCTCGAAGATGCCGAAGCCGATGACCCGGTCATCGACCACGTCCTCACCCTGGGTCCGAACGCGCCGAAGTACGGCGCGGATTCGCGCCAGCAGCTCACGCGGATTGAATGGCTTACCAATGTAATCGTCCGCACCAATCTCCAGACCGACAATCCGGTCAACGTCTTCGCCCTGCGCAGACACCATGATGATGGGAACGTTGCCTTTCGCTTTCAAACGCTTGGCGATGGACAGACCGTCCTCACCCGGCAACATGAGATCGAGGATGATCAGGTCGAAAGATTCGTCTTCGAGCCGCGCATCCATCTGCCTTCCGTCTTCGACGGTGGTGACATCAAATCCCTGTTGGGTCAGGTAGGCGTCGGCGAGTTCCCGCAGTTCGGCGTCGTCATCGACTACCAGCAATTTCGGGCGGTCCGCGGTCATGCGGGAGAGTTCAACTGGAATCGGAGCTGACGGTGACGATCGGAGCGTTGGTCCGGTCCTGCGGCGGGACGGATTCCGGCAATTCGGGCGGGCCGACAACTGAGCTGTCACCCCCGTCTGCGGCGCGACGCTCGAAACCCATCCCAAACGCATGGTTCTCGTCCGTCACGGTCACCGGACGATGGTAACGCAGCACCTGCTCCGTAGTCTCGATTCGTACCAGTGAACCATCGGCTCGGCGAAACGTCCGACCATAGCGCCGCCGCGTCTTGATGGTGATGATGGGCTCCTGGGTCGTGCTGGCCGCCATTCGATGTTTGACTTCAGTGAGCAAGGCGCGACGTTGATCATTGTCGAGCACGTCCCACTGCGCAGCCAACTCGGTGAGTTGCACATCAGTGCGTCCGGCGTAGGCATACCCGTAGTGGTTCGGTTCGGCGACATCGCGATCCCCCGCGTGCGCGATAGCGCACACGAGCAATCCAGCCACTACAACTGCAATTCGCACAGACACTACTCGGTTCGATCCACCCAGAGCGAAAGTAGTTTCATTTATTTCCGTTTCACGCGCGTTTCGCGCGTGCGGATTTTGGTATCAAATTGTTACTCGCATTATACGGCTTCGAACAGACCGCTTGCACCCTGACCACCCCCTATACACATGGTGACGACGCCGTACTTCTGTTTGCGGCGTTTCAATTCACGCAATACCAGACCGGTCTGGCGCGAGCCCGTCATACCGAAGGGGTGGCCGATGCTGATGCTGCCACCGTTGACGTTGTAGATCTCATTGTCGATCTGCAGGGCATCCCGGCAATGCAGGCATTGTGACGCAAATGCTTCATTGAGTTCCCACAGGTCGATGTCCTCCATCTTGAGGCCGGCATTGTCCAGCAGTCGTGGTACCGAAAAGACTGGGCCAATACCCATCTCATCCGGCTCACAACCCGCCACAGTAAAGCCACGGAAGAGGCCCATCGGCTCCAGACCCAGCTGTTCGGCCCGCTCTGAACTCATCAACAGGGTGAGGGACGCACCGTCAGACAACTGCGAAGCATTACCCGCCGTCACGCTGCCGTCCTCCTCGAACACCGGCGGCAGTGCCGCGAGCCCCTCGAGGGTCGTGTTTGGTCGGTTGCACTCGTCACGATCCACGGTTACTTCGACCTGGCTCTCTTCGCCGGTCTCCTTGTCCACCTTCTGCATTGTCACGGTCATCGGCACGATTTCTTCGCTGACCCAGCCCTGTTCGACCGCATTTGCGTAGCGTTGTTGGCTCTGCAGCGCGTACTGGTCCTGGGCTTCCCGGGTGACCTGATAGCGGCGCGCGACGACCTCGGCAGTGTTGCCCATGGCCATGAAGATGTCCGGCTTTTCCTCGAGCAGCCGTTGGTTCGGCTTCGACTTGCCGGCCTCCTGGCGGTTGCGCATCGAAATGGAGTCAACTCCACCCGCGATGGCGACCTGGGTTTGGCCCGAGGAAATCTGGTTCGCCGCGATGGCAATGGATTGCAATCCGGACGAGCAGAACCGATTGATGCTCAAACCGCCCGTAGTCACGGGCAATTTGGACAGAATGACCGCCAGGCGGGCAATGTTGCCATCCTGTTCCCCTGTGTGACTGGCGGAGCCAACAATTACGTCTTCGACTTCATCCGGCGAGACCTTCGGATTGCGCTCAATGAGCGTATCGATCAGATGCGCGAGCATGTCATCGGAGCGGGTCAGGTTGAAGCTACCGCGAAACGACTTGGCCAAGCCGGTACGCACGTTGTCGACAATTACGACGTCTCTCATGGGATCCCCCTGTGTCCTCACCGGCGGCGGGCGCAACGCCCGAGTCGAGAGGCGGGATATTACAAGGAATGAACCGGCACCGCTATTCAGGCCCACGGACCCCGGCACCGGACCATGGCGATCCCTTGCTAATCCATCAGTGTTAGTCCATCGGTGCGTCGGTAGCCGCTTCCATCGCATCCTCGGCCGCCTCATCTGCGGCATCTTCAGCCGCCGCAGCCGCATCATCCGCGGCATCGGCAGCGGCATCGGCCGCTTCGGCGGCCATTTCGGCGGCTTCGGCCTCGACGACCGCCTGAACAGCGTCCACTGCCGCTTCTACCGACGCGTCCGTCCCGCTCTCGGCTGCCGGTTGTTCCATGGTTGCCGCAGGCGCCGCCTCGGATGTGTCCCCGCCTTGACCACATGCGGCCACGCCGAATGCAACCAACAGGACGAACAGTGTTTGAAATGCGTGCTTCATTTTTATCCCCAGTTGATGTCTAAATCGTTAGGTGGCTTCCCTTATTCTTCCAACTTCTCTTCCAGCTTCCGTCTTTGAATCTATGTGCCACCGTGGCACACAATAACGTAGTTCCGACACCTATATCAGTTCCGGAGGTACCTATGGCCACCCACACGACCATTCAGATCGAGCCGAGCGCGACACTCATCGACGGATTGTGCTTCGGTGAAGGTCCCCGCTGGCACGATGGCCGCCTTTGGTTTTCCGACATGCACGATCACTGGGTGATAGCCGTGGACGAGTCCGGCGCCACGGAACGCATCGTCGAGATCGAGCACTGTCCTTCCGGACTCGGCTGGGACACCCAGGGAAACCTCCTGATCGTATCCATGAACGATCGCCGGCTGCTGCGTTGGGATGGAGCCGAGCTGACGGAAGTGGCCGACCTCAGCAATCTCGCCAGCTTTTATTGCAACGACATGGTCGTGGACGGGGCCGGTCGGGCGTATGTCGGGAACTTTGGCTTCGATCTGCACGCCGGCGCCACGCCGAGCGATGCGGAGCTGGTGCGTGTTGATCCTGACGGCACCACAACGGTTGTAGCCCGCGACCTCGGATTTCCCAATGGAACGGTCATCACACCGGACGCGAGCACCCTGATCGTTGCCGAGTCGTTCGCTGCCCGGCTTACCGCGTTCGACATCGACGCATCCGGTGATCTCGACAATCGCCGAGTGTGGGCACAGTTGCCTACCGGTGTGGTCCCCGACGGCATCTGCCTGGACGACCACTACGGGATATGGCTGGCATCTCCCACCAGCAATGAGTGCATGCGGGTCGAAGCCGGCGGTGAGATTACCCATCGTGTCGCGTTATCGACCAGCGCCTACGCCTGCATGCTGGGTGGGGGCGACGGTTGCACGCTGTTCGTGCTCACCGCGCAGGGGTCGGGGCCGGACGAAACCCGCGCCAGCCGCAGTGGCCGAATCGAGCTTGCCCGCGCGCCATACGCTCACGCCGGCCTGCCTTGATCGGGGCGCGTGAAATCTCTCTTCGGCTCTTATAGTATCCTCTTGGATGCTTTATTAGGCATCCAGGGATATTTTATCAGAGGAATCATACTGGCGTGGCACGTAAATCAATTTCCGCCGACGATCTCGATCAGAATCTGGGCCTTTTGATCCAGGAACTGTCGTTGTTGATGCGCAAGCATTTCAATCGCCTCGTCCGCGAGATGGGATTGACCGCACCCCAGTGGCAAGTGCTCGCGGAACTGTATCGGGAGCAGGGCATTACCCAGACCGAACTGGCCGATGCCTTGGTCATGGCAAAGTCGCCGCTGGGCAAGCTGCTCGACAAGCTGGAGCGAAGTGGTCTGATAGAACGCCGCAGCGACAAGCTCGACCGACGCGCAAAACGAATTCACCTGACACGTCGCATGGCGCGGGCGATGGAACGTGCAGACCAGGCCAGCCAGACCACCGTTGGGATTGCGACTCGTGGCATGTCGGCAGCTCAGCAATCCGAGTTGCGCAAGACCTTGAAGCACGCCAAAGACAACATGCTTGACGCGGTCCGCGCTCAGTACGACGCCGCCGATCCCCAGCGGACGCCGCGGCCTCGCCGCGACACGACGTGAATGATCTGACCCGCTCCGTGCTGCTCAGGCGAACAGTTTCGATACGCTGTCGCCGCCGTGGATGGCCGCAATCGCGTCGGCAAACAATCCCGCCACCGAGACCGTTTCCAGTCGTGACCCAAGGCTTTCGTCACGCAGTGGGATAGTGTTGGTAACCACCAACCGCTCGATCTCCGACCCACGCAGACGCTCAATCGCGCGACCACTGAACACCGGATGTACGGCCGCCGCCTCAATGCGCCTGGCGCCATTCACCTTCAGAAATCGGGCCGCTTCAATCATCGTGCCGCCGCTGGCAATTTCGTCGTCGATGATCAACGCATCCCGACCCTTGACGTCACCAATCAGCGCAACCGCACGCGGGTTTTCCCCATCATCGTCACGGCGTTTGTCGATGATCGCCATCGGCAGGTGCAGCCGATTCGCGTACTCGCCCAGGTCCTTCGCCTCGCCCAGGTCGCTGGCGACCAGCACCGAATCTTTCAGATCGGTGGTGGCCCGCAAACGGTCGCAGACGATCGGCGTTGCGTTCAACTGATCCACCGGGATTCGAAAGAAGCCCTGTACCTGGGGTGAGTGAAGATTCATGGTCAACACGCGGTCCGCGCCGGCCGTTTCGAGGAGATCGGCCATTAGCCGCGCGGTGATCGAAATGCGCGGCCGGTCTTTCTTGTCGGATCGCGCATAGGGGAAATACGGCAGCACCGCGGTGATTCGTCGGGCGGAGGCGTGCTTCAACGCATCGATGATGATCAGCAGTTCAACGATCCCATCGGACACCGGCGGGCAGGACGTCTGCATCACGAACACGTCGGCTTCGCGAACATTCTCCTTGCACTGAAACAGAATATTCTCGTTGCCGAAGCGAATGATCTCGGTGTCACACAGCGGCACGCCCAGCTTGCCCGCGATCTCGGCGGCGAAGGCCGGGTGCGACGTCCCCGCAATCAGCTTGATGGCATCGCTCATAACAACAACTCCGGCTTTTCGCGTTCGATTTCAGGGCGCAGTTCGCGCAGACAATCGTCCAACGCATCGACCGCCAGCTCAACCTCCGCGGCACCCATGGGTGTCGAAATGCAGTACATGAGCCGACCGGCGCTGGCAATGCCGCGGCGCAACATGCCCAGATGCACGGCCTGAACAATTGATCCCGCCCGAGTCGCCGCGGCCAGCGAATCACGTGCATCCCGCAGTGGCGCGTCCGTCAGATGAAGATTCGCCAACGACCCGGCACCCGTCGCTTGACCACGGATGCCGTTGACGCGAAACGCAGCGTCGACACCTTCGCGAAGCGTGGCCCCCAGTCCGTTCAGCTGTTCGAATCGTTGCGGATCGAGCTGGCCCATCGCTGCGGCACCGGCGGCCATTGAAACCGGATTGCCACTGAACGTACTGGCATGCATGACCGGCCGCTCCTCGTCCGGGTGGAACACTCGCATCAACTCTTCGCGCCCGCCAAACGCACCGATCGGCAGTCCCCCGCCAATGATCTTGCCCATCGCGGTGAGATCCGGCGTGATCCCATGCAGCGCCTGGGCGCCACCATCGCCCAACCGCAAGGTAATGACTTCATCGAAGATCAGCACGACGCCGTGAGCACTGCACGCTTCGCGCAGGGCGAGAAGGAACTCAGTCGTCGCCGGAATCATTCCCGTGCTGCCGAGGATCGGTTCGACAATCACCGCGGCGAGTTCGTCGGCGTGTCGCGCGATCAGGGCACGCGCCAGTTCAGGCTGGTTGTACGGACAAATGACGGCGTCGTTGAGCACGCTGTCCGGGAAGCTCGCATCGATCGGCACCGCGTTGGGCGACTCGAGGGGTCCACACAGTCCAGGCACCGGCGCGAGGCTGACTTCCGCCAGCTCGTAGCTGCCGTGATAGCCGCCTTCCATCTTCATGATCCGTTGCTTGCCGGTCGCGGCACGCGCGCAGCGCAGCGTCATCAACGTCGCTTCGGTGCCCGAGCTGGTGAAACGCAATTGCTCCAGTGACGGTACCCGCTCCGTCAGCAGGCGCGCCAGGTCGAGCTGGTTGCGCGTCGGTGCGGCATACGCAGAGCCCGTGGCGATCTGCGTCGAGACTGCGTCCACTACGGCCGGATTCGCATGCCCCAGAATCAACGACGTGAAGTTGTTCATGAAATCGACGATTTCGTGCCCGTCGGCATCGCGCATCCGACAGCCGGACGCCGATTCGATGAACAGCGGGTACGGGGCGAAGTGAGCGCTCATGCGCGTGTCGCCACCGGGGAAGTACCTGCGTGCCTCCTCGATCAGACGTCCAGATTCCGGCGCCCACGCCTCGTAGGCCGCAAAGGCGTTGCGCCGCAGCCCCATCACTCCCACGTCAGCGCAGTTTGTCGTTCGTGGTCGGGACCATGATGTGGGCGTATGGGGTGTCACCCCACATGACATAGGGGCCACCATTGTACGGATCGTGGCTGACGCCCTGCAGTGCTGCCTTCGGCACCACCAACATGAGATGAGGGCCTTCCTGAACCCAGACTTCGCCGTCGTTCTGCTCGGTATCGGCCGGATCTTCGTTGTTGACGTGCGCGTCACCCTGGAGCATGTAGGAAACGCCGACCCGATCCGTCTGGAACCCCTCTCCGGCACCGGCCGCCGCCATCAGCCGAACCCAGACGGCGTCGTTGCACATCGGATGATCGTCACCCGGCCCGATGCCCGGCATGCAGGTCCAGCCGTTGCTCCCTTCGCGCAGCACCGTTCCGTCGACATCCATGATGGTCGCCTCTGCGCTGACGTTGCTCGGCGCCGCACTCATCGCACGCTCGATTTTCGTCGCCGTGGGTTCATCCGCGAATGCCGGCAGCGCGCCCAGCAGCATCACCAGGCCAACGACAATATCCAGTCTTACCCGCATGGTCTTCATCTCCCTCTGATTCGAGATGTCCGTGTCAAATCGTGGAGCGCGAATGATACTCCTCGTTCGCAAGGTCAGTCAGGGCGTCAGAAATCTGCGGCTATACTGCGGCTCCTCCTATGGAGTAAACGTGACCTCCAAACTGGCCGGCTACTGGCGGTTCTACTGGCCCCTGACCCTGACGGGATTCGCCATGGTGCTGGGCCTGCAATTTCAGAACGCTACGCTGGCCCGCTATCCGGACGCGGTTCGAGAACTCGCAGTGTTTGCTCTCGCCCAAGGCACGTTCGGCCTTTTTCAAGCCGCGCTGAACTTCATGCCGCAACTGTCCAACGTGTACGCCCGCAGCCCTATAGGCCGGCAACGCAGCCAGCGGTTCTCGCTGGCCATCTCCACCGCGCTCGCCGTGCCGCTGCTGTTGCTTGTATTGGGCGAGCCTGGTCGTGGATTGATCGGCTTGGCGTACGGCGTCGATGCCACGGTCACTGCCCGGGTCACCGAATACCTGCTGCTGCTGACGCCGCTGCTCTGGGTAAACGGTCAGCGGCATTACTACGTCGGCCTGCTGGTCCAGGCGCGGCTGACCGGCTGGGTCACGATTCTCAATGTCTGCTACCTGAGCGCGATCGTGCTGATTCTGATGGTCGGGTATCGGGCCGGCTGGCGGGTCGTCTGGACACTGGTCGGCGCCCAGACCGGCGCGGCACTCCTGCACCTGACCCTCGCGATCCTGATCGGCCGGCTACGCTACGTGCCGCCCGTCGAACCGGAGCACGCGGCTGTTAGCTACTCCGAGTTGATCCGGTTCTTCATCCCGATGACCACGACTGGCATCATGTTCGCCCTGAGTCGACCGATACTCTATGGCTTCGTCGGTCGCACCCCGGCAGGGCTGGTGAGCATCGCCGCATTACGGGTCGGCTTCGATTTCTCGATGATATTTCAACAGGCCGCAAATCAATTCCGGCACTTTTTCGTCACCTATGGATTGGACGATCTGGCCGCAAAGCGCCGCTTCATGGGTCTGGTGGGAACCGGAATCACCCTGATCATGCTGGTAATCGCGGTCTCGCCGCTCAGTGATACGGTGCTGGGCAACCTGTTGGGCCTGCGTGACCCCGTCAAGGCACGCGCCGTCGAGGTGATACTGATCATGTGCCTGCTGCCCGGCATCATCGTCCTGCGAAACTACTTCCACGGCATCCTCATGGTCCGGCGGCGCACCGCCGGCATGGCCGCAGGCGGCATTCTGCGCGTCGCGGGGATCTACGCGATCGCGCAACTTCTGTTCAGCATGGAAGCACTCGACCACGTCAGCGCCGCATTCGTGCTGTTGGCTGGGTTCGGTATCGAGACCGCAGCAGTGGTAGTCGCAGCCCGTCGAACGCATTCTCCAATGGGATCTACACGGACGCGATCCACCAACGGTCGTTAGAAAGGCCAGACCTGTTTGCTCAGGGCAACCGCGAAGATGTAGCCGATGCACCCCAGGGCGCAGACGAAACCCACCAGCTTCACCGGCCGGGTCGACGCCCGCATGGTCACCACCCCGAATCCGATGTAGGCCAGCAACCCGATGATCTTCGCGTTCAGCCAGGCGTGTTCCATTGGAGATAGGCTGAGCATCACAGCGAGCGTAATTCCCAATGCCAGCAACAGCGTGTCGACGACGTGCGGTGCAATTCGTACCCAACGCTGTTCGCGCAGTGGCGAGTTCATGACCGCCCAGATGCCGCGTACGACAAACCCCGCAAGGGTCACATATGCCAGCGCCACGTGCGCATCCTTCAACCACGTATACATGGTCCTTTTCCGCCGTTGCTGCTCTAGCGTCCCCAGATGCCCGACCGCAGGAGCGGACGCGATATAATCGCGCACCGACCCACGGCCGTTAAGGATTCGAAGTATGCCCAAAGGTGGCCCTGCCTCGCACATCTATTTCTCCCAGCGGCTGCGACTGCACTATGTCGACTGGGGCAACAACGACGCACCGCCGATGATCATGATTCACGGCGGCCGGGACCACTGCCGCAACTGGGACTGGGTTGCCGAGGAGTTGCGCAAGGACTATCACATAATCGCGCCTGACCTGCGTGGCCACGGCGACTCACAGTGGATGATCGGCGGGAGCTACTCCCAGGTCGACTACGTCTACGACATTGCCCAGCTGTTGGATCAGAAGAAGATGACGCCGGTAACCATCATCGGTCATTCATTGGGCGGCTCGATTGCACTGACCTACTCCGGTCTGTATCCGGAAAACATCACCAAGTTGGTCGCCATCGAAGGGATGGGCCCGCCGCCCGCCATGATCAAGGATCGTCTCGCCATGTCCACCCACGAGCGGTTGCGTGGTTGGGTCGACGAACTGCGCACGCTCTCCGGACGCACGCCGCGTCGGTATCAGAGTCTGGAGGAAGCGTTGCACCGCATGCAGACCGAGAATCCACACCTGACCGCGGATCAAGCCCGTCATCTGACCACCCACGGCAGCAATCAGAACGAGGACGGCACTTACAGTTGGAAATTCGACAACTATGTTCGCTCCTTCTCGCCGGTCGGGCTGCCTTTCGAGCAGACCTACGAGCTCTATGGGCGCATTCAATGCCCGACACTGCTGGTAAGGGGCACTGAATCCTGGGCAACAGACCCCTCAACCGACGGCCGCGCGGATCACTTCAAGCACGTGAGCGTCGCGAATGTCGCCGGCGCAGGGCATTGGGTACACCACGACCAGCTCGATGAGTTCCTGAAGCTGATCAGGGACTTTCTCAAGGACTGACAGTCGCGATGGGTATTCATTCCGAGTTCGTCAGCCGCCTGCACGCGGCACCCCAGCGTGGCGTTTTCGCCGTCACCGGCGGTGGCGGTGAATTGCTGGGTGAACTGCTCAGCGTCGGCGGCGCGTCGAACACCGTGCTCGACGCCCGGGTACCCTATGCGGCAACTGCGCTGAGCGAACTGCTCGGCGCAACGCCCGAGCAAGCATGTTCTGCCGAGACCGCCTGCGCCATGGCAATGGCCGCCTATCAACACGCAATCGCACTGGATGATTCACGGCGCGCGGACCTGTTCGGGTTCGGCTTGACCGCAAGCCTCGCCACCACTCGGATCAAACGCGGCGCCCACCGCGTCCATCTGGCGCTGCAGACCGCGGGCTCCACATTTCACTGGCATCTGAGCCTCGAGAGGGATGCCCGGGATCGGGCCGGCGAAGAAGCATTGTTGTGCGTGCTGGCGCTGCGTTGCCTCGGTGAAGGACTCACGCTGCCAGCTAAGTTGGACCTCGACCTGACGCCGCACGAAACAGTCGAACGGCAACACATCGATGCGCCCACTGCCTGGCAAGAGGTGCTGGCGGGGAGTCTCGAGGCGACCCCCGTCCAGGGACCGGACGAACGCCCCGAAGTGATGTTTCCCGGCGCCTTCAACCCACTGCACAGCGGCCACCTCGGCATGGCACGTCTGGCCGAAGCGCTGGCAGGTAAAGCCGTCAGCTTCGAAATCTGCCTGAACAGCGTCGACAAGCCACCCTTGAACTATCTGGCACTGGAGCGTCGGGCCACGCAATTCGACGCATCGATGTCAGTGTGGTTCAGCAACCGTCCGACATTTCTGGAGAAGGCGCGGACGTTTCCGGGTGTGCAATTCATCGTTGGCATCGACACCCTCGTGCGGATCGGCGATCCGCACTATTACGGCGACGACGTAGCCCGACGCAACGACGCGCTGCACGAACTTGCGGATCTCGGCTGCAGCTTTCTGGTGTTTGGACGAGCCGCCGATGACGGCTTTACGACGCTCGCCGACTGCGACTTGCCCGAGGTTCTGGTGGCGCTGTGCCAGGAAGTCTCACAGGCCGACTTCAGAGACGATGCGTCGTCGAGCGCAATCCGCATCGAAACAGACCTGCCCAGGCCCGGTTGAGGCGCCCGCGCGGGCGGACCTACTCCAGATCTTCGAGCCGTTTCGGCCAGTTCGCCTTGAGCAACCGTGACAGTGATCGGTCCGCCAGCAACCGACCATCAGTCTGACATTTCGCGCAGTAGTTGCTTTCGTTTTCCGCATAGACAATCCGCTGTACGGCCGACCCACACTGCGGGCACGGTTCCCGGTAGCGACCGTGAACAGCCATTTCAGGATGGAACGCCGTCACCTTCTTCGGCCAGTCCGCACCACTTTGCTCGCGCAGCCGATCAACCCATGTCTGAAGGGTGTCACGACAGGCCAGATACAGCCGTTCCACTTCGGCCTCGCTCAGCGCGCGGGCCTGCTTGAAGGGCGACAGGCGAGCATGCAGCAGAATTTCATCGGAGTACGCATTACCCACCCCGGCAAACACGTGTTGGTCCGTCAGCGCCCGCTTGAGCGTGTGATTCGTCTGCCGAAGCCGATCCGCGAACTCTGCCAGAGGCACATCGAGAATTTCCATACCCCCCGGATCGAGCGTTGCCAGGTCGCGCTCGCCCTGCAGCAGCCGCAACGAAGCCCGCTTCTTTTTGCTGGCCTCGGTGAACACCAGTGTTCCGGTGCTGAAATCAAAGGCCGCGAGTCCAATTCGCTTCGGTACCGCAATCGCTTTCTCGTGCCATAGCAACCGACCCGAAATCATCAGATGCAGCACGGCGAAGAAATCGCCCTCCAGGTGCAGCACCAGTTGCTTGGCGAGCCGTCGCCAGCCGAGCACGGCGCGACCCGCCAATTCATCAGGCCGCGGCGCAACCGTACGCAACACGAACGGACTCGCCAGGCGAATATTGCGCAGCTCCGACCCGGCCGTACGCCGTTCGAGATGTTCCATGTAGACCGTGAGATCGGGTAGTTCCGGCACGGCTCAGCTCGCGAAGTCCAGATCTTCGTTACGCACGGCCAGTTTCCATCGTCCGGAATGGAAGCGCCAGAGCAGCATCGCGCCTTTCACCACGTAGTCACCGATCAGCGCTCCGTAGACCCACACCACCGGCAGACCCAGAAACGTGAACAGCGCCGCCAGACCACAGCGCATCCCGATCAGCCCGACGAAGGTCGCGATGAGCGGGAAACGGGTGTCGCCTGCACCGCGCAGTGCTCCGCCAATCGCGAAATCGATTGCCAGCAACGACATCATGGCCCCGAGCACGTACGTGAACTGCACCGTCAGCTCGATGGTCACCTCCTCGTCACCCAGGAAGAACACCGCCAGATCGCGCGCGAAGTAGATGACGATGGCGCCCAGCAACCCCATGGATACCATCGCCATCGCACACGCGCGCCAACCGCTGCGCACCGCCCCCTCAAAATCGTTAGCGCCCAGATGCTGACCGACCAGGGTCGACCCCGCAATCGAGAACCCGAAACCGACCACCATGCAGACGTTCAACAGGTTGACGCCGATGTTATACGCGGCGAATGCCTCGGTTCCGTAGTAGATGCCGATCAGCATCAGGAAGCCGAAGAAACCCGCCTGGAACACCAGTTGCTCCAACCCGGCGGGATAGCCGATGTCAAACAGACGCCTGAAGCGCGCGCGGCTGAACCAACCAACGGTGAGATAGCTGATTCTAAATCGTTGATTCATCCACAACGCGAGCAGCAGCACGGCGCCAGCCGTGAACGCAAGCCCCGCCGAAAGCGCCGCCCCCGTCGGGCCCAACATCGGTGCGCCGAACTTGCCGTACACGAAGATGTAGAGCAACGGAACGTTGATGACGTTGACGACCCCCCCGATCAGCAGCGGCGTCCACGCATCACCGGCGGCGCGCAGCGCGCTCGAGAGGATGAAATTCACTGCGAATGCAACGTTGAAGGCCGACAACATCCGGATGTTCTCCGCCGCCAGGCGATTGGTTTCCTCATCCAGACCGAAGATGCCCGCAATGGAATCCGCAAACACCACCCCAAACACGGTTACCACCAGACTGAACAGACACCCCAGAATCAGCGAGGTCACGGTCACCCGGCTCGCCTCGTGGGGATCGCCGGCACCCCAGGCTCGGGCGACCAGCGCGGTGGTCCCGGCGCTGATCGCAAGCAGCACCGCCTGCAGCGCAAAGAAAACACGTTGCCCCGCACCGACCGCAGCGAGCGCTTCCGGGCCCAACTCGCCAACAAACTTCGTCTGCGTCATGGCAACTACCGCATAGAGCAGGTTGCCAAGAATGGCAGGAAAAGCCAGTTCCCAGATGCCGGGGGGCCCGCCCGTGGCGCCTATGGTGTCCTTCGATTCTGTCAACTTGCCTCCGATTCTGACTCTACCTCTGCCTCTGATTGGGCTGGCTCTGATACGATGGGCACGACTTCTCACCAAAACCGACCCTTCCAACCCGACCTTCCAATCCGAAAAAGGGGGAGAAAACCATGTCCAGTGGGGCCAGCTACACCGACATCGAGGTGACCCGGATCGACCACGTTGCCACGGTGGAGATTCAACGCCCGCCGCACAATTTTTTCGACCAGAGCCTGATCGGGCAGATCGCGGACGCATTCGAGGCGCTGGATGAAGACCCGGACTGCAGGGCAATTGTACTGTGCGCACAGGGCAAATCATTCTGCGCGGGCGCGAACTTCGGAACCGGGAAGGGCGACACAACGGCCAGCGGGGATTTTACCGAAGAAGGGTTCAAGAACACCACCGGAAATCTCTACCGCGAAGGTGTGCGGCTGTTCGGCAGTAAAACGCCCGTGATTGGCGCAATCCAGGGCGCCGCGATCGGGGGCGGGTTCGGTCTTTCGCTGGTAGCAGATTTCCGGGTAGTCGCTCCGGAGGCGCGCTTTTCAGCCAACTTCGCGAAGCTGGGTATCCATCCGGGTTTCGGCCTTACCGTCACGCTGCCAAACCTCATCGGCCAGCAGGCGGCCAACCTGATGTTCTACACGGGCCGGCGTATCGGCGGCGAGGAGGCGGTGTCGATGGGGCTCGCCGACGTGTTGTCCGACCTGGAAAATCTGCGGGCGGACGCGCATAAGCTGGCCGCCGAGATTGCCGAGAACGCCCCGCTGGCGGTGGTGTCCGTGCGCGCCACGATGCGTCAGGGGCTGGCCGAGCGGATCGCAAAAGCCACCGACCACGAACTGAAAGAGCAGCAGTGGCTGCGTAGCACCGCGGACGCCGAGGAAGGGATTCGCTCCGTCTCCGAGCGTCGTCCCGGCAACTTCCTGGGGCGCTGAGACGGAAAAGTAACGACATGGAACTCGGAAAGTTAGGGGTCTGGTACTTTCTCGACGGGCTGGCCTCGCCGGTCGCCGCACAGGCGGCACAGCGCATCGAATCGCTCGGCTACAGCGCACTGTGGATTCCGGAGGCGGTCGGTAAACATCCCTTCGTTCAGGCGAGTTGGCTGCTCGCCAACACTGAACGTCTGAACGTCGCGACCGGCATCGCTTCGATCTACCACCGCGAACCCGGTGCCACGCTCGCCGGCCAGAACAGCCTCGCGGAGCAGTCGGGAGATCGCTTCCTGCTCGGACTCGGCGTATCGCACAAGCCGATGGTGGAGGGCGTGCGCGGACTCACCTATGGCCCACCCGTGGCCAGCATGCGGAGTTATCTGGAAGGGATGGACGCCTCACCCTATTCTGGCGCGGCTCCGGCCACGAAACCCAAACGGGTGATCGCCGCACTCGGACCGAAGATGCTGGAACTTGCCCGAGATTCCTGCGACGGGGCGCACCCGTACTTCACCTCGCCCGAACATACGGCCATGGCACGCGAAATTCTGGGTCCCGAGCCCTGGCTGTGTGTTGAGCAGAAGGTGATCCTCGAATCCAACCCGTCCAAGGCCCGGGAACTGGCACGGGCGGCTGCGCAGATGTACATCGGCCTGCCGAATTACCGCAACAACTGGCTGCGCATGGGACTGTCGGAGCAGGATCTCGAAGGCACGGGCTCAGACAAATTCATCGACGCAACCTTTGCCTGGGGCACCGCGGACGACATCAAGGCACGGATTCAGGCACACGTCGACGCGGGCGCCGATCACGTCTGCATCCAGCCCGTGAATCCGAACGGAACGTTCGGTGAACTGCACTGGGAAGCGCTCGAAGCGCTTGCACCATGACCGGCACGACGACGACCCATCAGGGAAAACGCGTGCTCGTAACGGGCGCCGCCGGGGTGCTGGGGGTTGCGGTCACCGAGCATTTCGCTCGAGGCGGTGCGACGCTGGCGCTGCTGGACCTACTCCCTATCGAGACCGAGCATTTCAATTGTGTCTGCGATCTGACGGATGCGGCCGCCTGCGCAACCGCGGTAGCACAGGTGAAGGATGCGTTGGGCGGAATCGACGTGCTCGCCAACATTGCCGGTGGCTTCACCATGGGCGACACCGTGGCAGATACCAGCGATGCGACCTGGGAGTTCATGTTCAATCTGAACGCGCGCACCGTGTTCAACATGGCCCGCGCCGTAGTTCCCGTGATGCGCTCACAAGGCTCGGGCAAAATCATCAACGTAGGCGCCCGGGGCGGGCTGCGCGGCAGCGGGTTGATGGCGGCGTATGCCGCCTCGAAGAGCGTCGTCCATCGCCTGACCGAGGCGCTTGCAGAGGAGTTGAAGGGAGATGGCATCAACGTCAACTGCGTGCTGCCCAGCATCATCGACACGCCGCGCAATCGAAGCGACATGCCCGATGCCAAACACGACGCGTGGGTGGCCCCGGAAGACCTGGCCAACGTGATCGGCTTTCTGGCTTCAGACGCTGCCCGGGCGATTCACGGCGCATCCATTGGCGTCGACGGCTTGAGCTGAGCTGGGAAGCGCGGCCCTACGGGAACGCTTTCGAGTCGATCACCATCGAGGTCGCGTCCAGGCAGGTGGCGCCCCGAGTGCCGCGGGCATCGACGAATCGAGGACCCTGCGTTGAAGTTGGTGCAGTCACTTGCTTCACCGTTACTCCGTTGGGATCGGTGTCGATCTCGATAATGTCCGTCGTCGGGGTATACATCACGCAGTCCCATTCCCCTGCGGTGTTCGTAACGGAGACATAACCGGTGCTGTACAAGGTGATTTCGCCAACCACCTGGTCCAATTGAACGGTGGTGGTCGGGGTCGGTTCACCCGCAACAACGACTACCTCATGATTCAGCAGCACGATGAACGCGTGCACGTCCGGATCACCATCCATCCTCGGCGGAAATCCCTCGGTTTCGAGATAGTTGGTCACCGCGATAGCGTCGGCATCCACCTGCTTGGGCTCGGCAT
>SMWF01000075.1 GCA_004357385.1 Gammaproteobacteria bacterium | reverse complement strand
CTGGTGGAAGCGTACACGAGGTGTCGCAGGTCGACCGCGCGCGCGCCCTCCAGAATGTTGATGAACCCGAGGATGTTCGCGTCGATGTACGCGCGCGGGTTGTCGATCGAGTAACGCACGCCGGCCTGAGCAGCGAGATGCACGACGCGGTCGGGCTTCGACGACGCGAACAGATCTTCGATGGCCGATCGATCTGCGATGTCGATGCGGTGCAGTTCGAAGGGGTGAATATTGTGCAGGCGCCTGAGGCGGGCTTCTTTGAGCGATACGTCGTAGTAATCGTTGACGTTGTCGATGCCAACCACTTCATCGCCGCGTGCCAGGAGCCGCTCGGTGACAAAGGATCCGATAAATCCGGCGCAGCCCGTGACGATGACTTTCATCCCGGGAACACCCTAGAGCCGGGCCGAGACGGAATTCTTGGGCAGCGTGTTCTTGACGTCGAACACCACGCACTGGGGTTTGCCGAGGGCGCGTATGCCGTCACCGCCCAGCGCGCGAATCTGGTCGTGCGCCACCGCGACGATGATCGCGTCGTAATGACCCTCGCGCAACGTGCTGATCGTGGAGATGCCGTATTCTCGTTGGGCATCTTCGGGGTCGACCCAGGGGTCGTACACATCGACGTTCGCGTGATATTCATCGAGTGCCCGGACCAGGTCGATGACTCGCGTGTTGCGTATGTCCGGGCAGTTCTCCTTGAACGCCAGCCCCATAATCAGAATGTTGGCGTCCACCACATGAATCTTCTCTCGGGTCATCAGCTTGATGACCCGATCGACGATATGCTCGCCCATCGAATCGTTGATGCGGCGCCCGGCGAGAATGACTTCGGGGTGATAGCCGATCTCCTGGGCTTTGAAGGTGAGGTAGTAGGGGTCGACACCGATGCAGTGACCGCCCACCAGCCCGGGTTTGAAGGGCATGAAATTCCATTTGGTGGCGGCCGCGTCCAGTACTTCGGTGGTGTCGATGTCGAGCCGGTGGAAGATCAACGCGAGTTCATTGACCAGTGCGATGTTCAGGTCGCGCTGGGTATTTTCAATCACTTTGGCGGCCTCTGCGACCCGAATGCTTGATGCAAGGTGGGTTCCGGCGTCAATGATCGATGCGTACAGGGCATCGACAAAGGCTGCGGCGTCGGGGTTTGATCCCGAGGTGACCTTGGTGATGTTGGCCAGGCGATGCTCCTTGTCCCCGGGATTGATACGCTCGGGGCTGTAGCCGGCGTGGAAATCCTGGTTGTAGACGAGCCCCGACGTGGCTTCGACGATCGGCACGCAGACTTCTTCGGTTGCGCCCGGATAGACCGTGGATTCATAGATGACGACATCGCCCTTGCTGATGACGCTTCCGATGAATTCTGAGGCGGCCCGAAGCGCGGTCAAGTCAGGTCGTTTGTAGATGTCGATGGGGGTCGGCACTGTCACGATGTAGACGTTGCAGTCGCGCAGATCGTCGAGTTCGGTGGTTAACGTGAGTTGGGTGGCGCCGGTCAGTTCGCAGGCATCGACTTCGAGCGTGGCGTCGTTGCCGGCGCGAAGCTCGGCGATCCGCGCAGCGTTTACGTCGAAGCCGATACACGGGTAATGCTTGGCGAACTCCACAGCCAGCGGAAGGCCGACGTAACCGAGTCCGACAATCGCCGGGCGTACCCCCGAGAGATCCTGCATGTCCATGTGGGTGATCCGAATTGCGTGTATTATGTCGACGCCTTCGGCGAGCACTGTGACAAGCTTGTAGCAGGATGTAAATCGACCGCGTGGCGCGCCAGCCGATACGACGCCGGGCAAGGATTACAATATCTTACAGGCACCCGCGGGGGGGGCCGATAGAATGCCGCGCGTGTGTGCGTTTTCCATGATTCGATCGACCACGTGGGTGAATCCGTGAGTACCATCGAACGCGCTGCCGAACGGCTGGCCGAAGCCGCGGCGCGCAAGAGTTCAACCGCGAACAAGACCCCTGATCCGTTGGCCGACGACCCAACGACCGGCGCGCCCGCGATAGACGCTCCGCCCGTGGAGGCTGAGAACGCCTTGGTGGAAACGGTGGCCGACGAGGAGACTGGGGCGCCCTCGAATGCGCTGCGAACCCAATCGTTTGTTGGGGGCGGTTACCACGAGATCGATCTCGAAGCGCTCCAGGCGAAGGGATTCGTCACCCCCGGCAGCATCCGCTCGCGCTTGGCGCAGGAATTTCGGCGTATCAAGCGCCCGCTGCTGGTCAACGCGCAGCGTCGCCGTTCCGTCGATGACGAACATCCGGCGAATCTGATCGTCGTGACCAGCTCGATTCCAGGCGAAGGGAAGACGTTCGTATCGATCAACCTCGCGATGAGCATCTCCGCGGAGGTCGATCTGCGCGTGTTGCTCGTCGATGTCGATTCCGTGCGCGGCAGCGTGTCGGACGTGCTGGGCCTGGAGTACGACAACGGACTGTCGGATGTGCTGGCGCGCGGTGGGGGTCACCTCGAGGACAGCATATTCAAGACCAATATCGATCACCTGTCCGTGTTGCCCTCGGGCTCCGACCTGCCCAATGCCGATGAATTGCTTGCCAGCGAGGCGATGGACCGTGTCGTTCGTGATCTGGCGGCGGAAGACGCACATCGCATCGTGATCTTCGATGCGCCGCCGTTGCTTACAGGAACCGAAGCGGGCGTGCTCTCCAGGCTGGTCGGGCAGGTGGTGGTGGTGGTGGAAGCGGATGCTACACCCCAAGCGACCGTGACCGAGGCGTTGACCCGACTGGAGGGCCACGAGTCCGTAAGCCTGGTGTTGAACAAGGTGCAGCATCGCGGCAAGGGTCATGCCGGGTATGGTTACCAGTATGGGTATGGCGCTTAGCCTGGAGTAGAGGGACGGTGTACACGGAATATTTCGGGCTCACGGGTAAGCCCTTTCAACTGTCACCGGATGCGCGGTTCTTCTTCCCCAGCAAGGAACACAAACGGGCGCTGTCGTTCCTTCAGTACGGCCTGAGTCAGGCGGATGGGTTCATCGTCATTACCGGTGATGTGGGTACCGGGAAAACGACCGTCGTTCAGACGTTGCTGAATGACCTCGATCCCAATGAGACCACCGTTGCCAATCTGGTGACCACCCAGCTGCACGAGGATGATCTGTTGAGTCTGGTGGCGGTCAATTTCGGGCTCGATGTCGACGTGCCCAACAAAGCCTTGTTGCTCAGAGATCTCGAACGGTTGTTCATTCAGCGCAATCGAGAGGGTAAGCGCGTTCTGTTGATTGTCGATGAGGCGCAGAATCTTCCCGCGCGCTCCGTTGAAGAGCTGCGCATGCTGTCCAACTTTCAGCAGGACGGCAAGCCCCTCGTCCAGGTGTTCCTGCTGGGCCAGGAAGAGTTTCGCGCGACCCTGCTCTCGTCAGAATTCGAACAGCTGCGACAGCGCGTGATTGCAACCTATCACCTGAATCCCCTGGACGAAGAAGAGACCCGAACCTACATCGAGCACCGGCTGGGACGGGTCGCATGGAACGAGGACCCGAAGTTCGCGGACGCTGCGTTTGGCCGCATCTTTGTGTTCACTGCGGGAGTTCCCCGGCGCATCAACAACTTGTGCGATCGGGTGATGCTGTATGCGTTTCTCGAGGAATGCCACGAGATCGACGCGGAGGTGATTCGCATCGTGGCCGAGGAAATCGGCACCGAGTTTCTTGGCGGTGATCCGGGTGGAAAAGCCGAGGCGGCCGCAACCAACGTAGACGAAGTCGATCCGGTGGACCCTCTGGAAACGGTGGCGCGGGTCATGTTCGACAAAGCCAACGTCCAGCAGCGGCTGTCAGCGATCGAGCGCGCCGTGGACGCCCTGGGTCACGGCATGAAAGACGAGTTGGTGGTGGTGCAGGCGCTGCTCGAGGAACTGCGGCTGGAGATCGGGGCGCTGCGTGCCAACCTGGAAGATCTCGAACAGCACAAAACCGTTGCCTGACTAAGTCTCAGCGCGCTCCCTCGCCGATGAGGACAATCTCTACGGTCTGAATCAGGATCATCAGATCGAGCATCACGCTGTGATTTTTCAGGTAGTAAAGGTCGAACTCGAGTTTCTCCCGCGCGTCGGCTACGGATGCACCGTACGGATAGCACAGTTGCGCCCAACCCGTGATTCCGGGTTTGACGCGGTGTCGCTCGCTGTAGAAGGGAATCTGATCGGCCAGCGTATCCACGAATTCGGGACGTTCCGGGCGCGGTCCGACAAAACTCATCTGTCCGGCCAGCACGTTGAAGATCTGGGGTAATTCATCGATTCGGGACTTGCGAATGAATCGCCCGACGCGGGTCACGCGCGTTTCGCGCTCGGCAGCCCAGCGGGCCCGTCCGTCCGGTTCGGCGCGACGGGTCATACTGCGAAACTTCAACACCTTGAAGATCCGGCCGTTCAAGCCCACCCGCTGCTGCCGGTAGAGCACGGCAAAATTGCGATCCTCCACGACGATCGCAAGTGCCACGATCAGCATGATTGGCCAGCTGACGGCCAGCAGGATCAGTCCAGCGGTGATATCGAGAATACGTTCAGTACGCGTATCAAACGGTTTGTGGACGAATCCCTGGGAAAACACCATCCAGCCGGGACTCAGGAGATCGAGGGGAATTTTCCCCACTTCGCGCTCAAAGAACTCGATCACGTTGGTGACGTCAATTCCCGAGAGCTTGCAGTCGAGCAGTTCGTCCAGCGGTGCGCCGTGGCCGCCGGGATCGTCGCGGCGGCGTTCGTCCAGCGCCACGACGATTTCCTGGATGCGATTGGCTTTGCAGTACTCGATCAGCGGTTCCTGGCTGTGGGTGACGGCAATGCCATGCGGGGTGATCCGGTCTTCGCCTGCGTCGGTGCGCAGAAAGGCGTGGATCGTGAACCCTCGCTGGTCGACTCGGCGGCGCAGGCGCGTGGCGATCCGTTCGGCCTGACGACCCGTCCCCAGGATCACCACGCGACGTTTCAGGCTGTCGTAGTCGATGATCCCGGCGGCGCCCCACCGGACGACAGTGATTACCAGAAATGAAGCCAGCCCTGCCTGGCTCAACAGTATTGAATCGACACGCAGGGCCGGAACGAGGTAGTAGGCTGAGGCGAGCGCGATGCCGCCGATCAGAAAGAACGCGACCGCGGTGCGCAGCATCATTCCGGTAAAGCCTTCGCGGATGTACGAGGGATAGACGCCCATCGATACCATCGCGGTGACCAGCACCAGGCCGAACCCGAGCGCGCCGGTGAACTCGTAGAGGTCGACTGCGCCGTCGCCGTACACACCGGTGACGAAGGAAAAACAGATGACCATGACGGTTAGTTCGAACAGCGCAAGCAATACGAAGGGGGTGGGGATGTAGTGCTTGAAAACCCGAACGTGTGACACGTTGGTACTCTGGCCTTGGTGCGCGGTACATTCTACGGTTCAGGGCTTACCCACGCGATTCCAAAATGTAAGCCGCATCAGTGAAAGTCCCGCGACCCGAAGGGCGTCTGTCCGGCCGCCCTGTCGGTTTGTTGGAGGTCTTGCCCGAGCTCCACCAGCAGCGACGTGTGATCGCTCACCTTGCTCGCGACTACGTGGATCACTTCCCCTTCGCGTTCCACCACCCCTTTGATCTTCAGTAGCTGGCCCTGCAGCAGGGCCGCCCGGTAGCGCTCCAGGATCGAGGTCCAGACCACGATGTTGGAATTGCCCGTTTCGTCTTCGAGGGTCATGAATATCACCCCCGAGGCCGTGTTCGGCCGTTGTCGGCAGGTCACCACGCCGGCCACGCGAACGAACTGACCGTGCCGGTAACCCTGCAGGTCCCGGGCGCTGCGGCAGCCGCTGAACGCTTTGTGGTCGCGCAACAACGCCATGGGGTGGCGGCCGAGCGTCAAGCCGAGGTAACGGTAGTCCGCGACCATGTCCTGCCCTTCGGAGGGCCCCTCGAGTGTGACGTCGGTGGCGTAGGGTTCGGCGACTTCCGCCACCTGCCAGAGCCTGGCCGGATCGTTGATGCCGGCGACGTCCCAATGGGCCTGGTAGCGGTGTCCCGAGATGCCCTCCAGCGCGCCGGCCCGGGCCAGGCATGAGGCTTCACTGCGGTTGAGACCGGCGCGGCGCGCCAGTTCGTCCGGGTCGTTGCAGGGGCGCGCCGAATCGATGCGTTGTGCGGCCGCTTCGTTGAATCCCTTGACCAGGCGCAGCCCGAGCCGCAATGCCGCTTGCGGATGCTCGCAGGGGTAAAGCAAGGCGCCTGGGTCTGGGCTCTCGAGCGGTTCGAGTTGATGATCCCAGGTGCTGTAGCGGACATCCACGGGCCGGACCTCGATGCCATGGCGCTTCGCGTCCTGGATCAGCTGCGAGGGCGAGTAGAAACCCATCGGCAGGCTGTTCAGCAGACCGCAGTAGAAGGCGGTGGGCTCGTGCCGTTTCAGCCAGGCGGAAACGTAGACCAGCAGGGCGAAGCTGGCGGCGTGGGATTCGGGGAAGCCATACTCGCCAAAGCCCTTGATCTGCTCGAATACCCGCTCGGCGAACTCCCGATCGTGGCCACGCGCGAGCATGCCGTCGATCAGCTTGCGCTCGAAGTGCTCGAGCCCGCCGCGGCGGCGCCAGGCGGCCATGGCGCGGCGCAACTGATCGGCTTCCCCGGCGCTGAAACCCGCAGCGACCATCGCCAGCTCGATTACCTGTTCCTGGAAGATCGGCACGCCTAAGGTGCGCTCCAGTACGGCGCGCACGGCATCGTTGGAGTAGCTCACCGGTTCCAGGCCCTGCCGGCGGCGCAGGTAGGGGTGCACCATGTTGCCTTGAATGGGGCCGGGGCGGACGATGGCCACCTCGATGACCAGGTCGTAGAAACTGCTTGGCCGTAGCCGGGGCAGCATGGACATCTGGGCGCGCGATTCGACCTGGAACACGCCGACGCTGTCGCCGCGTTGCAACATCGCATAGGTGGCGGGATCTTCGGCCGGCACCGTGGCGATTTCGAGCCCGGCCCCGCGGAAGCCGTCCAGATGCTCGAATGTCTTGCGGATGGCTGTCAGCATGCCCAGTCCCAACACGTCGACCTTGAGCAGTCCGAGTGCTTCCAGATCATATTTGTCCCATTGAATGACGGTGCGATCCTCCATCGCCGCGTTCTCAATCGGCACCAGTTCGGCCAGGGGTCCGTCGGAAATGACGAAGCCGCCGGGGTGTTGCGAGAGGTGCCGCGGAAAGCCCAGCACCTGTTGCACCAGGGCGAGAAACTGCTTCACGGTGGTGCTGTCGGGATCGACACCGGCGGCCTTGCAGCGGGCGTCGAGTTCCTCGTGCCGATCCCACCAGGCCAGTGATTTAGCCAGCAGGTCCACCAGGTCCAGACTCATGCCCAGCGCCTTACCGACGTCCCGGACGGCGCTCTTCGGGCGGTAGGTGATGTGGGTGGCGGCCAGCGCGGTGCGATCGCGGCCATAACGCTCGTAGATGTACTGGATGACCTCCTCACGGCGCTCGTGCTCGAAATCGACATCGATGTCCGGGGGTTCGTCACGCTCCTTGGACACGAAGCGCTCGAACAACAGGTGCATGCGCGACGGGTCGACCTCGGTGATGTTGAGGCAGTAGCAGACCGCGGAGTTGGCGGCGGAACCGCGACCCTGGCAGAGGATGCCCCGCTTGCGGGCGAAACAGACGATGTCGTAAACGGTGAGGAAGAAATATTCGTAGGCGAGGCTCTCGACCAGTGCGAGTTCTTTTTCGAGCAGCGCCTGGACGTCGTCCGGAACTCCATTCGGCCAGCGCTTGGCGGCGCCGGCGAAGGTCAGCTGGCGCAGGTACGCGCTGGGGTTGAGGCCCGCCGGGACCACCTCCTTCGGGTATTCGTAGCGCAGTTCGTCGAGGGAAAATGTGCAGCGTTCGAGAATGGCCAGCGATTCGTCGAGCATTTCCGGCGGGTAGATGGCGGTGAGCTGATCGTACCCGCGCAGGTAGCGTTCCCGGTTGGCGTGCGCGGCGCTGCCGAGTTCGGCCACGGTGGTTTTCAGGCGAACCGCGCTCAGCACGTCCTGCAAGGGTTTGCGTCCCGGGCGGTGCATGTGCACGTCGTTGCTCGCCACCAGTGGCAGATCGAGCCGCATGGACAGGGTCAGCAGGCGCGCGGTGTGATCGATGTCGTCGCCGTCCTGCAGCAGTTCCAGCGCGATCCAGCAGTCGGGAAAGCAGTGCTTGACGGCTTCACCGTGGCGCAGCAGCTCGTTCATCGGTTGGCTGCCCGGCAGCCACAGCGCCAGACACTCCGAAACGTTGCGTTCGAGATCGGCCAGGCAGAGCGCGTACTCACCTTTCGGGCACGTGCGCCGGGCCCGGGTGATGAGGCTGGAGAGCTGCCCATAGGCTTTGCGATGCGGCGCCAGCAGCACCAGCTTTAGATCCTCGTCTGTTCCCGCTTCGTCTATTCCCGCTTCGCTGCTGAGGATCCCATCTGCCGCTCCAGCCACGCGAAATTCCGCGCCGATGACCAGTTTGATGCCGCATTCCTTGGCGGCCAGGTGGGCCTTTACGACCCCGGAGAGGGTGCATTCGTCGGTGATGGCAATGCCCTGATAGCCGAGCGTCGCGGCACGCTGCACCAGTTCCTCCGGATGCGAAGCGCCGCGTAGAAAGCTGAAGTTGCTCAGGGCATGCAACTCGGCGAACGCTACAGGTTCGGGAGCGGCATCAGCACTCTGATCAGTCATTTGATTATGACTCTGGTCAGGACTCCGATTATGAAAAGTAGCCATGGATGAACCAGCGCTGGCGCAAGGCATCGGCATACACCCAGCACTGCATGCCGGTGCCCTTCGGGGTGACGCGGTGGGCGATGTAGTAATCCCGGCAGCGGCGTTTAGTCCCGGGACGACCGCTTCGCGCAGAAGGAGCGTCCCACCAGCCGGTCTCGATGCGTTCCGGTCCGGTCAGCAGGGTCAGTTCCCGGCGCGGCACCGGGCGCGGCCGTTTCAGCAGCCACAGCGGGCGTCTGCGGCTGTCAGCGAGCAACCGGCGGGTTCGGCTACCTTTGTTGCCCGGCGGGCTACCCGGTGCGATCCGGGCCCAGGCCCGCTCCGGCCGGTGGTCATCGCTGCTCTGGATGCCATGACAGACATCCGCACCCAGGCGGGCCTTGAAACGATCGATCAGCTCTCCCGGGGGCGCTGCGCTGAAGGGCAGTGAGGCCAGCGGGAACAGGCTGCGGCTGCGACCCTGCCAGCTGGTGAGCCGCGGTGCCTCCAGGGCAATGCTCATGACCTCCTCGGGAAGCGTGCTGGCGTCGAGTTTGAGACGGCTGATCTCCAGCAGGGCGAGGCGGCCCTGCTGCGGCTCCGCGAATTCGATGTCCAGCGATACCGATGCGCCCCGCAGCGGTGCGAAGCGCCAGCGCAGGGTGTTCGCCCCTAACTGGTGACTGATGAGCCAGTTGTTCAGTTCGCCGGCCAGGCGCTGCATGGGAAAGGCGAGTGCCTGTTTGTTGGAGATTCCTTCCAGCAGGTGCAGTTGGCTTGTGAAGGTTTCGCGTGGCGCGATGAACGATCGGGGGTCGCCGCGTTTACCGATCAGGCGTTCCAGATAGTGGAGCAGCGAGATGCCGAAGCGGCGTCCCAACTCGGCTTTGGGCAGGCCGAGCACCACCCCCAGGCGCTGAATCCCCATGGTGGCAAAACGCTCACGCACGCTAGCGGTCAGTTCGGTGTAGCACAGTGGAATGTCCTTCAGTCCCGTGCGGGTGTGTGTGTCGAGCTCGTTGGTTGTGGGCCAACTGCCCAGGGCGCCGGCGAACCCGGCCCGGGCAAAGGCCAGGGCCGCGAGCGGCGTGCTGGCAACCCCGATCCGGGCCTCGTGCCCCGAGTCTGCCAACAGCTGAATGAGGTTGCGTTTCAAGCCGTACAGCCCGTTGAACAGCCGCAGGCTGGGGCCGACTTCCAGCAACAGCGCATCGGGTTCGTGGGGGCTGATGCTGGGGCCGTATCGATAACAGGCTTCCGCGAGCAGCCGCAAGCGCTCCTGTTCGACTTCGCGGTCGCGAACGAAGTGTCGCACGCCATGACAGATGCTGTGGGCGGTGGCGAGGGTCGTGCCCAGTGCGATCTCGGCCTCACCGGCCGCCTTGTTGCGCAACACGACCCGGTTGTCCTCCGCCAGCACCAGCGGTGCGCTGGCCTGGGCATCGATGCCGCGGCTGAACACCTCCAGACCCAGGTCGGGCAACTGGGCGCACAACCACAACATCAGTGCAGCCGTTGCTGATCAGACCGCTGACTAGACCGCTGAACAGACCGCTGACTAGACCGCCGCTGAGCAGGCCGCTGCTGTGCTGGGCGCGATGCGGGCCGGTGTCGGCGCCAGAGCGCCAGCCGTTGTGCCAGTTCCGGCAGGGTGATGCTCAAATGCTCCAGCTGTACGGCGAACGGTTCCGGGG
>SMWF01000074.1 GCA_004357385.1 Gammaproteobacteria bacterium | reverse complement strand
TATTGCACCTCCTGGCTCACCGGCCGGGAAAGATCCGGAAAAGATTTGGACATCCATCAAAGATGATGGATGTCCAAATTTGTAAGACACTCGAAAAAACAAGGGAGAACGACACCATGGCCACCGTTATGATCACCGGCGCCAATCGCGGCATCGGCTTGGAACTCACCAAACGCTACGCCGCCGCCGGCAATGAGGTTATCGCCTGCTGCCGCGAACCGGACAAGGCCGACGCGCTGCAAGATCTCGACAACGTTCAGATCTGCGGCGTAACCGTCGCCGATGGCGATTCGGTCGCCGCCCTTGCTGCCGAGATCGGCGATCGGCCCATCGACATTCTGATCAACAATGCAGGTACCCCCGGCCCGGCACCCGACCAGCAATCCGCACTGCAAATGGACTTCGACGGGTGGGCCGATGCATTTGCCGTCAACACCATGGCGCCACTGCGCATGCTGCAGGCTTTCCGCGAGAATCTGAAGGCAGCCGATGGCGCCAAGGCAATCACCATCACCAGTCAGATGGGGGCACTGGACCTGAACTGGCCCGTCATGTACGCCTACTGCTCATCCAAAGCCGCCGTAAACAAAGTGATGCGCATGATCTCGGTCGAATTGGCCAACGACGAGACCGCGGTGGCACTGATTCATCCCGGCTACGTAAAAACCGCCATGGGTGGCCCCGATGCCGAAATCGAAGCCTCCGAGAGTGCCGAAGGCATCATATCGGTCATCGAAGGCGTTTCCCTCGAAGGCACGGGTTGCTTCATGAAGTGGAACGGCGAGGTGCACGCCTGGTAGTCGTGCGGTGCCTAGTGTCCCGCAAACGCCGCCGGGTATTGGATCCAGCCGGCAAGGCCGGCGAGTGTTTCGTCGACGCGCAGAACCTGGAAGGCGGGATCGAATTCGAGCTGCGAATAGTGAAACCCGAGAGGAGCTGCGAGTTCGAAGCCAAACCGGGCGTAGTAGCGTGGATTGCCCAACAGGAAGATCGCATCCCACCGTCCATCGCTCAGCGGTTCCAATGCGGCCCGGATCAGAGCAGAGCCGATGCCTTCGCCCTGGCGAGGCGGATCGACCGCCACGGGCCCCAACGCGCACAGGTTGGCGTGATCGGCGCCCGACAGGCTGACCCGGGAAAAGAGTACCTGGGCCACGATCTGTCCCGCATCGACGGCGACGGTCGTCGAGACACAGTCGTCACCGGCGCGCACCGCCGCGAGTATCTCCGCTTCAAGCGGCCGGCCAAAGGCCGCTTCGACGATGCCTTCGACGCGCGCATGGTCGGCGGCAGATTCCGGTCGGAACGTGATCATGGGTAACGGGCTGAAACCACTCGGGCCGCCCTGAAAAGGAACCTAGCGTTCCTCGAGTCCGGCCTGTTTCAATCGCCACAACAACACATCGAGTCGGTCCTGACCGAAGAACGGCTCGTCGTTGAATGCGCACGTGGGCACGCCCCAATGACCCGCCGCCTGATGGTCGTCCTGATTTTTCTCGATGACCGCCGTCAGCCGGTCGGCCTCAGTTTCCGCGATCGGATCGAGTTCCGCGAGGTCGAGACCCGCGGCGGCTGTCGCGTCCGCCAACAGCGTCGACTCGTCCCAGCCGCGAGCCCCACCCCAGATCAAGCTCGAAACCTCGTTTGCGAATTGAATCCCCCGGCCCCGCTCTTCGGCCAGCACCCCCAGCCGCGTCAAGCGGTGGATGTAGGGTTGCTCATCCGGAAAGCTCGGCAGTCCTTCACTGTTCAATTCCGACACCACGGGGTCCGGACTTGGCCAGACGAGCGGTAGTTCGAGGAACTCCGCCACCCTGTACACGTCGGTCTGAAAGTAGCTGAACCACTGCGGCTGCAGCGACGCGAAAAACTCCGGCGTCCGGATAGCGATGGGATAAACCGGACGGAACCGCACGTCGAGAACGTACCGTTCCGCCCAATCAACCAACCGCGGCGTCGCGAGGTACGACCAGGGGCTGCGAAAAGACCAGAATAGGTCGATCCCCAGTCGATCACTCATGCCCGCTCCCTGCGTGCGCTACTGGTACTTGCGCAGTTCGGCCCGACCCACCACCAGGTGATGCACCTCGTCCGGTCCGTCAGCGAGGCGCAAGGTACGTTGCCCGGTATACATGTCCGCCAGCGGCGTCCATTGGGATACGCCGGTCGCACCGTGCATCTGAATGGCCTGATCGATGATCTCGCAGACCCGCTCAGGAATCATGGCCTTGGCGGCGCTGACATAAACGCGAGCCTCGCGATTGCCCAGCACGTCCATCGCGCGGGCGGCGCGCAGCACCATCAGGCGCATCGCGTCGATATCGATACGCGCCCGGGACACCACTTCCAGGTTTTTGCCGAGCTGAATGATCGGCCTGCCAAAGGCTTCCCGATTCATCGTGCGCTTGATCATCAGTTCCAGCGCACGTTCGGCCTGACCGATGGAACGCATGCAGTGATGAATGCGGCCCGGGCCAAGCCGCACCTGGGAGATCTCGAATCCCCGGCCTTCGCCGAGCAGCATGTTCTCCTTGGGCACGCGCACGTCGGTGAACCGGATGTGCATGTGGCCATGCGGGGCATCGTCGTGGCCGAACACATGCATCGGGCCGAGAATATCGACACCCGGGTTGTCCGTCGGCACCAGAATCTGCGACTGCTGTTTGTGCGGAGGCGCGTCGGGGCTGGTCTTGACCATCGTGATCATGATCTTGCAACGTGGATCGCCGGCGCCGGAGATGTAGTATTTTTCGCCGTTCAGCACCCACTCGTCACCTTCGAGAACCGCTTTCATCGCGACGTTCTTCGCGTCCGACGAGGCCATGTCCGGCTCCGTCATGGCGTAGGCCGAGCGGATCTCACCGGCCAGCAATGGCTTCAGCCACTGCTCCTTCTGCGCTTCGGTGCCGACCCGCTCCAGCACTTCCATATTCCCGGTGTCCGGAGCGCTGCAGTTCAGGCATTCGGAGGCGAGGGGTTGCTGGCCAAGTTCCGCCGCAATGTAGGCATAGTCCAGGTTCTTCAAGCCTTCACCGGTTTCGGCATCCGGAAGAAAAAAGTTCCACAGTCCCTGTTCCTTAGCCTTCGACTTCGCGCCATCGAGCAATTCCAGCTGGCCCGGCACCCAGCTCCACCGATCTGCGCGGCCCTCGCCCAGCCGGTAAAACTCCTCCGAAATCGGAGCGACCTCCTCCACAATGAATTTCTTTACCGCGTCGAGCAGCGGCGCTGCCTCCTCGGACATCGCCAGGTTGTACATATCGGCATCGCTGCCGGTGGGGTTCAGATTGGCTTCTGACATAGTTCCTCCAGGTGAGCTCATCCCAGGTGGGCAGCCCGTCAGATTAGCACACCCCCCTCCTTCGGAGCACGTGATCAGGGTCGGGTGACGCTACTCTTGGTCGATGCGCCGCAGCAGGTGTTCGACGACCAGAGGTCCGTGGGTTTCCTGCAGAAAATGCGGGGCGTCGGGAATCTTGTCGACCGTCGCCTGGGAATAGCACGAGGCCCACTGGTCGCACCAGGCTTCATTGAACACGTCGTCCTGTAATCCCCAGATGAAATGTATGGGTTTGTCCCACTCAGCCAGCGCGGTAAAACAGCGGGTCTGCTCTGCTGCATTACCCCCTTCGGGATTGTCGAAAGGCAGGGACAACGGAAACCGCCGCGGCCCCGCCTTGGACGCCCGATCAGGAAATGGCGCTTCGTACGCAGCAAACACCTGCTCCGGCGTCAATGGAGTTCCAGGATTGCGCGACGTGATCATCTGCATCACCAACCCGCAGGCCTGTGTCTCGTCGAACTGCCCACCGGGATGCCAACCGGCATTCCAGTCGCGAAGCGCCTGCGTGTATTGGTGTTCCGGGCCGTGCAGCCAGGTGTTCATGATCGTCAGGCGGTCGAATCGCGCGGGCATGTCAACGGCCTGCCGAAGACCGATCGGCCCGCCCCAATCCTGACAAATCAACGTGATACGTTCGATATCTATATTTTCTATCAGGTTCGAAATAGATTGGCTGTGCTTCTCGATGGAATACCACGCGTCATCGCGCACCTTGTCGCTTTTGCCAAAGCCGATGTAGTCCGGGGCGATGCAGCGATACCCGGCGGCGACCAGTGGTGGAATCATACGTCGGTACAGATAGCTGGAAGTCGGCATGCCGTGGCACATCAACATGACCGGTCCGTCAGCCGGCCCCTCGTCGACGTAGTGCATGCGCAACCCCTGCCACTCGATAAATCGAGGTTCGAAGGGAAAGTCGATCCAGGCGTCGAATCTATGTTCCGGGGTGCGGAAAATGTCCATACTCTTCCTTTGCTATGCGGGTTGACACGCGCTCCGGTACGCTCACAAAAGGTCACGACATAGTGGCATCCATGAACCGAACTTGACAGGGAGCTGTTGCGACATGGCCTACCAATGTTTTGAGGTAACCACCGAAGACGGAATCGCGCACATCATTCTGACGCGACCGGAGAAACGAAACAGCATGGGGCCTGAGTTCTGGGATGAACTGCCCGAAATCATCGAGGCCATCGATGACGGCGCCAAAGCACGCGTGATTGTCATCTCTTCCACTGGCCCGCACTTTTCGGCAGGGCTGGACATCAAAGCCTTTGGCGCCGCGAGCGGTTCCTCCAACGCGGACGACGCCGACGAAGAACTGCTGGGACAACGCGGGGCGGCATTCTACGACAACGTGCTCCGCATGCAGAAAACCTTCAATTGTCTCGAGGTGTGTCGGATGCCCGTACTGGTGGCAATCCAGGGGGGCGCCATCGGTGGCGGCGTAGATTTCGCGACCGCCTGCGACATGCGCTATGCCACCGAGGACGCCTTCTTTACGATTTACGAGGTCAACATCGCCATGACCGCCGACGTCGGGACGTTTCCCCGGCTGGTCAAACTGATTCCCGAAGGCATCGTCCGCGAGCTCGCCTATACGGGTCGCCGCATGTCCGCGGCTGAGGCGCACCGGGTCGGGTTGGTCAACCAAGTGTTCCCCGATCAGCCATCCATGCTGGACGCAGTGATGTCCATCGCTCGGGAAATTGCAAGCAAGGCACCGCTGGCCGTATACGGCTGCAAGCGCATGATCAATTATGCACGCGATCACTCGACCGCAGATGGGTTGGATTACGTTGGCATCTGGAACGCCAGCATGCTGCAGCCCGCGGAGATGGCCGAGGCGATTCTAGCCAACAACGAACAGCGGCCGGGGGAATTCGTCGACCTGCCGTCGAGGCGTCGCCGCACGGCCAAATAGCAGCCCAGGGTTTCTCCAATCAAGCGAATGCCATTCGACCCGGCGCCCGGCTATGCTAGGTCGATCGAGCAAACGAAAGGGGTTGGTATGCGCAGAACATTCGGGACGTTGATTCTCGCGGCACTCGTTGCTTTCAGCAGCAGCACTGAATTATTTGCCGACGCCGATGAGTTCGAATCGCTGCGAACGGCGCTCTCGGCCACTGATCGCGCCGAGGCCGATCGGAATCGCGACGCCGGACGCAAACCCGCGGAGGTAGTGAGCTTCCTCGGCATCACGCCTGGCATGACCGTCGTGGATCTGATTGCCGCATCGGGCTATTACACCGAAGTGTTATCAATCGCAGTCGGACCCATGGGGACGGTCTATGCCCAAAACACCGCCGCCGCGCTGCAGTTCCGGGATGGCGCCAGCGACAAGGCCATGGCGGCTCGCCTGGAGAACGACCGACTGGCCAACGTGATTCGCTGGGACCGCGAGTTCGAAGATCTCGGTTTAGAGGCCAACTCGATCGACGTGGCATTGACCGCGCTCAACTTTCACGACATCTACAACGGCGCCGGACCTGAAGCAGCCGCCGGATTTCTCACTGCCGTATACGCAATCCTCGTGCCGGGCGGCGTGTTGGGCATTGTCGACCACTCGGGTGCCTCGGGCGCTGACAACAAAGCCCTGCATCGAATAGAAGAAGACCTCGTCGTGGCGAGCGCCGAGGCCGCGGGTTTTACCGTGGCGGCGCGTAGCGACCTGCTGCGCAATGCCGACGATCCTCGCACCGCCGGCGTCTTCGACCCGTCCGTGCGTGGCCACACCGATCGCTTCCTGCTCCGTCTGAAGAAACCCGTCGGCGACTGATTCCAACCGCCTTCGAGATCCTAGTGATTCCGCCCGTTCGTAGGCGGAAGGTCGCACAGCCATACCAGACGAGCGTCGCCCGATTGTGTTTTCCGGGTCTGGATCGCTTCGGCCCGGACCTCCCGCGGCGTCGTGACAAGGTTCACGTTGTCACCACTTAGATATCCTCACCGACGTCCCACCCGACCCAGTTCACGCCGCGCGACGCGGCACCTCCCTATCATGCCAGACCATTCCTGATGCACGTTCGAGGTGAGCAGCGCATGGCATACATTCAGACCTATTTCGAAGGACAGCTCTGCGGCGAAGTCGAACTGAGCGGAAAGGTCATGACGATCGGTCGCGGCAGCAACTGCGACATTCGCATCGACAATGCGGCGATATCCTCATTTCACGCGATTCTCTCGCCGGAGCGCGGCTCGTTTGTCATCGAAGACGCCGCCAGTACCAACGGCCTGATGGTCAACGGCAAGCGAACCCAGGGCCACCTGCTTCAGTTCGGCGACGAGGTGGAACTGCCCAAGCACACGCTCCGTTACGTGGAAAAAGCGAGCGGGCTCGAACTTCCGAGCGCGGCTGTGACCCATGCGGACCAGGGACAAAGCGCAACATTCGAAGTCGACGCAACCGAACTCGTGGACCTGATCGCCGCACGACAACAGCAGAACGTCCCCGCGCTGACCGTCCAATCTGCTCGCAACGGATCTACGGAATACCCGTTGAGAAAGGTTCATCTGACCATTGGCAAAGGCCGCGAATGCGACGTGCGCATCGGTGGTTGGCGGGCGCCACGACTGGCCGCCACGATCAGCCGCAAGGCCGACGGGTTTCATCTGGTGCCTGAATCGGGCACGGACATCAGCATCAATGGCACCGCGGTCTCCAAGTCCTGGCGCCTGGGTCACGGAGACACGATCAAAATGGTCGATCTGACATTGTCCTTCACTGATCCTGTCACGGCCTGATACGCGACTGCGGTGGAAATTCCCGGCTATTCGGATCTGCGAGAGATCGGCCGCGGAGGAATGGCCCGGGTATACCTTGCCCGACAGGAATCGCTGGGCCGCAACGTCGCGCTGAAGGTTCTCAACAAATTCGACAAACCAACAGACGCGCAGCGTTTTCTGAACGAAGCGCACCTGATCGCGGCCCTCGACCACCGCAACATCATCACCATTCACGATATCGGCGCGTTGGGCGAGCGGCACTACATCGCGATGGAATACCTCGCCGGTGGTGATCTCGAGAAGCGCCTGACGAAACCAATCAGCGTCCCCGCGGCGCTCGAAATTGTTCGGGTCATCGGTGCCTGTCTGGCCTTCGTGCATGACCAGGGCGTCATTCATCGCGACATCAAACCCGCGAACATCCTGTTCCATACGGACGGCACACCCATTCTCACGGACTTCGGCATCGCCAAGCACAACGAGACGGACGCCCAACTGACCATGGACGGCACGGCAGTAGGAAGCCCCTATTACCTCAGTCCGGAACAAGCCGAGTGCAAACCGCTCGATGGCCGCACCGACATCTACGGTCTGGGCGTGGTGCTTTATGAAATGCTTACCGGACGCAAGCCCTTCGAGGGCGCCACGCCTATGGAGACGCTGGTCGCCCACATCACCGAACCGGCCCCACCGCTACCCCCGCAACTGAGCCGATTCCAGCCGCTGCTGGATCGCATGCTGGCGAAACAAGCTGACGACCGTTTCGAAAGCGGTGCTGAACTGGTCGAGGAGGTCATCCGCGTCAGTTCGGACAACCTGCCCGGGCGATCGTCTACCCCGGGTCCCGCCAGGAGCCAGGGCAAAGTCCGCGCATCGGGTCGGCGCGGCGCGCGCATGCGTCGCTACGCCAATGTCGGGGCGGTCGCATTGATCATGATAGCGATCGCGGGTTACTCGAGCATCCGCACCTTCAAGATTGAGTCCCATCTGCAACAGGCAGTGCACGCCCGAGATGAGCAACGCCTGTACTTTCCCGAGAACGACAACGTGCTGTACCACTACCAAACGGTGCTCAAGTGGGACTCTGGCAACGATCTCGCAGTCAACGGCTTGCTGGAGACCTATATCGAACTGGCAGACAGGTCGATTGCCAATCTCCAGTACGGAAAGGCCCGCCGCTACATCGAAGCCGGGCTGGAACTGGCACCCGAGGACGAGACGCTGTTGAAACTTCAGAAAAACGCCCACTTCTTCGGCGACGCGCCACGCCGGGTCGCCAACGGGTTCAAGTCGATGTTCGGCTTCAGCGACGACTGACCGATGTCCTGGACGATCCTCCATGCCCAGCACATAGGTGCCCGCGACGAGCAACAGGACCGGGTCGCCGCCTTCCCGTTGCCGCGCCCGGACACCCACCTGTGTGTGCTGGCGGACGGAATGGGCGGGCACCCGCGCGGGGCTGAGGCTGCACAGGCTGTCATCAACGCCGCGAAGCCCTTCAGCCATGCGACGGCGGAGGCTCCGCAAGGCTTGCCGCAAGGCTCGCCGCAAGGCTCGCCGCAAGACCCGTTCGGCGTGCTCGAACGGTTGTGCAACGCTGCGCACGCGAAAATCCGCGAGCTGGGCACCGGTGGCGCATCGTCACCGGGCAGCACCTGCGTAGTCATGTTAGCGTGTGCGACCCAGGCCTATTGGGCTCACGTCGGCGACAGTCGCCTCTACCAGTTCCGCGACGGCGAACTGATTCGCGCGACCGAGGACCACTCAGTGGCCATGCTGGTCGCCAAACAACGTGGCGGCGCGGCCCCCGCTCTGGCCAGCAATGCGGTGTACCGGCGCCTCGGCAGCGAGGACCCGCCGCTACCTGACTACGACTCGGTCGAGCTCGCCCATGGAGATACGTTCCTGCTGTCCAGCGACGGGTTCTGGGATCAGTTTTCACCCCGGGAACTTGCCGTTCACCTGAGCGACGTGGAACTCGAACGCGAACCGCTGGAAGCCCTGGTCAATCGTGCGACCAAACGCGCGGGGGACCGCGCCGACAACGCCAGCGTGCTGCTGGCGCGGTGGCACGACCCATCCGAGCCCGGTTGACTACATGCTGCGCCGGTATTGTCCGCCGACTTCGAACAGGGCGTCGGTGATCTGGCCCAGCGAACAGTAGCGAACCGCATCCATCAACGCCTCGAAACCATTCCCGTGGCTCGTGACCGCCTCTTTGATTCGCTCAAGGGCAGCAATCGCCTGGTCGCTATTGCGCGCTTTGAACGCGGTCAAACGCTCGATCTGGCTGCGCTTTTCGTCCTCGGTGGAACGGGCCAGCTGAACGTTGAACTCCTCTTCCTCCTGATTTTCCGCCAGGAACGTATTGACCCCGATGATGGGCAGGCTGCCGTCGTGCTTCATGTGCTCGTAAAGGAGCGACTCCTCCTGGATCCTGCCGCGCTGATATCCCGTCTCCATGGCGCCCAATACACCACCACGCTCCGAAATCCGCTCGAACTCCTGGAGCACGGCCTCCTCGACCAGATCGGTCAGTTCTTCGATGATGAAAGCACCCTGCACGGGATTTTCGTTGCGCGCCAGTCCAAACTCGCGATTGATGATCAACTGGATCGCAAGTGCCCGCCTGACCGACGCTTCGGACGGCGTGGTGATCGCCTCATCGTAGGCGTTGGTGTGCAGGCTGTTGCAATTGTCGTAGATGGCAACCAGCGCCTGAAGCGTGGTGCGGATGTCGTTGAAATCCATCTCCTGCGCGTGCAGCGACCGGCCTGACGTCTGAATGTGGTACTTCAGCCGCTGGCTGCGCTCGTTAGCGCCATATTTTTCGCGCATCGTCACCGCCCAGATACGACGCGCGACCCGGCCAAGAACCGTATATTCCGCATCCATGCCGTTGGAAAAGAAGAACGACAGGTTCGGCGTAAACGCATCGATGTCCATGCCGCGCGTCAGGTAGGCTTCCACGAACGTGAAACCGTTGCTCATGGTGAATGCCAGCTGCGAAATCGGATTCGCTCCCGCTTCGGCAATGTGATAGCCGGAGATCGACACGGAGTAGAAGTTGCCGATGTCGTTGTCGATGAAGTACTGCTGGATATCGCCCATCATGCGCAGACTGAACTCTGTCGAGAAGATGCAGGTGTTCTGTCCCTGATCCTCCTTGAGGATGTCTGCCTGCACCGTCCCGCGCACCGTGCGCAAGGTTTCGGCTTTGATCTGTGCCGTTTCTTCGTCGTTCGGCGCCCGGCCTTGCTCAGCGACGAAGCGATCCAGCTGCTGATCGATCGCCGTGTTCAGGAAGAACGCCAGAATCGTCGGCGCCGGACCGTTGATCGTCATCGATACCGACGTCATCGGATCGCACAAATCGAAACCGTCGTACAGTGCCTTCATGTCGTCGAGGGTCGCGATGGACACGCCAGAGTTACCGACCTTTCCGTAAATATCCGGCCGCTCGTCCGGATCGAATCCGTACAGCGTGACGGAGTCGAACGCGGTGGACAGGCGCTTCGCCTCGGAGTGCTCTGAGAGCGCCTTGAAGCGGCGGTTGGTACGGAACGCATCGCCCTCGCCGGCAAACATGCGAGCCGGGTCTTCGTTATCTCGTTTAAAGGCAAACACACCCGCGGTGTAGGGAAAGTATCCGGGCAGGTTCTCCCGCATCAGCCAGCGCAGTTGCTCTCCTTCGTCCTCGAAACCCGGAACTGCCACCCGGGGAACCCGGCTTCCCGACAACGTTGTGAAGGTGAGTTCCGTGCGTACCTCACGACCGGCGCCGAACTGCGTCACCAGCTCATCCTGACGATAGGCTTCGCGGGTCTCCGGCCAGGCCTTGAGCAGTGCCTTTGCATCGGCGTCGAGCGCATCGCCGCGCGCATCAATCAAGCTGTCGAGGGCATCAAGGGGACCCGCGCCGGCGGCGTCGAGCATTGCCCGGGTGGCCGTCAACTGCTGCCGCTCACGGGCAATCCCCGACTGCTTTTCGATGCGCGAGTGATAGCCGCGCACGATCTCGGCAATCTCCGCCAGATAGCGCTGCCGTTCGGCGGGAACGATGACCGTCTTCTCGGTGGACTTCTTAACCGTGACCAACGGCAGCCGGCTCGGATACTCGCGCAGCCCATGCTCGCGCAGGATCCGAACCAGGCCCTGGTACGCCGCCGTGACGCCATCGTCGTTGAAGTGCGAAGCGATCGTCCCGAACACCGGCATGTCATCGGGGCGAACGTCGAAAGCCTGGCGATTGCGTTGCATCTGCTTGGACACATCACGATGCGCATCTTCGCTGCCCTTGCGGTCGAATTTGTTGATGACGACGAGGTCCGCAAAGTCGAGCATGTCGATTTTTTCGAGTTGGCTCTGGGCCCCGAACTCGGGCGTCATCACGTACATGGACGCATCCACGTACGGCACGATGCCCGCGTCGCCCTGGCCGATTCCCGGCGTTTCGATGACGATCAGATCGAAGCCCGAGACCCGCATTGCCTGTATGACTTCCCGCAGATAATCGGGGACTTCCGCCACCGCGTCGCGGGTTGCCAGGCTGCGCATAAAGACATTCGGGTGGTAAATCGCGTTCATCCGGATCCGATCGCCCAGCAACGCGCCGCCCGTCTTACGCCGGGTCGGATCGATGGCCAGTATTCCGATCTTCACCTGATCGCCACTGTCCAGCCGAAAACGCCGAATCAACTCATCCGTCAACGACGACTTGCCCGCTCCGCCGGTACCGGTGATCCCCAGAACCGGACAGCCATCAACTTCGGCACTCAATTGTTGGAGCAACGCCCGCTGTTGCTCATCGAGCAGATCACGTTCGATCCCGGTGATCGCGCGCGCCAGCAGATGCCGATCGCCATTGCCCAGGTCGGCAAGCCCATCCAACCCGCCGAGGTCGCCGTCCAGGCAACAGCGCGAGAGCATATCGTCGATCATGCCCTGCAGTCCGAGACGATGACCGGCGTGCGGTGAGTAGATCTGCGCGACACCGTAGGCTTCCAACTCGCGTATTTCGTCTGGAACGATGACGCCCCCGCCGCCGCCGAACACTTGAATGTGACCCGCACCCCGCTCCTTCAACATGTCGATGACGTACCTGAAGTACTCGATGTGACCGCCCTGATAGGAACTGATCGCGATACCCTGGACGTCTTCCTGAACCGCTGAATCGACGATCTCGGCAACCGATCGATTGTGGGCCAGGTGAATCACCTCGGCGCCCGATGCCTGCAGAATGCGCCGCATGATGTTGATCGACGCATCGTGGCCATCGAACAGGCTGGCCGCGGTAACGAAACGCAGCGGTACCGTCTTGGCGGTCACCTGGGTAGGAAGCTGCTCTACCAGCTCAGTCATCTCGATTTCCTCCGGATCCTAATTCACAACCCCAAGCGCCAGGCGCATGGTTTGTTTCAGGCTTTCGTGCAACGCCGCGACTTCGTCCAGATCGTCCAGATGCTGCAGCCAATGGTAAACGATGCCCACGATCGATGCGCCGAACTGACCGGCAATCGCATCCTCGGACACCTGAATCTGTGCGTCTCCTGCCGTCACGGCGAGTCGGATCCATTGGGCAACGTCCCGCCGGCGACGGTCATGAATGCTCGCAACCACCTGCTTGATCCCCGAACTCGGCGACACCGACTCGAACCAGAGCAGGTAAAAAGCACGGACCCGGTCGGGGGCGTCCCGACAAAAACGCAGGTGTTCGTCAGTCGCTGCGCAGATTGCATCAATACCATTTCGGTTCGCGGTAACCCGCGTCAACTCACGCAACCAGTACTCGCCGATCGACCGCACGATGAATTCAAACAAGCCCGCCTTCGACCCGAATCGATAGCCGGCCAGACCACGACTGTAGCCGGCGAGCTCACCGACATCCTTCAACGTCGTCTTGTCCGGGCCGCGCTCGATGATCAGCTCGACCGCGGCATCGAGCATCCGTTGATCTGAAAGGTCGGTCCGCTCGGACTGACTCATGCGTTGAGTCTCAGCCACTACACGACGCCTTCGGACCGAACATTGGAGTTTGCCTTCGTGATCGCCTCCAGATACGCCGGAATGCGCAGCAGGCGGCTGCCGTACCATGAGAACAACGTGCCATCGACCAGGTGAACGTCGGCGCCCGCGCCCATGGACTGGAACTCGTCCCGATGCGCCTGGGTAAACGGGTACGGTTCGGAGGACAACAGCAGTACTTCGGGGCGCGCGCCCGCAACCTGCGCCGCCGTCACCTGCGGGTATCGTTCGAGATCGCGGAACACGTTGTACAAGCCAGCGCGCCGCATCAGGTGATCGATGAAATTGTTGCCACCCACAACCATGTACGGTTTGCGCCAGATGAAGTACGCCGCACGACGCGGCTCCGGCCGTCCGGCGACCACCTCGTCCAACGACATGAAGCGCTCGCGAACCGTACGGCTGAGCGATTGGCCGCGCTCGCGCGCTCCGACCATGGTGGCAACCTGCTCGACCATCCAGAGCGCATCGTCGAGGTCGTAAATGTCACTCATCCAGACGCGATAACGCATCTTGAGTTGCTCGATTCCATCCTGGTAGTTCTCTTCCTTGTTACCCAGGATCAGATCCGGCGCCAGCGCATCGATGCGCGCGAAATTGAACTTCTTGGTCCCGCCGATCCGCGTCACGTCGGCGACCCTGTCCGGGGGGTCGGTGCAGAATTTCGTCACGCCGACGATCTTCTCGTCCACCCCCAGGTCGAACAGCAATTCGGTCTGGGACGGCACCAGGGAGACGATTCGTTGCGGTTCGTTGGCAAGCTCCACGATTGCTCCCAGCTGATCCTGAAACTGCATCTTCGTCAGGCTACTTCGACTCTGGTTTGTTCTGCTGCCACAGCACTTCGGGTTCGTCATTGACTTTGGCGAGCCAGCGCCCGGCGACGAAGCACAGATCCGAGAGCCGATTCAGATAGATACGGCTGTGCGCATTCACCGACTCGTTGGCCGCAAGCCGCGCGTAACGCCGTTCTGCCCGACGCGCGACGGCGCGGACCAGGTGACACCTCGACACCACTTCGGACCCACCGGGCAGAATGAAATTGGTCAGCGGATCCAGGTGCTCATTGAACCGTTCGATCGCTTCTTCCAGACGCCCCCAGTGCGCCGGCGTAATGACCTCGACCCCGGGCATGGACAACTCTCCTCCGAGGTCGAAGAGATCATTCTGGATCGCCCGAAACAGCGGCCACAGCTCGACCTCACGGGGCATCGCCGTCAGGAAAGCGCCGACGAAGCTGTTCAGCTCATCCACCGTGCCGATGGCTTCCACCCGATCGGAATATTTGTCCAGACGGGCGCCGTCGGCCATTCCGGTGGTGCCGTCATCCCCGGTGCGGGTCACGATTTTCGACAAACGTTTACCCATGGCCGTACCCTAAAACCAGTCCATCGGCAGCGCTATCGCGCTGTCGGCACCGGTCATCACCGTCTGATGGTAGGCCCCTGCGCGGGGCAGAATGTGGGTCGCGTAGAAGCTCGCAATGGCCGCCTTGGTCTCCCCGAGCCGATCATCACCAAGCTGCAGCGCCGCCCGGGCCGCGCGTTCAAGCTGCCACGCCCCCAGCAACGTACCTGCCTGCATGAGGAAGCTGAACGCCACGGACCCGCTGAGCGCGGGATCCTGGCTCGCGTGGGCGAGAATGTAGTGCGCCGAGGTTCGCAACTCCGCCGCTCCCGACTTCAGTGCCTTGAGGCCCGCGGGCAACCCATCCGCGCCGCCACAGAACTCGTCGATTTCATCGAGCATGGAGAACATTGCCTTACCGCCATCGCCGGCCAGCTTGCGACCCGCAAGATCCTGCGCCTGAATGCCGTTGGTGCCTTCGTAGATCGGCGTGATGCGAGCGTCCCGATACAACTGGGCGGCACCTGTCTCCTCGATATAACCCATACCGCCGTGAATCTGCACACCGAGCGAGGTGACTTCCTGGACGATCTCGGTGCTCCAACCCTTGACGATCGGCGTCAGCAGTTCGAGCCGGGCTTCATGGTACGCCCGGCCATCGGGATCCGGGTTGTAGTGCACGTGGTCAACGCAGGCGGCAGCCACGTAAGCCAAACCCCGTGCCGCCTCGGTGTGGGCACGCATCAGCATCAACATGCGCCGCACGTCAGCGTGGCCAATGATCGACATCCCGGGCTCCTGCCCCGGAACCCTGCCCTGCACCCGCTCGCGCGCAAAGGCCACGGCCTTCTGGTAGGCGCGCTCACCCAGCGCCACACCCTCGAGCCCGACCTCCAGGCGCGCGTGGTTCATCATGGTGAACATGCACGCCAAACCCCGATTCGGTTCGCCGATGAGGTAGCCAACGGCACCCCCGTCATCGCCGAAACTCATCACGCAGGTCGGGCTGGCGTGGATACCGAGTTTGTGCTCCAACGAGACGGCGTGCACGTCGTTGCGCGTGCCGGGGGTGCCGTCCGCCTCGAGCAGAAATTTGGGCACTAGAAACAGTGACAGTCCGCCGGAACCCGAGGGGGCACCCACAATCCGGGCGAGCACCAGATGCACCACGTTGTCGGTCATCTCGTGGTCGCCCCAGGTGATGAAAATCTTCTGGCCACGCAACAGAAAATGGTCGCCATTGGGCTCGGCAACGGTCTTGACCACGCTCAGGTCTGAGCCCGCCTGGGATTCGGTGAGGATCATGGTGCCGGTCCACTGACCGCTGACCATTTTTTTCAGGTAGACGCTCTTCTGGGCAGAGTCACCGTGCGCACCGAGCGCCAGAATCGCGGAACCGGAGAGCATCGGGCACAACGCAAACGCCATGCACGCGCTGTCGCGCATCTCGCTGAGCGCAATGTGCAACAGAAACGGCAAGCCCTGGCCGCCGTACTTCACATCCTGGGCCAACCCAAGCCACCCGGCTTCGCAGAACTTCTGGTAGGCCTCGGTAAACCCCGCGGGTACCCGCACCGCGCCATCCACCAGATGCGAGCCCTCCATGTCACCGACCCGATTCAACGGCGCCAGTTCATTGCTCGCAAACTTGCTCGCCTCGTCGAGAATCGCCCCGAGCATGTCCGCATCCAACGCCTCGACACCGGGCAGCGCGAAGATCTCGTCGAGCCCTGCGAGCTGTTCCATCACGAACCGCATCTCGCTTACCGGCGCCAAATACGTCATAGCCCTCTCAGATCGACTCCAGGCCGGTAGAGTCACATACTTGCTTGCGATTAGCAAGTATGAAAATTCCGCCTATCTCAGGACATCCCGATGTTGCTTTCAGGCTCCGCATTGGGAATGCTCTGCGTTCACGCGCTCGACATCAGCCCGGATAAGGAACAGGGGTAAATGGCCAAGATCACTTTCATCGAACACGACGGAACAGAACACGTAGTGGATGTCGAGCCGGGCAGCTCGGTCATGCAAGCTGCCATCGACAACCTGGTGCCCGGCATCGATGCCGACTGCGGCGGCGAGTGCGCCTGCGCCACCTGCCACGTCATGGTCGACGACGGATGGACCGAGAACGTTGGTCGGCCCGGCGAACGGGAAGACGAGATGCTGGACCTGACGCCGGAGCGCGAAACAACGTCCCGCCTGTCGTGCCAGATCGAGGTGCGCGGCGAGCTCGACGGCCTGATCGTGCGCTTGCCTGAGTTTCAGATGTGAGCGAAAACCTCGTGGATCAAGGCCCCTACTCGATCCCACTCGACGAGATGAACGTCAGCGACTCCAGACTGTTCGAGTCGAACACGTTCGGGCCTTACTTCGAACGCCTGCGCGCCGAAGACCCTGTGCACTACTGCGCAGAAAGCGAGTTCGGCCCGTTCTGGTCGGTGACGAAGTTCGACGACATCAAGTACGTCGACTCGAATCACCAGATCTTCTCTTCCGAGGGCGGAATTACCATCGACGACCAGGACGAGGACTTCGAACTGCCGATGTTCATTGCCATGGATCCTCCCAAGCACGACTTTCAGCGCAAGGAAGTCCAGAGCGTCGTCGCGCCGCAAAATCTCGCCAAGCTGGAGCGCACGATCCGCGAACGAGCGGCCCGGATTCTGGATACCCTGCCCCGCGAAGAAACTTTCAATTGGGTGGATCTCGTGTCCATCGAGTTGACCACCCAGATGCTCGCAACCCTGTTCGATTTTCCCTTCGAGGACCGCCGCAAACTGACGCGCTGGTCCGACGTCGCCACCGCCAGCCTGGAATCCGGTATCGTCGAATCCGAGGATCAGCGCCGCGCGGAACTGATCGAATGCCTGGAGTACTTCACCGGCTTGTGGAATGAGCGCGTCAACGCCCCGCCAGGCGAAGACCTCGACCTGATCTCCATGCTGGCGCACGGCGAGTCGACCCGCAACATGGACCCCATGGAGTACCTGGGCAATCTGATTCTGCTGATCGTGGGCGGCAACGACACCACCCGCAACTCGATCAGCGGCGGGGTGCTGGCGTTGAACGAATTCCCGGAGGAATATCAGAAACTACGCGACGATCCCGGGCTGATTCCGAACATGGTCTCGGAGATCATCCGCTGGCAGACGCCGCTGGCGCACATGCGCCGCCGCGCGCTGGAAGATACCGAGCTACGCGGCAAAACTATCCGCAAAGGCGACAAGGTCGTCATGTGGTACGTCTCCGGCAACCGGGACGAGGAAGCGATTCCCCGGGCCAACGAATTCATCATCGATCGTCCGAACGCGCGTCGACACCTGGCATTCGGCTTCGGCATCCATCGCTGCATGGGCAATCGTCTGGCCGAAATGCAACTGCGCATCGTCTGGGAAGAGATCACGGCGCGCTTCAGCCACGT
>SMWF01000073.1 GCA_004357385.1 Gammaproteobacteria bacterium | reverse complement strand
GCGGAATTCTTCACGACCGCAACGATTCCCGCGGGGGAATACACCAGCGTGGTCGTAGGATTGAACTTCAGCGCGGCTGAAATTCTCGTTCAGGCGACCGACGGCACCATCAGTGCGGCGCTCGCGATCGATGCGGTCGGCACTGCGTTGACCCAACTCGAAGTTACCGTGCGGCTGCCGGGCGATGAACCGATACGCATCGCTCCGGGGGTGCCGGCCCACGTCACCTTGGACTTCGATCTGGATACGTCGAACACCATTGATTTCGACGTTTCTCCCGTTACGGTGACCGTGCAGCCGTTTCTGTTTGTGACCCTGGAATTCGAACGTAATCGAGAGCACCGCGCACGCGGCGTGCTGGCCAACGTCAATGAGCCGGTGGCCGAGATTACGCTGAAGGTCCGACCGTTTCATCATCGTGCCGGTGAGTTTGGTCGTTTCACCTTCGCGGTGGACGACCAGACCTTGTATGACGTCGATGGCGAACGTTTTTCCGGTGCGCAGGGTCTGGCAACCATGGCGATGCTCGCCGAAGACACCCCGGTGGTTACACTTGGGATGGTGACGGATGTCGGATTTGTCGCGCACGTGGTGGTTGCCGGAAGTGGTGTACCGTGGGCAGATGTGGACCTGATCGAAGGCGTGGTTCTGGCGCGTCAGGAAAATTCGCTTACGGTGCGCGGCGTTCACCTCGCGTTCCGCGATGGCGTCACCGTGCAGCGGGGCATCTTTTCCGTGTTGCTGGGCGATGACACCGTAGTCGCGACCCGTCTGCTCGACGCGATGTTGGGGCGCGCTGACGTTTCCGTAGGTCAGCACCTCTCGGCGGCGGGTGAGATGCTCGATGACGTGACGCTGGCGGCCGAGCGCGTCGCACTGCATATCAATCAACTGACCGCGAGGGTGCTGCAGCCCAATCCACTGGTCGTGGAACTCGCGTTGCTGAACGGTTTGCGTCCGTCCGGGTTCGACTTCACCGGCACCGGTGTGGCGCCCGATAACGATGCGGATCCGGAGCACTACGAGATCGATACCGCAACGCTGCCGTTGCTGGGTGTGGAATCCGGTGAGGCCGTGCGTGTGCGCGGATGGGTCAACGGGTTTGGCCTGGCGCCACCGGATTTCAACGCCCGCACGGTGATCGACGTGAATCAGGACCGGTTCCCGGCGTCGCTGCGGGTCGATTGGGAGGGCGGCACAGGTTCGCCGTTCAACAGCATCGAACCGGCCCGCATCGATATCAACCTGAGCGAGGCGCGGCACGTGCTCCAGCTGAGCGGGCTGGACGCTGGTGGTGCGGACCTGAATGCCATTGCCGTGCTCGCGACCGACGATGGCCGTGGCGCCTATGCGGTTGTGGTGCGCGGTGCGGATGAACTGCACGCGTACAGTGAGTTTGCCGCGTTGGTTGCCGAACTCGAACGTCAGCTCGCGGCCGGCAACGTGTTGCGTCGCATTGCCGCCCACGGACGGTACAATGCGGGCACAGTCGAGTTGACGGCACCACGGGCGGGCTTTGAGTTCATCGCACCATGAACCGGCGAAGGGGTGCGGGGCATGCGTCCCGCGCTTCGCCGACGATCGGTGACGGATTCCGCGGCGCTCAACCGATTTCTCGCCGGTGTCGAACGGCGCGCGTTTCGTATGGCGCGTCTGGCGGTGAAGGACGTGGATGAAGCGATGGATATCGTGCAGGACACAATGCTGACCTTGGTTCGCAAATATGCGGACAAAGGGGAGGGCGACTGGCCGCCTCTGTTTCATCGGATTCTGCAAAACCGGATTACCGATTGGCACCGCCGTCGCATCGTGCGTAGCCGAGTCATGATGGTGTTGGGTCGATCCGATGGTGCGGAGGAAGTCGACCCGATCCAGCAGGTCGCCGATGGGCCGGCGGCGAATCCCGAGTATCGTGTGCAGCTCGACGCCGTTTCCCAGCGGATGGCCGCGTTAGTCGAGGCATTGCCCCACCGCCAGCAACAGGCATTCCTGCTGCGCACCTGGGAGGGGCTCAGCGTCGCGGCAACCGCGCGCGCCATGCGCTGTTCGCAGGGAAGTGTGAAAACCCACTACTCGCGGGCGATCCACCGTCTGCGTTCCGAGCTGACCGAGCTCCGCCCTGAGCTGCCATTGGATACCGGTGGGCGGGGACCATGATCGACCGGCGCAGTGACGAAGAAATGATTGCGCTGACGCTCGAGGGTCTCGAGCAGCGCGCCATCCCGGGAAATGTCGCCGAGCGTCTGGCAGCCGCGCGGCGCGCCGCAGTCGCGCGGGTTGACCGACCGGTGCCTGCACCCCTGAACTCCTGGATTGCTGCGGGTGCGATGGCGACCACGTTGCTCGCGGTCGGGTTGCTGGTAGTGGAGTTCGGGGGTCGCGACCTACCATTGCTGGTTGAGGAGGTCCAGGCGGTGCAGCATCTCGAACTGCTGGAAGATATTGAACTGTTCGCCTGGATGCTTGAACAGGATGCCTCCTGGAGCGCCGGATAGGCGGTCGTCGTGGAATGCGCTGGTTACTATCGATATCAATCCTGCTTTGCCACCTGGGCGTGCTTGCGGATGAGGGCCCGGTCGAGCCCGTGGATCTCGAGTTTCTGGAGTACCTCGGCACGCTGGTCTTCGGCGGAGAAGATTGGGTGGGTCCTGAAGACATGGTGATGCCAATCGAAATCGGGGAAGGTGCGCCCACCGAGCGTCGCGTGCAGTACCAGGACGCCTTTGAACGCGATCTGCAGGAGGAACCCGGCTATGCGGGATAGCCTCCGGCTGTGCGTGATTGTGCTGCTGGCGTGGTGTGCCGTCCCGGCGCTGGCTGTCGAATGGAGTGAGTTGAGCGCCGCACAGCAACGTCTGCTTGACCCCTACCACCACCAGTGGACGCAGATTCCCAAGGAACGGCGCGCACACCTGGCCGAGGGTGCCGAGCGTTGGCTTTCGATGAATGCTACCCAGCGGCGCAGTATGCGAGAGCGTTACGGACGCTGGCAGGGATTCTCGGCGCAGCGTCGCGACCAGCTTATGCAACGGTTCAACGAGTTCCGTTCGTTGACGCCGGAACAGCAGGATCAGTTGCGGACGCGAATGCATCGTTTCAAGCAACTGACGCCGGAGCAGCAGCGCACGCTGCGCGAACGGTTCAAAGACATGTCGCCGAAACAACGGGCGCGGTCCTTCGAGCGCATGAAACACAATGCAGAAGAGCGCCGCCGGCAACACCAGAAAGAACACCGTACGAGGGATTGATGCGACCGCGACGATCCGTACTGTACATGCCGGGTGCGAATACCCGCGCGCTGGAGAAAGCTCGCGGGCTTGATTGCGACTCGATCATCTTCGACCTCGAGGACGCCGTGGCGCCGGATGCGAAATCGGTCGCCCGAGATGCCGTTGCGGCGGCCGTAGCGGAAGGCGGCTATGGATCCCGGGAACGCGTCCTGCGGATCAATGCCCTGGATACCCCCTGGGGCGAGGCGGATCTGGCGGCGGCCCTGAAAATGGACGTCGATGCCGTGCTGGTCCCCAAGATCGAAGACCAGCAGCAGTTGGATCAGGTCTATAAGGCCTTTGACCGCGTCGACTCGCACACCACCCTCTGGATCATGGTCGAGACGCCACGTGGCGTGTTGCAGTGCGAACGGTTGATCGCCGACAACCCGCGCGTTGCAGTGCTGGTCATGGGCACCAGCGATCTGACCCAGGAGTTACGCGCACGCCACACCCAGGATCGGCAGCCCATGCTGGCGGCGTTCGGCCACTGCCTGCTGGTCGCGCGAGCCCACGATCGGGTGATCCTCGACGGAGTTCATCTCGACTTCCGCAATGAATCAACCTTTCGCGCGGCCTGCGTGCAAGGGCGTGAGCTCGGCTTCGACGGCAAAACCCTCATTCATCCGAGCCAGATCGATATCTGCAACGAGGTGTTCGGCCCGAGCGACGCCGAGGTCGAAGATGCGCGATTCGTGAAGGCTGCCTGGGACGAAGCCCAGCGAGCCGGCAAAGGTGTGGCCGTGGTTGGTGGCCGACTGGTGGAGAACCTGCACGCCGTCGAAGCCGATCGGGTGTTGGCCTTCGCCGCCGTTATCGCGAATCGAGCCTCAAGCCCTGAGACTGGACGATGAAGCCTCTCGCTTGCGCCGTTCCGCCAGTTCCACCAGGTTTTCCGCGTGGTCTTTGCGGTCGATTTTGTACCGGGTCACGATGTACAGGCCTGTCACAAACAGCCCGCAGTACAGCGGCAGAAAGAAGACTGCCAGATTGAAACGAATTTCCTGGGTGACCTGTTCAACGCTACGGATGTCGTCCAGACCCACCAACGACACGATCACGCCCGCGCCGATGATACCGCCGGCCGAGACCGCCTTGAACGCAAAGCTGCGGGCGGCGTAGAACAATCCTTCAGATCGCCGGAAGGTGCTCAGTTCACTGTCCTCCACGACGTCGGCCATCATCGAATCCAACATCACGTTGCCGACGATCGCGAAGATGACTTCGGCGACGATGAACACCGAGTAGAAATACAGCGATGTCCAACTGCCGAACTCGGGCCACACTCCGTTCAGCAACAGAATATAGGGGATCGGGTACAAGGAAATGTTCAGCAGGATCCCGCCAATCGCGGTACGCCGTTTGCCGAACCGGCGTCCAAAGTAGGGTGCCGCCCAATAGGCGACCAGTGGCGCAATCAGCACGAATATTCCGGTGGTCGCGATCTGCGGACCGCTGAAGCCGAAGAAGTAGGTGGTGTTGTACAGATACAACGCCATGCCGAGACCGCCAGCGATGCCAACGGTGAGTCCATAGAAAAACAACGCTGCGAAGTTCCGGTTCTTCAGCGACTGGAAGATTTCGCGTACCTCGCGCGTGATCTCCCTGAATTTGAACGTCTCGGTCGGCCTGGGCAGCGCGGCTGCGACGCGCTGCGTGCCCAGGGACGAGGCGAGAATTGACAGGAAAATGCAGCCAGCGCCCACCGCCGCATAGATGGAGTATCCGGTTTGCACCCCCACGCCGTAGGCGCCGACCCAGAAGAAGAAATTGAGCGTGTGGATGCCGTTGCCGCCGTACCAGCCGAAGGCGTGCCGCAGTGCCAGCCATTTGTTGCGCCGGTCGTAGTCCTGTTCCAGGTCGGGTAGCAACGCAGTCGAGGGCACCTCGTGCAACGTGGTGCCCGTTCTGATCAACAGTGCCAGGATCAGCACGTAGAAGAACGCGTTACTTTCAGTGATGGCGATGACCGGATCGAACAGGGCGTAGAAGCACACGGGCAGCATGATCAATGCGGTGTACATGAAGGGGTGACGACGCCCGTACCGGGAACTGGTTTTGTCGGACCAATGTCCCAGCAGCAGATCCGACACCGCATCCCACATCATCGCGATGGCCAACGCGAGGGATGCGAGGTAGCCGGGAATGCCAAGCACCTGATTGGAGTAGATCAGAAGCAGATAACTGAACGCGTTGTTCTTGATGCCGTAAGAAACGGCGGCTGAACCGTAAAACCAGAAAATGGGCTGCTTTTCCAGCGGCCCTTTGCCAACCAATGTATCCAAACTCTTTCCCCCGTGAATCCTACGACGATTTGACCCTTGCTTCGAACCTCTCGCTGGCATCGATTATTGCCTGGGCGACCTCCAGATCCGGTGGCAGGCGTTCGGGCTTGCCGGATTTGTCCTGGTATTCGAGAAAGACCTCGTGGACCTTGATCGCAAGAATGGCCAGCTGGGTCGAGTTGTTCGGTACCCCGTTGGGGAAGCACTCGGCGTGCTTGGTTAAGAACTTTGCGGCGGCTCGTACCGCCGTATGCTGGTCGCGGTCGCCTTCGCTCGGGTAGCCGAACTTCCAGCGCCGTGCACGCTGCGTAATCAGCGCCGTGTGGTCTTCGCTGGCTGCAATTCCGGCGGCGGGAAATACCCGGCAATCGAATCTGCGGCAGGTTATCGGCCGGTGCTCATAGATTGAACACGCGTCGTCGATCAGCATGGGGCAATGACCGTGTTCGTCGAAACCCATCAGCACGTTTCCCTTGGGTAGACTGGGCGCCGCAAACAGAAGTGCTTCGGGTATCAGCGCGAGCGCCTCGGTTTCGTCGGGTCTGATGTGAATGAAATAGGATGCCTTGCAACAGGCGTTGCACCCAGCGCAAGGAACGTCAGCACCGACGTCTCCTGCCTGGGCACTTCGGGTGCTCTGCAGCCATGAAGAGAATCCGCCGGCGGGCAGTTCCTGTGGGTCGGTGACGTCGACGACCCCGAGCAGTTCAACATCGGATTCCATTGCGTCAGGCTTGGCTCTGCTCCAGAACGCCGAGCACCTCAAACCACTCGGGCTCGCCGGTCTCGTTGCGGTGCAGCGTCATGCCAAGTTTCTTCATGACGCCCTGAGACGCGAGATTTGCGAATTCGGTGTTGGCGACGATGCGTTTCAGGTGGAAGTACTCGAAGGCGTAGTCGATGAGCGCTTGGGCCGCTTCGGTGGCATAACCGTTGCCCCGGTGGGCTGGAGCGAAGGCGTAGTAGAGACCCATTTCCGGAAGCCAGCGGGCCTCGCTAGCGGATTTCCCATTCAGCATCTCTGAAAGCGGGTGCAACATCGGCGAGTAGCCAGTGACGCCAATGAGCTCGTCCGTGTCGCGCAGCGTTACCGCTCGATCGCCGTAAGGGGGCTGATAGAGTCCTGCGAGTTCTCCGTAGTTCATGATCGACCATTCGAGCCAGTGGCGCCGGGTCTCGATGGATAGATTTCGTTCCAGATCGATTTCCCGATCGAGAATCCGGTGAACATCGTTCAGGTCGTCGCGGCGGAGGTCCCGGATCGCCAGGCGATCGGTTTCGAGCGAGGGAAGCCGAAGCGACATCAGGTTGCGCCCCTCAATGCAGTTCGAAAGGGAAACAACTCGGCGCGCATGACGCCCTGCGCGACTGCCGGGTCGTTGTCCACAATCGATCGCGCGCTGGCCTCGTCCGCATTGAGCAAGACGATGCCGAACGCAGTCGGGTCAGCGTTGAGCGTCCGTCCGGCCAGCGTCACCGTGCCGTCGGCGGCCAGGGCCTCGAGGTAGTCGAAATGGGCCTGGATGATCTCGTTCTCCCGCGGGGTGCCCCCGTCGCTGAGCATTTCGGGTCGCGTGGGCTGGATACGGTAGAGGTACTCGGTCATGGCATCATGTGAAATTGCTGAAGGGTTGAGGATAGCAGAGGTGATCGCGTTTGCTGCTGGCGTGAGGCATGGTAGGGTCGGATCCTATCGTCAGGAAGGACGGGTGGCATGAGCAAAGACGAACCGGGGCTGACCAACCACGAGATCACGATCTGTCTAGACGGTGGAGCCATCCTGGGGCCCTTCAGAGCAACCTGGAGCAAGGACATCACCAGCGATGTCCGTGAGCTTTCAAAAGACTACGATGCATTTCTGCAGGGGCAGCCACAGGAGCGCTACAAATATCATTTGCACGATCCGGACAAGCACGTCTCGCATACGCTGATCATCAAATTCGAGAAGGTCACGTCGATCTACGATCGCGTTGCATTGAAGTCCTAGCGTATGTCCTGTCCGGTTAGTTCGATGAACCGAATTAGCCGTACAGGGCACTAGCTGACAGACATCGGCGACCAATCGCCGGCGCCGTCCGGTGGTTGGCTGACACGGCGCGCCGGCTCCCGGGTTAGACTCATCTTCGATCTTCGGCGACATCGAGGCCACGTTCGTCGGAACTTTTGGCATGGTCATCGGCCAAATCTAGTCTGGCGCACTGAATCGCCGTAGGTTGACGTTCACGGCGGCCTTGAAAACCGAACAATCGGCCGCATCTAACAACTAGTGACAGTTTGATTTCGACGCCCCGGCGACAATCTCCTCTCCCCTCCCCAATCCCCTGTCGCCGGGGTTTTTTCTCAGATTCCTTCTCACCCTCGATCGTGGCTTGAAATCGACCGGGCCTGGAATCGGGGGATGCGGGTGACCAGCCGCATAGCGTATCCCGTGACGACTTGCCACAGGGGTGGTAGCAGCAAGCCGGAAAGCAGCGTGCCGAGGTGCTCAGGGGCTGCCCACGAGACCATCACGCCCAGCACCAGAGTGGGAACGATCAGCCGTTGCACAGCCCCGGGGCGGGCGTCACGAACCAGCCAGACGTCGCGCAGTCCGAGCAACCGTCCGCACAGTTCTACGGACAAGGGAATGGCCACGATGAAGATCAGCACTGCGTTCATGGTGCTGGCTCGGTAGCTGGTTTGGACAGTACCTGAATGCGTCCGTTGCTGGCGTCCACCCTCAGGTGTTGGCCGTTGACCAACCGCTGCATGCAGCCTTCGACATCTACCACACAGGGGACGCCGTACTCCCGCGCAATCGTACCGGCGTGCGACAGGTAGCTGCCCACTTCGACGATCACCGCGGCGGCGTTGACAAACAAGGGTGTCCAGGCGGGGTCCGTGTAGGGCGCCACCAGAATTTCGCCCGGGCGAAGTGCGGCGTCGGTGGCCGGGTCGAGCACCAGCCGGGCGATGCCTTCCGCCGTTCCGGGGCTCGCGCAGTATCCGGACAGGTCCGTAGCGTCGGCTTCCCGGGGATCCAGTTCGATATTGAAAGTGCTGGGTGGCATTCGCTCGGACAGGCGGGCGTGGTCAACGCGACGGGTGCGGATCAGGATGCTGACATCGCGCCAATCGCTCTGGCCGCCGCGCAGCATTGTGATCTCGTCCCAGGTCAGAAAGAAAATGTCGTCAGGACACTTGAGCGCGCCAGTCGCGATGAGTTCCCGCTCCAGCTCGAGGATCTTCTGGCGAATGGTGGTCAGCGCCATGACGTGAAAGTGACGGGTGTTCTCGCGCAGGGTGGCGTAATAGCGAATCCGCCTGATCAACCAATCGGCGATTCGCCGGGCCAGTTGGTTCGGCAGCGCTTCGACCAGCGCACGCTCGGCGAGCGCGCGTTGTTTGGTACCGCGATCGTCGTCGGACTGCGTGGCATCGAGCATGTTGGAAATCATCCCGAGCAACGGCGTGGGGTCTTCCTGCCAGCGTGGCGCGGCAAGTTCCATCTCCCGGGTGCCGCGATGACCGTAGCGCGCAAGGAAACCTTCCAGTCCGCTCATGAACGCCCGTGCCTCCGGCTCCGCCGCCAATCGGGCCGACAGCGTTTCGGCGGGTTCCTCGTCGAACAGGCGGCGCACGGTGGTATTGCTGTCGGCCAGTTTGGCGACCGTGCGCAGATCCTCGATCAGCTGGGTAGACAGCATGTCTGTGCTACCGGCGCAGAGCGACCCGATCAGGTTGGGGTCGAAGTCCGGCGCGTAGCGCGCGAGCAGGGAACGCAGCCCATCCATCAGAATGAAGTAGCGAGCCGAAGAGACGTTCACCTGAAACGCCAGGTGACCGGCGGGCGCGAAAGGCGATGCGCCGTAAAACAGGCGCCGTGTAGCGGTCAGGGCGTCGAGCCGATCGTCGGCAATCACGGCCGCGCAACGTACCTTGAACCCTGCCAGCGCCTGGGAAGGCAAGTGCCGGGTGCGCACCAGCAGCATACCCCAGCTGAGATAGCCCATGAGTCCGAGCAGAACTGGCAGCCAGACGCGCCGGTAATCGAAGCGTGGCACATCTGCATCGACGCGGGGCCGCATCAGACTCAGATCGGCCAATTGGGCGTCACTGATGTCCAGGGGTACCAGCGCCTTGATCATGTTGAAGTTGATGTAGAAACGTCCATCGATGAACTGACCGAATCGCGGTATCACCCGACGCACAATGTCGATCGTCAGCGGGGTCATCGCCTCGGTGAAGTTCTCGATGATCGGCTTGAATATCACCCAGCGGCCCTTAACCTGGGGCGCCGCAGCAATCAGCGTGGTGATTGGTCGGGACTGCAACAGGTAGAGCTGGCCTCCCGCAATGGCCCACTCGACATCCTGCGGCGCGCGGAAGTGGGTTTCGCAGCCTGCGCCGAGCTCCGCGACTCGTTGCAGCATCTCGGGTTCGAGTGTTTCGCGGCGTTGCAGATGACGGGGAACCGCCTCCAGGCGTGTGCCTTCCGGGTCGATGAGGTCTTCGGCCACCTTGAAACGTTTGGTGCCAATCTTCGTGCTGACCAACCGATGATCGATGCGCCGCAGGCGATATCGATCCGGAGTGACCCGGCCGTCGACCAGCGCTGCACCCAGGCCCCAGCAGGATTCGATCACGAGGCGTTCGCTGACAGGCTCGGTGGGGTCGCGGGTGAACACTACGCCCGATACCTCGGCCAGGACCATCTGCTGAATCAGTACCGCCATGCGCGGTGCGCTGCGGTCGTTGGCGGCCCGGTACGCAATGGCTTGTGAGCTCCAACAGGACAGCCAGCAATCGATGATGCGCTGAGGTATGTCTTGTGCGCCCGTGTAGTAGTAGGTGGCGTGTTGACCGGCGAAACTTGCACTCGCCGAGTCTTCGTCCGCGCCGGAGCTGCGCACCGCACACAGCAGATCGGCATCGTTGGCGTTTCCGATGCGCCGCGCCAGGGCTTCGCGTGCGCGGGCGATCTCTGCGACGAGTTCCGGGCTCAGCTGATGATCGCGCAACATGGCGAGCTGGGTGGGGCCGGGCGACGCGTACGACTCCAGCAACGCGCCGGCTCCGGCCCGTTGGAAGTGCTCGACGAAGGCGTCCGTGGTCACCACGAACGCCGGGGGTACCTGAAACCCGGCCGCGTCGAGTTCTGCGAGATGCAGCGTCTTGCCGCCAACTCGCGCGACGTCGAGTTCCAGTGCCTTCTGCAGGCTGACGACTTGGCTCATGTGGTTACGGACTGCGGCGGGACATTCGCTGCCATGTTAGGAACTTGCCGGGCGAAGGGGAAGCCCGGCCGGTGCATTGGCGTTGGGACCTGTCGGGACCTGTCGGGACCTGTCAGGCGCTTGCCGGTTCCTGCATGGGGGTTGCATCTGGCGGGGTCGTTCCGCGGCGCAGCCGGGCGATTACGTGCCGCAACTGGTGCGGCAGCGCCAGCATTGCGGGCGTTGCGACCAGGGTCAGCAACGACGCAAAGGTAAGTCCGGAGACGATTGCCTGGGACAGGGGCACCCAGAAGCTGGACATCTGTCCGCCGTAGATGATGTTGCGATTGATGAAGTCGATCGACAGATTGCTCGCCATGGGCAGCAGGCCGAATATCGTGGTGATCGTGGTGAGTGCGACGGGGCGCAACCGTTGGGCGCCCGTGCGAACGATCAGCGCGATGTAATCCAGTTCGGGGCGTTCCCGACGAATATGATTGTAGGTATCGATCAAGACGATGTTGTTATTCACCACGATGCCGCCCAGTGCAACGATGCCAACCCCCGTGAGGATCGCGCTGAAGGGTTTGCCGGTGATGATCAGCCCCAACAGCACCCCGGCTGTGGACATGACGACGGCGAACAGAATCAGTAGTGCCTGATACAGGCTGTTGAACTGGGTCACCAGCAACACGAACATCAGCAGCAGCGACAGCAAAAAGGCCACGGATACGAAGGCCATGGACTCGGCCTGCTCCTCGTTGGCTCCCCGAAATTCGATCGTCAGCTGTGGATCCCAGGTCTGGCTGTCGATCCAGGCCTGGGCCTGTTTCACCAGCGTGTCGGCCAGCAAACCCGGAGCCACGTCGGCGCGGATGTACTCCACGGGCATGCCGTTGATGCGCTGGATGGTGTCGACCCGCGGGCTGG
>SMWF01000072.1 GCA_004357385.1 Gammaproteobacteria bacterium | reverse complement strand
GCGTTTCGACCCGGTCACGGTCCTCCGAGGCGTAGCTTAGGAATACATCGCTCATCGCGACTCGTCGTGATGTAGAACCGCTAGGTTACGCCCCGCGAAGCGCGGCGACTATTGGCAACCGCGCGGCGCGTATCGCTGGGAACAGCCCGCCGATCAGGCTGAGAATCAGCGCCCAGGAAACACCCAGTAACAGGAGATCAGGAGTAACCGCGAACTCGAAGGCAACCTGCGAGTAGGCTTCGGCGTTGAGCGTGGACGCGGCGTAGCCGTCGAACAGCGCATAAACCAGCGCACCGCCAAGCACACTCCCGGCGAACGCCAGCAACAGCGCTTCGGTGATCACCGACACGACGATAGGCAATCCGCCAAAACCCAGTGCTCGCAGGGTGGCGATTTCGATGGTCCGGGTGCTGACCGCGGAGTACATGGTGTTCAGTGCCGCAACGATGGAACCCATCGCCATAATCGTTGCGACGAGATAAGCAAACGATTCGATCAGTTCGGCGCGTGTCCGTGATTGCGTGGCGTAGAAGTCGAACTCGGTAGTCAGATCAAGCTCGAGCCGCGGGTCCGCTCGGAGTCGATCGCGAACGTCGGCGGCCGCTCCCGGATGTTCCAGCTGTACGCGGATGGAACTCACGGTGCCGGCGCGCCGGAACGTCGCCTGGGTCAGCGACAGATCCATCCAGATTTCCGAGGCGTAGGCGGCGCCGCCGCCTTCGAAGTGACCGACGACCATCCAGGTCGAGCCTCTGAGCTCCACCTCGTCACCGATCTCCAGGCCGGTGTATTGCTGCACCGCAGCGGTCCCGGCAATCATCTCGTTGTGGCCGGGATTCATGCGGCGTCCCGCCACGATGGCAATTTCGGGTCGAACGTCAAAGGCAGCCATCGCCACACCGCGCCCGACCGCAGTTGCGGGCTTGCCGGTCGCGCGGCTAGGCAGATCCAATCCGACGTAGACCTCTCCACTGGCTCGTGCGATGCCCTCCAGCTGCGAAACGATCTGTTGGGCCTCGGCAGAGATCCCGCCGTCGATTTCCTGGGTCGAGCCTTCACGCAGGATAATCGCTCGATCCGGGCGGCCGCTGCTCTCGAGCGCGGCCGTGAATCCCGCAGACATGGCAAGCAAGCCGACCAGGACCGCCACCACTCCGGCCATACCGACCACGATCACCAGCGATGCGCCGCGCCGCGCATTGAGGTTGAGCAGGTTCATCCACGTCACTTCGAGGATCTGTTTGAGCATTGCTGGGGTTCCTGTTCTACCGTTCCCGCAACGCGTCGATGATGGTGAGCCGAATCGCGCGCCAGGTGGGATGGGCGCCGATCAGCAGACCGATGCCCAGCGCCATTCCCAGTGCCATTGCTGCGCTTGCAGAGTCCATCTTGAAACCGCCGACGAAGCTCGACAGGTTAGCGTTGAGATACGGTTCCAGGAGGAACGCCGAAGCGATTCCGACTGCCGCGCCGGTCAGGCTCAGCAGCACGGCTTCGCTCAGCACGAGCACGGCAATCGTTCGATCCGGGAAGCCAAGGGTCTTCAGGACTGCGAGTTCCGGAATGCGTTCCTGGAACGACTGGGACGCGGTATTGGCGGTCAGCAACAGAATCGTGAAGAACACAGCGCTCAATATCATGGTCGTCATCAGCCCGATGTCACCCAGCTGGCGAGCGAACTGCCGTTGATAGTCTGCTTCGCTCGTGCTGCGTGTGGGATCCGATGAATTTTCGAACAACGAATCGATGGCGTGAATCGCATCGGCGCTGTGGTAGGAGTCGCCGACCCGCAGCGTGATCCAGCCGACCTGGTTCTTGGCCCAGTCGATCACCGACTCGTTGAAGTAGTCGTAATGCAACAGCAACAGTGGGACGTCGGTTTGGCTGCTTGCGTAGGAGAAGGTCCCGACCAGCTCGAACTGCCAGTCCCAGGAGCCGTCCTCTTTGGGCCAGATGTTGCCTCTTATCGGAATAGCGTCCCCGGTCCGCCAGCCGAAGCGGGCGGCGAGCGACTCTGATACCACGATACCCACACGGGTGCTCGCGAACCGTTGCAGCACTTCGTCGTCGATCAGAAAGTCGGTGTACACGGCAAAGTAGCTGATCGGATCGATCGGGTATTTAGCGAAGGAGTTTTTCGGGTCCTGATAGTAGCCGCCGAACCAGCTCAGGTTGGTAGCCACGGCTACTTCGTCGAGGGCCTGAATCTGCTGGACGTACGATATCGGCAGGTTGTCGGTCATCGAGTACTTCGCATCGACGATCAGCCGGGTGAGTCCCTCCGCCGAAACGCCGCCTGAGAATGCGATGGCGATCGAGCGCAGCAGCATGAACAGCAGGAAGGCGATCACCAACGACAGGAACGTCAGCCAGGTTCGGGTCGCCTTCCGGAACAGGTTCGACCAGAGCAGGTGCCAGATCGTCACCGCGTCGCGTGCTTCCCGTCTAAACGAACCTGGACGAGACCTTACCCACATCGGTCCATCTGTGATATTGATATCTCATCATGAGTGATATTGATATAGCTAAAATTAGACGTCTGGATGGTGCGCTGCTGCTGGTCCTTCGAGAGTTGCTGCGCTGTCGTAGCGCGACGGAGGCAGCGCGCCGTTTGAACCTGAGTCAGTCGGCGATCAGCCACTCGTTGAAGCGCCTGCGCGACCTCTTCCAGGACCCGCTGTTCGTGCGCAGGTCCCATGGTCTGGAACCCACCCGTCGTGCGCAGGCGCTCGCGCCGCGGATCGATGCGCTGCTGGAACTGGCCTCTGAAACACTGGACGTCGAGGACAGCTACGATCCGACGACCACGCCCCGGACGTTCAACCTGGCTGCCCCGGAGTTCGTCACTGCGCTGATCGCGGCGCCGCTGTTGCGACTACTCGGCCCCTACGCTCCGAGGGTGCCCTTCGCATGCCGCCATCTGAGCCCGGAAGCTACGGCAGACGGGCTACGGCGCGGCGAGATCGATGTGGCCCTGGGGCGCTTCGAAACACTCGACGTTGGTGGGCTCAGCCGGCAACCGGCATTCGAAGACCGGTACTGCATCGTCGCCCGCCGCGATCATCCGCGACTGCGGGGCGCGATCAGTGAAGCTGAGTACCTGAAGATGGACCACGTCTGGGCCAGTTCAGGGAGCGAAGTGCACCCCGATGATCTGTACAGCGACTACAGCCTGTTTCGGACCGCAGCCGAAGTTCCGCATTGGCTGACTGCTCTGGCGCTTGTGTCTGTCACCGATGTGCTCGCGACCTGCCCCAGGCGATTGGCCCAGAGCCAGGCCGAAGTGCTCCGCCTGCAGGTGCTGGATACGCCCTGGGAATCGCCGCCGTTCACTGTCTTTGCGCTGCGCCGTGCCGAGGGGCGCGACCCCGGCGTCGACTGGTTCATGGCGCGGGTGCTCGAGGCGATCGGTTTGCCAACGCCCGACGGTCCCTGATTCAGCGATCTGTCCCGGCGACCGTGCCAACCAGATGACTGGTTGCCGGGGTTCTGATTCGTGCCGTCTGTGCGGGAACCTCCGCTGGATTTTCGATCGGCACAGAGCAGATGTCCGGGTTGCAGATATACATGGACGGTTGACCGCGGTCCGGATAGCGCCCCGGCGATTCGTAATGCAGCAGTTTGCGCGGTTGGTAGACGCGCATGCCAGCGTCGAACAGCGCGATCGCGCGTGGATCTGACGAATCACCGACCACGGAGAATTCAACGTAGCCCGCGGCGAGCTTCTCGAGCGCCACCCCGAGTTCTCCGGTAACGCGGCCTTCCCGGCGGACGGCCTCGGGGCTTGCCGATGCCAGCACGGCGCGTTCCGGCGGCGTGGCAAACCGATCGTCCCTGGTGTAGACCCAGAGGTCGTAGAGGAAATGTGCGGCGCGTGCGTTCTGCTCCAGGGGTTTTCGCCCCCCGAAGATCTGGTCAGTGGCATCCGGCGTCGTTGCGAAGAACCCACCCAGTTCGGGATCCTCCAGCGTAACCAGCAGTCGCTTGCCGATGGTGTTTGCGGTTTCCAGCCATGTGTCATCGGCGGTCACCCGATAGAGCGCGAGTGCTGCCGTCCCGAACCAGGCCTGGGCCGCGAGAAAGGGCCGGGTCGCGGTGGCGTGAGGCCGCATCCTCACGGCATGCTGGATCTCCGGTGAATCCTCAGTCTGTAGCATCCAGCCCGCTTCCGTCTGCCGGGTCGCGATGAGTGAGCCGGCGGCTGTTGTGGCCGCCGTCAGATACGGAGCGTGACCGGTAGCCTCGAAGGCCTGGGCGTAGGCGGCGATCATCTGGCCGTTTTTGTCCGTGTAGACCGCGCGATCGATCGGAGGAATGCCATGCCTGCGGCGTTCGGCGTCGCTTGGCGCCTGCCAATAGTCTCGGGTGGACCCGGCATAGCCGACCGGGCGATCTTCCTGGCTGGTGTAGAACGTTCCCCGCGGGGAGGTCATCCAGTTCGCAAGGTAGGCGTGCACAGCGCGCATGCCCTCGAGGTAGTGCGCTTCGCCCGTGAGTTGAAACGCGTCAGCGAATGCCCACATCGCGTTCGCTTGAGGGGTGATCCGCTTCTCCGGAATGTAGCGATTCGCGCCGAACGACGCGTTGTACACTCCGCCCCACACCGGATCCAGCGCATCGAGAAAGCGCTCCGAGGTGCGCAACGCGATGGCCTCCAACTCGGCATTGCCGTACATGTCGGCACGCATCATCAGGTGGCGCAGGCGCGGTCCCGACGTGAGCGAAATCCCACGGCGATTCCAACCGCCGTCCTCTTCGTTCAGCAACCGGTCGAGTTGGCCTCGGATCCTGCCGCGCAGGGTGATCAGGTCGGTCTCCACGGGCACGGGTGGCGTGGCGTAGGGTGCCAGGGCGTCGGGTTCGAGCTTACCCGTCCTGTGTTCTTCGACTAGCCGTTCGAGGATGGGAATGAAGTTTCCCGGGCGGCGATTGCCGCGGATCGCAAGCACCTGGGTAGCGTCCGGCGCCATGAAGATCAGCGCCGGCCATGCCCAGTCGGAATAACGTTCCCCGAGGTCGGGGCGAGCCTCGGAATCCACGCTGATGGGTACGAAATGCGTGTTGAGCAGACGCTGCACGTCGGGATGGGTGAACGTGACCTCGTCCATGTTGCGGCAGGCCGTGCAGCCTTCCATGCCCACGTCCACGAAAATGAGTTTGTTCTGCATCCGGGCGGCGGCGAAAGTCTCGGCCGACCATTCCTGCCAGTCGACGGCCGCCAGCGCCGATGCGCTGAACAGCCAGACGGCGAACCCGAGCACTGGTGTCATTGACCTACCCACGGTGGGTTGCTGCTGTGACCCTCACCGGGCCGCGGAGTTCCGAGCAACTAATGTATTGACAAGGAGGCGCCCTAACAAGACCCTTGCGCCCCGTGAACCAGACCACTTCATCGGGTGCCGAAGACACCCAATCACGATCGCCCCTCAATCCACGAAGCTACCGACCCAGCTGGCGCTGGGGGGCTGCGCTGCTGCTGTTCGCTGCCGCCTTTGTGGGACTCTCATCCGGTGTTTCTCTCACGGAGCGTCCCGATGTCCAAAGCGCCGGATACCTCACCAAGGCGTACTACAGCCTGGGACTGTTCGTGGTTGGCGGCCTGGACCTGGGCACCCCCACCGGTGGTCCGCTGACGGGCCGGATCATGCTCTGGACGGCTTTTTTCGGAGCGCCGCTGCTCATGGCCTCCGCGGTCATTGATGCGCTGCTGAAGGCCATGGCGCCGCAACGCTGGCAACTGCGGAGGTTGCGCAACCATATTGTGATCGTCGGGGCCGGACAACTCACGACCAGCTATTTGCGTCTGCTGCGTAAACACGAACCCGCTACGCAGTTGGTGGTTGTCGATGTGGCGGTGGAGCCGGCGCGGTCCCAGGAACTCCGGCAAACGTTCGATGTCACGCTGGTTACAGGCGATATCACTCATGACTTTCTGCTGCGAGAGTTGCAGCTTGCCAAGGCGCGCCAGATCATCTTTCTTGGCGATAACGACTTCCAGGCGTACGAAGCAGCCAGCAAGGTGTTGCGTCTGTACCCGAACCTGCGCCACAGGGTCGTTCTGCATTGCCACAACCTGCGCTTCATGCGGTCCATGCATGACACCCAAGTGGCGAAGTTATCTATCACGTTCAACTCCTACCACCTGGCGGCGAAAAGTCTGGTGGAGCAGACGCTTCTGGAACACTTCAAAACCACCCGCAGTCGGGACGTGGTCGTGATTGCTGGGTTTGGCCGTTTCGGTCAGACCGTGATGGAAGAACTGCAGGCCAGGGCCGAAGAGGAGTTGGAGAAGGTCATTTTGATCGATATCGATGCAGACAGGCGCGTGCTGGTGGCCGAGGAGCAGCAGCGGCTTGGCGGAAACTACGAACGGCTGATTCTGCAGGGTGATATCTCACACCCGGAAGTGTGGCAGAAGCTTCAAGAACTGGCGGATCTATCGATTGAAAAGCCGACGGTCATTCTCGGCACCGGCAACGCCGAGGATAATCTGCGCACGGCGCTGTGGATCAAGCGGCAGTTTCCAAACGCACTGGTGTTCGCGCGCACCAACGACATCTCCGAACTGGCACTGGAAGTAGGCCGGGAGCACGGGATCAATGCGTTCAGCATCAAGCAACTGCTGGAGGACAACTTGCCCGCTAGCTGGTTGCCGCCCGAATGCTGAAAGAACGAGACTGATCCAGCCGGCGTCAGTTAGGCAGGCGAATCGCGCAACTCTCCAGCTGCGCTGCGCGGGTTGCCTCGGACCACTCCAGCAGATCCGCCATAACCGTGGCGGCCTCGGCGAGCGCGGCACGCCCGCCGTCCAGGTCGAACAGCCCGTGCGCGGAACGACGCAGCCAGTAGTCTTCCAGGGTTATGGCTCCTTCACAGTGGATCGCCTGACGCACTTCGGCGGCAACGTCGCCGCCATCGGCGACGATGGCGGGTGCTTCCGATCCGTACAGGCGGGCCAGGCGCAGTCCGTCGATTGCATCGATGCCCGGCCGTTCCAGCGATGCACCCAGCTCCGCAATCCGTTGGGCGAGGTCCCCACCCGGCAGGGGCTCCTGGTCGGTGCTGCAGGGCCGATGCTTCCGCTGGAGCCGCTCGACGCACCGATCGACGATGCGTTGGGCCATGCGCCGGTAGGCGGTCAGCTTGCCGCCAGCGATGGTGATCATGCCCAGCGGCCCGTCCATGATCTCGTCACGGCGGGAGATCTCGGATGGACTCTTGCCGGGTGCAGCCACCAGGGGGCGGATGCCCGACCATTGATTGATGATGTCGTCGCGGGTCAGTGGCGCAATCGCGAGGTTTCGATTGGCCGCGTCCAGCAGATAGTCGATGTCGCTCGCTTCCACCGACGGCCAATAGTCGGAGTCGGGATAGAACGTGTCGGTTGTGCCCACATAAACGGCGCGCGCGCGAGGGACGATGAAACCGACGCGCCCGTCGGCGGCGGTCATGAAGATCGCCTGGTCCAGTGGAATCCGGCTGCGGGGAAACACCAGATGGACGCCTTTGCTCAGGGCGAGGCGCGGGGCGGATTGCGAATCTTCTAGCTTGCGAACGTGATCGACCCACGGCCCTGCCGCATTGACGACGGTTCTGGCCACGATGCGTCCCCGCTGATCGGCACCGGGCGAGGTGCCGGTGAACTCCAACGCCAGCGTGCCGCCCAGTCCGCGACTGATCCTGGTGACTTCCATGTAGTTGGCGACAGCCGCGCCATGACCATGAGCGCTGCGGATGTTCGCGAGCGTCAGACGCGCGTCGTCGGTCAGGTACTCGGTGTACACGAGCCCGGCCACCAGATTGTCCCGGCGCAGCGATGGTACCTCTTCGGCAAGCCGGGCCAGGTTCCAACTCTCGTGTCGATCGCCCGGCGCGACCCGCCCGAGCGCCTCGAAGGCGACTACGCCGATCCGCAGCTTCAGATAGGTGGTCCAACTCGTTGCGGGCAACACGATCGGTATGCGCCGCGCCAGATGCGGCGCGATCCGATTCAGGATCAGGCGTTCGGTTGCCGC
>SMWF01000071.1 GCA_004357385.1 Gammaproteobacteria bacterium | reverse complement strand
TTTGCATGGCGAGCACGTCGTTCTGCACCGCCGCAACCGAATTGAGCTGGGCCTGAGCAGCCTCGGAAACGTCGGGCGCGCGCTCGAGCATCTGGGAGATACGCGCTCGCAGCGCCTCCGGCAGCGCCGTCTGAACGTCGCGTGTCTCTTGCCACGTTGTGGAGACGGAATCGATTTCCTGGATCAGCAGTTCCAACGCCAGCGCCCGCTGTTCGAGGCGATCTGATTGCTCATCGATTTCGGATTGATCCTGCCCGAGTTCCCGATCGAGGTCGTCGAGTTGCGACTGGGACAGCGACACCAGCCGACTCTCGATTTCTTCCATCGGTCCAAACTCGGTGTCGAGTTTGGTGGCGAGCGCATCCATCCTTTCGGCACCCTTCTCGGACACCGCCAGGGCGGTCACCTCATCGGCAATGTTCGTCAGGCGCGTCAACGCTGCTTGCGAACGCCCGGATATGGCCAGGGGACTCGTCGCCGCCTCTTCAGGCTCCGGGGTCGCATCCGGGGCCGATTCCTGCGACCAGGCGGGTCCATGGAGACTGGCAATCAGCAAGAGCAGCGCTGTCGCGCGAAACGCGTAGGTATCGAAGCAACGAATGGAGCGGGAAACGAGATTCGAACTCGCGACCCCGACCTTGGCAAGGTCGTGCTCTACCAACTGAGCTATTCCCGCATTTCGACGTGAGATTACCAGCGCCGCCTGGGACGCTTGAGCGCTACAGGCGAGAGGCGGCGTATTCTGCATCAATCCGTGGCACCGCTCAACAGCCCCTCCCCAACCCCTTCAATCCGATCGCTCGTCCAGAAGTATCCGTCCCACCCAGTCGCGCGCGAAGTACTGGGCGATGCGACCATTGCGCGCACCACGCGCCAGCGCCCACTGCAACGCTTGCGCGCGGGCCTCATCGTCCAGCGATATTTCCAGACCGTGATCGCTGCCGATTCGAGCCAACCAGTGCGCCACCACATCCAGGTACGCGTCCTGCCTGAACGAATGGAACGACAGCCAGATACCGAACCGGTCTGACAGGGAGATCTTCTCCTCGACCGCTTCGCCGTGGTGCAGTTCCCCGTCTACATGGCGGGTGGACAGATTCTCATCCATGTACTCCGGCAGCAGATGGCGCCGATTCGACGTCGCATAAATCAGAATGTTCTCAGATGCCTTGAAGACCGATCCCTCCAACACGCTCTTCAGCGCCTTGTAGGATGGATCGTCCGATTCGAAGGACAGATCATCGCAGACCACGATGAATCGATAGGGCTGATCACGCACCAGCTCGGCGATCTCGGGGAGCGCCGCCAGTGCTTCCTTGTCGACTTCGAGCAGACGCAGGCCCGCGCCGGCGTACCGGTTCAGAAGACCGTGAATCAGAGACGATTTACCGGTCCCGCGCGCGCCCCACAGCAGCACATTATTGGCCGGCAGCCCGGCGGCGAACTGGCGGGTGTTCCGCTCCAGCAACTCCTTCTGCCGATCGACGAACAACAGGTCGTCCAGATCGATGGGGTCGATATCCGGGTGCGCCCGCAACTCGCCCCCCAACGGCCCCTCGCGCCAGACCGCGGCGCGATGTGCGCCCCAGTCGAGGGGCGCCCGGCCCGGCAGCAACGCCTGGACACGAACCAGCGTCTCAATTGCTACTGTTTTCAGACGCTTTTTCGAGTCTGCCAACTGTCTAATTCCGCGTGCGAGGCGCGCATTCTAAACCAGCAGTACGCCGTGAGTCGCAACCGCATTCGAGTTAGAATGCGTCGGCTGAAAACAATGGCCCGCAGCATGTCCGACCGGAGCGGTTCCGAGCGTCGCAAGAGCAATCCCGACCGGCGCCACGTCACGGAAGACCGGCGCAACGGCGAGCGCGTCGCAGATGATCCCGTGCCGCGCCGCGACCCTGAGCGTGCAGGCCGCCGCAAGGCCGACTGACGGCCTGTTGTGAGCACCGCCATCGGCGTCACCTTCGGCGCCTATTTCGTCATTCTCGCGCTGCTTGGCTATGTCGCCTGGCGGCGCACTTCCGACCTCGAAGACTACGTATTGGGAGGCCGGCGCATGGGTGCTGCAGTAACCGCGCTGAGCGCCGGTGCCTCCGATATGAGCGGCTGGCTGCTGCTGGGCCTGCCAGGGGCTATTTTCGTCAGCGGACTGGCGGAATCCTGGATCGTCCTGGGGTTGGTGCTGGGTGCCTATCTGAACTGGCGGGTTGTTGCCCCGCGACTGCGCGCTTTCACCGTAGCGGCACAGCAATCGGTCACCCTGCCGGAATTCCTTTCCCGCCGCCTGGCGGAGGACAGCCATGCAATCCGGGTCACGACCACCGTGTTGATCATCGGCTTCTTTGCCATCTACACGGCGGCCGGACTGGTCGCCGGAGCGAAGCTGTTCACCCTGGTGCTTGGCATCGATTACCGGACAGCGCTGTGGTGCGGCGTCGCCGTGGTCATGGCCTATACCGCGCTTGGTGGATTCCTTGCGGTAAGTTGGACCGATTTCTTCCAGGCGCTGTTGATGCTCTGCGCGCTGGTTGCGGTCCCGCTGCTCGCGTGGCAGCACAGCGGCGACCAGCCCATTGAATCCACCCGGCTGGCAATGACCACCGGCGTGTCCGGGCTTGGAATCGTATCGCTTCTGGCATGGGGTCTGGGTTACTTCGGCCAGCCTCACATACTCGCCCGCTTCATGGCAATTCGATCGCCGGCACTGATTCCCCGGGCGCGTCGCATTGGTATGGCGTGGATGATCGTGAGTAGCACCGGTGCAGTCGCGGTCGGCTTGATCGGATATCAGTGGACGCTCGCGACGGGCTTCGTACTTTCCGATCCGGAAACCATTTTTATCGCCCTCAGCCAGACTCTGCTCTCACCCTGGACCGCCGGCATCGTACTCGCCGCCATTCTCGCGGCGGTGATGAGCACCGTGGATTCTCAGCTGCTGGTCGCGTCGACGGCCCTGGTCGAGGACGTGGTCCGGCCCGCAGCGTCCATCGTCGACGAGACGCAACTGATCTGGCTGAGCCGAGGTGCGGTGGTGACGATTGCGGTACTGGCCGGCGTGCTCGCCAGCGACCCATCCAACCAGGTACTGGATCTGGTCGGCTACGCATGGGCGGGGCTCGGCGCGAGTCTTGGGCCTGCGATTCTCGCCGCATTGTATTGGCGTCGAGCCAGCAGTGCCGGAGTGGTTGCCGGGATGTGCGCCGGCGCGGTGGTGGTCGTGGGTTGGCGACAGCTCGAAGGCGGGTTGTTCGACCTCTACGAGATGGTCCCCGGCGTGTTAGCCGCGACGTCGGTGATCGCGTTGACCAGCCTGTTGCATCCTCCGGGCCCGGAGCCGGTCAGCAGGTACGATTCTTACCGGAAGGCTTACCACACGGCCTGCCGTAACCCCTAGTGCAGCTCACGCCGAAGCGGTACGACGTTGTTCTGCTGACGTTCATAGATCCGGCGCTCCCGTCCAGGCCCGTCCACACCGATGCGTCCCGCGTCGAACAATCGCAGGTCACAATCACTCGTGCCGCCGGCTGAGACAAACGACAGGGTGTGACCGACCAGTCGCCAAGTGCCCGCTTCGGTGCGCTCGCCGGCGGTCTCCACATAGGTGCCGCCGCTCAGCGAACCCTTCAGCTCCAGCGTCACCGCCTCCCCGGAATTTTCCCAGTACCACGTTCCCGGAAGGTCGAGTCGTTTGAGCCAACGCAAGCGGTTTCGGTGGGCGCCGCGAGCCCAGTAAAACGCGGCACACGCGACCACAGCAACCAATACCAGCGACCCCATCAGACAAACTCCCGCGCGACGTCGGTGAGGTTGGCATCTGAATTGAGCTCAACCTTCTGTTCGATGTCCGCAAAGGTGCGTTCCACGAACGCCATGTTCTGCCCGACCGCGACGAAGGTCCACTCCGCGCGCTGATGCACGTCCTGCAAACCGCTTTCACAGACACCCACCATGGTGTTGCGGCCAAACCGGTCGCGCAGGCCGCCGAGTCGCTTTCGCTTTTCCTTCAGCGACCGGCAGCCGGGCAGGTGAAACGTCAAGGTCAATACACCAATCTTCATGACGAGCAAGCCTATGAGGTCCACACGAATGGCTAGTTAAGTTCCCGCCGGCAGAGCGACGTCGCCACGGGCCATCGAATAGAACACCGTATCGAGGTCGTGAAATTCGCGCCGGGTGTCGAACGTCATGCCCAGTCGCTGCAAAAGGCGCACCGACCGCTGGTTCGGCGTTTCGGTCGCCGCAATGACGCGTTCGACTCGACATCGGTCGAAGACATCCCGCAACGCTTCGAAGGCCGCCTCAGATACGAGTCCCTCGCCCCAATGCTCGGGCAGAATTCCGTAGAGAAGTTCAATCTGTTCGCCGTCTTCAAAACGTCGATGCCCGCAGAAACCGATCAGCCCACTCGACTGGTGCTCCAGTTCCTCGAGAAGTTCCAACCCAAAGTAGCCAAACCCCTCGCACGCGAAACTGCGGGTACTTCTGTCAATGATATCGATGATGGCATCACGCGCGAGTATTCGGTCATCAAAGAGGTAACGGCGCACCTCCGGATCCGTGCAAAACCGTTCCATCGCCTCGACATCCGACTCGTCGAGCGGCCGCAGACGCAGACGTTCTGTTTGCAAAACGATGTTCATAACCGCAGCCTCGCCCCGGGCCGAGTTTGCCATAGGCAGATACATAAGCGAACATCTGCAGCGCAGATCAATTTCGGACCCTCTCATGAGATTCAGCTTCTGGCCAGCGCCGGCCCAACCCTGGGCCGAGGTGGCCAGCCTTGCCCAGCACGCCGAGCAAACGGGCTGGGACGGCATCTGGTACGCCGACCATTTCATGCCCAACGCCGAGGACACCACGACCCCCTGGCCGGAAGCCTGGACCACACTCGCGGCGCTCGCCGCCTGCGTGCCCCGTCTGAGAATCGGAACTCTGGTCAGTGGTAATACCTACCGACACCCGGCGGTGCTCGCCAAGATGGCCGCCACGCTTGACCATATCAGTGGCGGACGTGCGGTGCTCGGCCTGGGTGCGGGGTGGCAGGAGAATGAACATCAGCAGTACGGCATTCCCTTCTACACGCTGGCGGAACGACTCGCTCGCCTGGACGAAGCTTGTCAGGTGATCAGGGCGCTGTTCACCCAGCCGGTGGCCAACTTCGACGGCCGCTTCTACCAGCTCGACCAAGCAACTCTCGAACCTAAACCCGTGCAGCAGCCGCTGCCGCTGCTGATCGGCGGAGGCGGAGAGAAGGTAACGCTGAAAATAACCGCCCGCTACGCGGACGAATGGAACGTGTGGGGTACGGTCGACACGCTGCGCCACAAAATGGAGATTCTGGATAGCCATTGCAGCGACGTCGGGCGAAATCCAGCGGACATTCAACGCAGTGCCGTGGCGCTGTTGTTCATGAGCGAAGACGAGACCTATCTCGAACGGATGCGCAGCGCAGGTGTCGAACGCCCCTCGATTATTGGTGGCGTCTCCGAGGTCAAGGACATCGTTGCCGAGTACGAAGCCATCGGTGTCGACGAGCTGATCGTCCCGGACTTCACGCTGGGCAGCGGGGCTCAGAAGCGCGCCACCATGGACACCTTCATAGGCGAGGTCGCCGGACGATGAATGCCCAGGTTGTCACCCCGGTGCCCGCCGCAACCATCGTGCTGCTACGGCCCACCGCGTCTGGGTTCGAGATGTTCATGATCGTGCGCCACCACCAGATCGACTTCGCCTCGGGGGCACTGGTCTTCCCGGGCGGCAAGATCGATGCCGGCGACAGCGACCCCGCCCTCGCCCACCTGTGTCACGGCGTGGACGCCGATCCGGCGACCCAGGCAATTCAGATAGGCGCGATACGCGAAGCGTTCGAGGAATGTGGCGTATTGCTCGCCCGTCCGGCGGGGCACACAGACCTCGTCACCGGAACCCGGCTCAGCGAGCTGGACCACTACCGCGACGAAATACACGGCGGTGAGCTCACCCTGGCAGCTTTTCTTACCCGCGAGTCGCTGCGCCTGGCCTGCGACCAACTGGTGCCCTTCGCGCACTGGGTGACCCCGGATATGATGGCCAAGCGCTTCGACACACATTTCTTCCTTGCCATGGCCCCCGCCGATCACGTCGCTGTCCATGATGGCCACGAATCCGTCGACTCGGTCTGGATCAGCCCTCAACAGGCAGCAGACGACGCCAAAGCCGGCACCCGTACGATCATTTTTCCAACCCTGCGGAACATCGCCAGGCTCGCCTTCTCAGCGACCGCCGATGCCGCCATGGCTCGAGCCAGAAGCGCAACGATAGTCACCGTCACACCCTGGATGGACAAGCGCGACGACGGAACCTACCTGTGCATACCGGCCGACGCGGGATATGACATCAGTGAGGAGAAGATGCCGGAGCGGCCATCCGGCTAAGCCGTGCTCGGCGCGCGAGCTACCCGCCAAAATCGTCGAGCAGGATGTTCTCGGGTTCGACACCCATGTCTTCGAGCATCGTGAGCACGGCCGCGACCATCGGGGGCGGTCCGCAGAGGTAGTACTCACAGTCTTCCGGCGCCGGATGGTCCTTCAGATAGCGTTCGTAAACGACCTGGTGGATGAAGCCTTCGTGGCCGGTCCAGTTGTCTTCGGGTAGCGGTTCGGACAGCGCGGCGTACCATGTGAAATTGCTGAAATCATCGGCCAGCTTGTCGAACTCGTCGACGTAGAACATCTCTCGCAGGCTGCGAGCCCCATACCAGAAGCTCAACGGGGCGGCGCTGTCCTTGTGCTTCAATTCGTCGAATATCTGCGAGCGAAGCGGTGCCATGCCCGCGCCCCCACCAATCCAGATCTTCTCGGCCGGCGTCTGTTTGACGAAGAAGTCTCCATAGGGACCGAACACCGTCAGGTGGTCGCCCGGTTTCAGATTGAACACGTACGAGGACATCTTGCCAGGCGGAACGTCGGTGCCCGGTGGCGGCGAAGCGATCCGGATATTGAATTTGAGAATGCCCTTCTCTTCGGGATAGTTCGCCATCGAGAACGCGCGGATGGTCGGTTCCGTCACGTGGCTGTGGTACTTCCAGACGTCGAAATGGTCCCAGTCCTCGTGATATTCGTCCTCCACCAGAATGTCCCGATAGTCCATCTCATAGGGCGGGATTTCGAGCTGAACGAATCCCCCGGCCTTGAAATCGACGTCTTCATCCGCCGGCAGCTTCAGCTCGAGTTCCTTGATGAAGGTCGCGACGTTGCGGTTGGAGATGACTTCGCATTCCCAGCGCTTGACGCCAAACACGTCTTCCGGAACGTTGATCTCCAGATCCCGTTTGACCGCCACCTGACACGACAGCCGCCAGTTGTCGCGGATCTCGCCGCGGGTGAAGTGACCTTCTTCGGTCGACAATATCGAACCGCCGCCCCCGTTGACCTGACAGCGGCATTGACCACACGTACCGCCACCACCACAGGCGCTCGACAGGAAGATGCCCCGCGAGGCAAGCGTTCCCAGCAGCTTGTCGCCAGCCGCGACGGTGATTGAATGCTCCGGATCCCCGTTGATCTCGATAGTGACGTCGCCGGTGCTGACCAGGCGCGCGCGCGCGAACAGAATCACCATCACCAGGAACAGAATCGTTCCGGTGAACATAGCAACGCCCAGGAGAACCGTCGTATCCAGCATGGCCAGGCCTTAGATGTCGATGCCGCCGAAGGACATGAAGCAGAGCGAGATCAGACCTACCGAGATGAAGGTGATACCAAGCCCACGCAAGCCCTCAGGTACATCGCTGTACTTCAGTTTCTCCCGAACACCCGCCAATGCGGTGATCGCAAGCGCCCAGCCAACCCCGGACCCGATTCCAAAGACGGTACTTTCAAGAAACGTGTAGTCGCGTTCGACCATGAACAGCGACGCGCCGAGGATGGCGCAATTGACGGTGATCAGCGGTAAAAACACGCCGAGTGCGTTGTACAGCGCTGGTACAAAGCGATCGAGGAACATCTCCAGAATCTGGACCATCGCCGCGATCACGGCGATGTAGGACAGCAACCCGAGAAAGCTGAGATCGACGTCTCCCAGACCTGCCCAGCCAAGCGCGCCGTCTCGCAACAGGTAATTGAGGATCAGATTGTTGATCGGCACGGTGATGCCCAACACGACCACCACGGCGATACCGAGCCCAATCGCGGTCTCGATTTTCTTCGAGATGGCGATGAACGTGCACATCCCAAGAAAGTACGTCAGCGCCATGTTCTCGATGAACACGGCACGGACGAACAGGCCAAGGTATTGCTCGAGCACTTACACGGCCTCCTTGTACGGACTGTTCGGCATGATCTCGAACTCCGGCGCTTCCACCTGTTCGGTCATCCAGGTACGCTGTGCCCAGATCAGCAGACCAATGATGAAAAACGCGCTCGGTGCAAGCAGCATCAGCCCGTTCGGCAGATACCAGCCGCCATTGGCAACGGTTGGCAGGACCTCGAAACCAAGCAGCGTCCCCGATCCCAGGGGTTCGCGGACCAGCGCGACGAGGATCAGGATCAGGGCGTAACCCGCGGCGTTGCCGATGCCATCCAGGAACGACAACCAGGGGGGGTTGTGCATGGCAAAGGTTTCAGCCCGCCCCATTACGATACAGTTGGTGATGATCAAACCGACGAACACCGAGAGCGATTTACTGATCTCGTAAGCGACGGCCTGCAGCACCTGATCCACCACGATCACCAGCGATGCGATGATGGTCATCTGGACAATGATGCGGATGCTGCTCGGGATCCGCTTGCGGACCAGTGAGATGATGAAGTTCGACGAGGCGGTAACCGAAATCACCGCTGCGCACATCACCAGGGTCGTAGACATGCTTACCGTTACCGCGAGCGCCGAACAGATTCCGAGCACCTGCAACGTGATCGGGTTGTCGTTGAACAGCGGGTCGATCAGCACTTCGCGCGGCGTTGCCATGAGTTATGCAGCCTCTGCTTTCAGGTTGTCCAGGAATGGGCCGAAGCCCAGCTCACCGGCCCAGAACCGAACCAGATTTTCGACACCTCGGGTGGTCAAGGTCGCGCCGGAGAGCGCATCGACTTCGTAAGCGGCAGCTTCAGACCCGCTGGCCGAGCGGGTTTTAACGAGGCGAACCGCCGGTTCACCGGCATCATCAAACAGCTGAACGCCCACCCACTGCGCTTTCCATTTCGGATTGTCAACTTCACCGCCTAAGCCTGGCGTTTCTTTCTGGTCGTAGAACGCCAGTCCCGATATGGTTTTGAGATCCCCTTCGAGCGCCAGGTAGCCGTACAGCGTGCCCCACAGTCCATAACCGCGAACCGGTAACACGAGCTTTTCGATACCCGCATCGGTCTGGATGATGTAGATCAGCGTGACATTCTCGAGCCGACCCAGGGTCGCGATGTCCTCACTGTTGCTGAGGTCGCGTGAACGGGCCGGGTCACGTGCGGCACGCAGTTGGTTGTAGCCATCGATATCGAAATCCGCGACAAACCGTCCGCTGGCGAGATCCACGGCGCGAACGGAAAACCGGCTGAACAGTTCCTCCACGCCGCGACCCTCGGCGTCGATTTTTGCATTGGCGGGCAGCATTCCGGCAGCCCGAAGGATGTTCTGTCGCTTGTCGGCCTCTTTGTTCAACTGTTGTGCCGGGCGCAGGTTGACCGCGGCTCCGGCCACTAAAATCGAGCACACCAGACACATCACGATGGCCACCGTCAACACGTTGCGGATGCCTTCCTTGTCAAAAGAATCGCCGCGGGCGCCATCAAAGCCGCCGCGGGCGCTATCAAAAGAATCGTCGCGATCAGCCACGGGCCAACCTCCGCTTGATGTTCGCCCGCACGACGTAATAATCGATGAGCGGCGCGAACAGATTGCCGAACAGAATCGCCAGCATGATGCCCTCGGGAAACGCCGGGTTGACCACGCGAATCAACGCGCACATGAACCCGATCAGGATTCCGTAGGCCCATCTGCCCGCGTCGGTCATGGCTGCCGAGACCGGATCCGTTGCCATGAACACCACGCCAAAGGCGTATCCACCCAGCACCAGATGCCAGGGCAGGGTCATCGCAAACATCGGGTTGTCCGTAGAGCCGATCGCATTGAACGCCCACACGGTGAATGCGGTTCCCAGCACGCAGCCGGCCATGATCCGCCACGAAGCGATCCGCGTCGCCAACAGAATCGCCCCCGCAACCAGAATCGCCAGTGTCGAGGTTTCGCCAAAGGACCCGGGCATGTTGCCGAGAAAGGCCTGAATCCAGGTCACGCCGTAGTCATCGCCAATGGCCGCGGCACCCAGCGGCGTCGCGCGGGTGAATCCATCCACGGCGACCCAAACGGCGTCGCCCGACATCTGGGCGGGATACGCAAAGTAGAGAAACGCCCGTCCGACCAGCGCCGGGTTCAGGAAGTTCTTGCCCGTTCCTCCGAACACTTCCTTGCCGATCACCACCCCAAAGACGATGCCGATGGCCGCCATCCAGAGCGGCGTATTGGCCGGCAGGGTCAGCGTGAACAGGATGCTGGTGACAAAGAAGCCCTCGTTGATCTCGTGCCCACGCTTGGCGGCAAACACCGCCTCGAACGCGATCCCGACAACGAACACGACGACGTACAACGGAATGTAGTACGCCATGCCGTGCACCAAGCAATCCCACACGCTGGTGGGATCGTATCCGGCCACCAGCTCGACGAACCAGAATCGCCAGTTCCCGATGCCGGTCTGACCGAGCGTCTGCATCGCTTCGTTGGCTTGAAACCCGGTCACATAGGCACCGGCAAGGGCCGGGATGAAGGCACACATCCAGACGGTGATCATGATCCGCTTCAGGTTCAAGCCGTCGCGGACGTGGGACGGACCCGCAGTCACCGTTGCCGGGGTGTACAGCGCCGTGTCAATCGCTTCATACACAGGATAGAGGGCGGCGAACCGGCCGCCTTTATCGAAATACGGCGCGATGTGATCAAGGAAGTTGCGCAGCCACATCATGGCTATCCTTCCTTCTCGATCAGCGTCAGCACGTTGCGCAGCGCCGGTGCATATTCGTACTTGCCGGGACACGCATAGGTGCACAGCGCGACATCTTCCTCGTCCAGTTCCAGGCAGCCGAGCGCAGCTGCCATCTCCAGATCTTCGACCAGCACCGCGCGCAGCAACTGAGTCGCCAGAATGTCCAGGGGCATGACGCTTTCATAGGTCCCGATGGGAACCATCGCCCGTGGGCTGCCATTGGACGTGGTGGAAAAGTGCAGCAGCTTGCGCGGCAACCACGCCGACAGAAAGATCGGGAACACCGAATGCAGGTTGGGCCCCGGGCTCAAATAGCCGAACAGTTTGCGCTCGTGATCTTCGGGAAGCACCGAGACCTGCTGATGATATCGACCGAGGTAGGCTTCCGCGCCGGCGGCTTCGCGCCCACCGAACACCGAACCGGAAATGACCCGTTGCTCCGCATTGACCAACTCGCCCGCGGTCAGTTCCTCCAGCGATGCACCCAGCACCGTGCGCAGCAAGCGGGGTCGCTGGACCCCGGGACCGCCCAGCGCGACGATGCGTTCATTCCACAGGGAACCCTGCAACAGCGTGTTGGCAATCGCAATGACATCCTGGGCTCCGATGTGCCACACGGTTTTGCTTGCCGAGACCGGATCGAGGTGATGAATGTGGGTGCCGGCCAGTCCCGCCGGATGGACGCCTGCAAAGGTTTCGACGGCCAACCGGTCGCCCGCGACGACCGGCACCTGGGCCGCGTGGGCGTGGCAGACGTAGACGGGTCCTTCGGTGAGCTTTGTCAGCACCCCGAGACCGATTGAGAATGCCTCCGCCTGAAGGTTTATCAGTGCCGCAACGTCCGGCGCCAACGGGTTCGAGTCCATCGCCGTGACGAATATCGAATGCGGCACCTGATCGCGCGCCGGCACCTTACTGAAGGGACGAGTTCGTAACGCGGTCCATAGCCCAGTGTCCACCAAGCGAGCCACAACCGCCGTTCGATCAAGCGCCGCAATCTGATCGGGGTTCATCGCGTCGAAGGACTCGGTCTCGTCCTCACCGACCTCGATCACGACGCTCAGCAGCGCACGTTTCGCACCACGGTTGATACTGCTGATGCGTCCGGCCACCGGCGCCGTGAAGCACACGCCTTCGTTCTTTTTGTCCGTGAACAACACGCCACCGCGCTTGACCCGATCGCCCTCGCGCACCGCCATCGTGGGGCGCATGCCCACGTAGTCGTGTCCGAGCACGGCCGCAAACCGAACCGGGCGCGCCCCTTCGACCACCTGCACGGGCGCACCGGCGATCGGCAGGTCGAGGCCTTTCCTGATTCTGATCACGCCCGGAAAACTCAGCCGAAGCCGGTGTGTGCTACGTCACCCGGTATCAACGGATAACGGATCCCCGCCCATTTCTGCACCACCCGGATCACCTGACAGGCATAGCCAAACTCGTTGTCGTACCAGACGTATACAACGGTCCGATTGTCTTTGACGATGGTTGCGGCACCGTCGACGATCCCGGCGTGGCGATTGCCCACGAAGTCTGATGAGACCAACTCGGGCGATGCCCGGAAATCAATCTGCCGCTGCAGCGCCGATTCCAGCGAAGCGTGGCGCAGGAAACCGTTGACCTCTTCCAGGGTGGTGTCCCGAGATAGCGTCAGATTGAGGATCGCAAGGGATACGTTGGGGGTGGGTACCCTGATGGCGTTGCCCGTCAGTTTGCCTTCCAGCTCCGGCAGCAGTTCAGCCACCGCAGCCGTTGCGCCGGTCTCGGTGATGACCAGGTTCAATGGCGCGCCGCGACCTCGCCGGGCCTTCTTATGGTAGTTGTCGATCAGATTCTGATCCGGGGTGTAGGCGTGCACCGTCTCCATGTGTCCGTGTAGGATTTCGTACTCGTCGTTGATCGCCTTGAGCACCGGCACGATGGCGTTGGTGGTGCACGAGGCAGCCCCCATGATTTTCAGGTCTGGCGTGATCAGGTGTGAATTCACCCCGGACACGATATTCGGAATCGAACCCTTGGCCGGCGCGGTGAGTATCACTCGCGCTGTGCCCTTCGATTTAAGGTGCCGCGACAGACCAGCCTCGTCGCGCCAGGCACCGGTGTTGTCGATTACCACCGCATCGTGAATTCCGTACGCTTCATAATCGACCTGATCGGGTCCGTCGGCGTGAATCATGTGAATCACGTTACCGTTCGCAATGATGCACTGATGCTCTTCATCGACCCGCAAGGTGCCCTGGAACGCGCCATGCACGGAGTCCCGCCGCAACAGGCTCGCGCGCTTGACCAGATCGTCCGGTCCACCCTTGCGCAGTACCACCGCGCGCAGCCGTAACTGCTGGCCGCTACCGGTCTTTTCTATCAACAGACGCGCCAGCAACCGACCAATGCGCCCGAATCCATACAGCACCACATCCTGGGGCTTTTCGATCGGCGGAACGTGCCGGCCGATGATCTCGGCGCACTGTTCGGCCACAAATTCCAACGCCTTGAGGCCGTTCCCGGCGCTGGCTTCCATGTACTCGGTCGCCAGCTTGCCAACATCGATGTGCGACGGACCAAGGTCGAGTTCCGACAATGCTTCCAGGATGGGGAAACTCTCAAATTCAGATAGTTCGTTCTGCGCGATCTGTCGAACATAGCGGTGCGCTTTCATGATCGCAGTAACGCTTTGGTTATGAAGCGCGCGGCCATAGCAGTAGATGACAACGTTCTTGCGATACAGCTTGCCGATGATCGGGATCATCGACTCCGCCAGGGCTTCGCGTTCTTTCCAATCCGGAAAATAGTCGTCGAGACTAGGTAGAGCCACGGCATGTCCTCATGCTGAGTTGTCCGAAGGAAGGGGCCACCCCAAAAGGGGCGCGTATTATCAGAGTTTCGGTCATGCCACGCAATAACGCAGCGGTGAAATACCCGTCCATCTACACCCGAGCGGACTGGGTCACGACGGGCTGCGCCTCAGCGAAAGCTCGCGTTGATCGCGTCGAGCGCTTCGCTACCGGGACACAACTCCGCCTCGCCCAGCGAGTTGAGCGGCTCAGCGACGGTGTTGAGCATCGCATGGCAATCCGACGCATCCGGGTCGATGTACAGCAGTCCGGTAACGACCTCGCCCTGCAGCGTCTTGTCGTGAACATAGTTCAGCGCCTTCGTCCTGTCGCGAGGATCGTAGGTCTCCTCGAGCTTGCGCAGACGCAATGTCGAACCGTCAGGCATTAGCACGTCTTCGCGTTCACCGGGCGCGTAATCGGCGGTGATCTCTTCATGAGTGGGAACGAAATCGGCCATCACCACGTCGTCCCGATGGCCGCGAACGTATTCGTAGCTCTTGGTGGAGCCCGCATGGTTGTTGAATGCCACGCACGGAGAAACGACATCGATGAACGCGAAGCCTTCGTGCAGCAGTCCTGCCCGGATCAGCGGCACCAGTTGTCGCTTGTCCCCTGAAAAACTGCGCGCCACGAACGTCGCACCGATCTGCAGAGCCATGCTGACCAGATCGATCGGTTCGTGGAGATTGGGCAGGCCTTTCTTGTTGGTCGAACCCTTGTCGTTGGTGGCCGAGAACTGACCCTTGGTCAAGCCGTAAGTGCCATTGTTGTCGACGATGTAGAGCATGTTGACGCGCCGTCGTACGATGTGCGCGAACTGCCCCAGGCCGATCGATGCGGTGTCGCCGTCACCGGAAATTCCGATGCAGTGCAACGAGCGATTCGCGAGATTCGCACCGGTGGTCACCGAGGGCATACGACCGTGCACCGAATTAAGCCCATGCGAATTGCCGAGAAAGTAGCTCGGCGTCTTCGACGAACAGCCGATCCCCGACACCTTGGCGAACCGGTGCGGCGGGATCGAGAGTTCGGCACACGCTTGGACGATCGCAGCGCTGACCGAATCGTGGCCGCAACCCGCGCACAATGTCGATATCGGCCCTTCGTAATCGCGTCGGGTCAAGCCGAGGTCGTTGTGCCCCAGTTGCGGGTGATGAACCACGGGTTTGGAGATGAAGCTCATGAGGTCACCTCAGAAATGCGTGCCAGTTTATTCTCAACGAAGTAGTCGCGGATCTCCCGGGCGATGATGTCGGCAGAAATCGACAAGCCGCCGAAATACCGCACCCCGATCAGTTGCGCCGAATCGAGTCGGCCTTCACTGACCAGCAGCGTTTCCATCTGACCGTCGCGATTCTGCTCGACGACGAACACCAGTTCATGCTCGGTGACGAATTCGAACACCGCTTGCGAAAATGGAAACGCGCGTATGCGCATGGTATCCAGGTGAATACCGTCTTCCGCCAGACGATCCAGCGCTTCGCGCATGGGATGCTCGGTGGTTCCGTAGTAGATGATGCCGTACGCTCGCGCCGGTTCGCTCCGGGATATCTCCGGCACAGGCACGAGCCCTGCAGCCGTCTGCCATTTGCGCTCGAGTCGTCGCATGTTCGCGATGTAGGCGTCGGGCGACTCTGTGTACTTGGCGTTTTCGTCGCGCGAAGTACCCCGCGTGAAGAAGCTCCCCTTGGTGGGGTGGGTTCCGGGGTAGGTTCTATAACCAATGCCATCGCCATCAATATCACGGTAGCGGCCATAGGACTCCAGTTCATCGAGGTCCTCGGCCGTGTACACCTTGCCACGGTCGTAGCGGCGCTCGTCATCCCACACAAAGGGTTCGGACAGCGAGTCGTCCATACCGAGTTCAAGATCGCTCAGCACGATCACCGGCGTCTGCAGCCGATCGGCAAGATCGAGTGCAGCGGCCGCGAACTCGAAGCACTCCTTGGGTGTCGCCGGAATCAGTAAGACCTGTTTGGTATCGCCGTGCGACGCGTAGGCCGCGGACAGCAGATCGGATTGCTGAGTGCGCGTCGGCATGCCGGTCGACGGTCCCGCGCGCTGAACGTCGAACAGTACGGCCGGAATCTCAGCGAAGTACGCCAGACCCAGAAACTCACTCATCAACGAAAGCCCGGGGCCGCTGGTCGCGGTAAAACTGCGGGCGCCATTCCAGGCGGCGCCGATGACCATCCCTATCGCCGCCAACTCGTCCTCGGCCTGAACGACGGCGAATTTGCGTCGGCCGTTTTCGTCGAGCCGAAGCTGATTGGCGTACCTCTCGAAGGCTTCCACCAGCGATGTGGAGGGAGTGATCGGATACCAGGCGCAGACCGTCGCGCCCCCGTATATGCAACCCAGCGCTGCCGCGGAATTACCATTGATCATGATCCGATCGCCAACGGCATCGCTGGGCCTTACCTGGACGCGCAACGGGCAATCGAGGTACTCCATCGCGTAGTTGCGACCGATCTCCAGCGCATGGATGTTCGGTTTGATCAACGCATCCTTGCCTTTGTACTGCTCCCCAATCATGCTTTTCAGCACGTCGAAATCGAGGTTGAGCAGCGCCGACAGCGCGCCAAGATAGGTGATGTTCTTGAACAGCTGACGCTGCTTGGGGTCCTGGAACTCGGGAAGCAACATCTCGCTGATCGGAATTCCCACCTCGACGATGTCGTTGCGCACCAGCTCCCTCGCCAGCGGCTTCGAATTGTCGTAGAACAGATACCCGCCGGGTACCACGCTGGCCACGTCTTCCTCATAAGTTTCGGCATTCATCGCCACCATCACGTCAACGCCTTCGCGCCGCCCGAGATAGCCCCGTTCGCTGACGCGCACCTCGAACCACGTCGGCAAACCCTGAATGTTCGAAGGAAAGATATTGCGCGTTGCCACGGGAATGCCCATCCGGAACAGTGCCTTGGCAAACATCCCATTGGCGCTGGCCGATCCGGAGCCGTTGACGTTCGCAAATTTGATGACGAAGTCGTTGTAGCTGACCTGAGCACTCATGTGCTGGAGGAGCCCAACTGAGGGATGTGGAATATCGACTTCTGCATGTCCCACGCATTGGTCGGACACCGTTCCGCGCACAAGCCGCAGTGCACGCACACGTCCTCGTCTTTGACCATAACTCGCCCGGTTTTCAGTTCGTCCGACACGTACAGGTCCTGTTCGAGGTTGCTCGCCGGCGCGGTCAACCGACCCCGCAGATCACTCTCTTCACCATTGTCCGTAAACGTGATGCAATCCATCGGACAGATGTCGACGCAGGCATCGCACTCGATGCAGAGGTTTTCCGTAAACACCGTCTGCACATCACAATTCAGGCACCGTTGGGCTTCCTTTAACCCGAGTTCCTCGTCGAAGCCGAGTTCTACCTCGACCTTGATGTTACTCAGCGCCACCTTCTGGTCCGCCTTAGGGACGATGAAGCGTTGCGCCGGATCATGCGCGCTGTCGTACGCCCACTCATGCATGCCCATCTTCTGGCTAATCAGGTTCACGCCTTCCGGCGGACGGGCGCTGAGCAGATCCTCACCCTGACAGAACAGATGCATCGAGATCGCGGCCCGATGCGCATGTGCCGAGGCCCAGATGATGTTCTCAGGTCCAAATGCAGAGTCGCCCCCGAAGAACACCTTGGGATTCGTCGACTGCAACGTTTCCTCATTCAGAATTGGACAGTCCCACTGGTCGAATTCGATGCCGATGTCCCGTTCGATCCAGGGACAGTGATTCTCCTGACCGATCGCCATGAGCACATGGTCTGCTTCCATGAACACATCCGGCTCACCCGTGGGGACTGACTCGAGCCGACCGTTTTCGTCCGCGACCTGCTCGATGCACTGAAACAGCACCCCTTTGAGCTTGCCGTTTTCGTGTACGAACTTTATCGGCGGCCGATTGTTGACGATGGGGATCCCTTCGCCAATCGTGTCTTCCTTTTCCCATTCCGAGGCCTTCATGACGTCGAAGCCCGAGCGGACCACCACCGTGACTTCCTCGGCCCCGAGCCGCATCGAGGTGCGGCAACAGTCCATCGCCGTGTTACCGCCACCCATGACGATGACCTTCCCGGAGATGCTGGTCGTGTGACCGAATGCCACGCTCGACAACCAGTCGATGCCGATGGAGATGTGCGCGCCGCTTTCCACGCGACCCGGCAGGTTCGGAAGATCCCGGCCTCGCGGCGCACCCGTACCTATGAAGTACGCGTCGAATCCCTGGTCGAGCATGTCGCGCATGCTGTCGATCGTGTAGTTGAAGTGACCCTGAACCCCCATGTCCATGATCAGATCGACTTCTTCTTCAAGCACCTCGATCGGCAGACGGAATGCCGGAATCTGAGTGCGCATCATGCCGCCGGCGCCGGGGTCCTTGTCGAATACGTGAACCTCGTAGCCCAGCGGCAGCAGGTCCCGCGCGACGGCCAGCGACGCAGGACCGGCACCCAGCAACGCGACGCGTTTGCCGTTTTTGCGGGTCGGAACCCTCGGCAGATAAGGCGTGATGTCGCCCTTGTGATCGGCGGCTACGCGCTTGAGCCGGCAGATGGCCACCGGCTTCTCTTCCGTGCGCACCCGCCGACAGGCCGGCTCGCACGGCCGATCACAGGTACGGCCGAGAATGCCCGGGAAGACGTTCGAATCCCAGTTCAGCATGTACGCTTCGGTGTAGCGCTGCTGTGCGATCAGGCGGATGTATTCGGGCACGGGCGTGTGCGCGGGACAGGCCCACTGACAGTCCACTACTTTGTGGAAATAGTTCGGGTCAAATACGTTGGTGGGCTTCATAGGCGTCCACACATTCGCCGCCGACTTCAGGTCGGCCGCACTCCCGGAAACAGACACGGCGCCGCGGCGCCCACAACCCGACCCTCTACGGGGCCGTGGCGCGCGCACTTTACCTTGTCAGAACCCGGCTATCCACCGTTTGGTTCACAGCCGCGGCAGGCCCGTGGTACCCAGCACATCCATTCCCAGTAATCCAGCCACGCCGGCGTCCTCCAGATCCAATCCAAGCACCCGATGATTGGGAAACGTCAGGTCACCCACAATGACTTCGTCGACCACGAACACCGGCGCGGTGATCACACCCGAGGCAGTGACGACGGTGGCGGTGCGCCCGGTACGCCGGGCGCCCAGCCGGCGCAGCGTGCTCAGCGACAAACTGGACATGGTCGCACCGGTATCAACCAGCATGCGGACCGGCCGACCGGAAATCAGGACCTCGGCAATCAACCGATCGCCCTGACGTTCGACCGGTATCCCCGCCTCGATCAACCCAAGCCGCGCACGCATGTTCGCCGCTTCATCCGACCGCGCCGTGCCTACCTCGCCCAGCAGGGCTTCCGCGCGTTCGAATTCGCCCACCTCGGCCAGCCATTCGGCCTGGGCGAGTCGGTAGCGGTCGTTGTTCGGGTCGAGATTCAACAACCAGGCGTAAAACTCCACCAACGCCTGAAACTCGCGTCGCCGGCTCAATCCTTCAGCGTGCGTTCGCTGTAGCGTCAATATGCGATCACGGGTCGTCTGGGCGACCGCAACGGAAGGTGGGTAATCGAGAATCTCGAACAGGGACAGCAATGCGTCTTCGGCACGGCCAAGCTGTAGATAGATGTCGGCAAGCACCCCGAGAAGGCCCGCGTCATGCAGATAGCGGTCCTGGTAGGCGCGGCTCAGTCGCAGCGCCTCTTCGAGTCGCGCATTTTCCATCCAGCGCCGGATTTCCGCCAGCACGTCCTCCCGCAGCGCCGAATGTGCCGACCGATCGAGAGACCTCTCGAACTGTTCGAGCGCATTCAGGCCCGCCTCGACGCGGCCCTCGCGCAACAACGTGAGAACGCGATCCGAATTCGAATCGTGACGCGGCGCCACGGCGCCCTGCGCGTCCGGAAGATGGGGCGCCGGTGGCCGCATCGCTCCCGTCACGGCGTCCTGCACCGCGGGTGGCGACTCACCCTGGTACCAGAAGACAACGCCCACCCCCGCGAGCACCCCTGCAAAAAACCCTGTGCCGAGGAGCGCAACGGACCAACCGCGCATTACTGCCGTCCTCAGATTGCGTGTGGTTGAAGTAGAATACCGCGCCTCGACACCCGCCGTGTGACTCGCGCCAATGGCCGACGTATTCGATCCTCCTCTCCCTGAGCGTGCCGGGGACGATGTCGGTTGGCAAGGTCTGACAGGATCCGCCATGGGCCTCGCCGTCACCGAGGCCGCGCGGCGGCATCCCGGGCTGACCGTGGTCATCACCGACGACCCCGACGCCACGTACCGAATGCGTTGCGAAGTCGAGTTCTTTGGCGCCGACACCGGGCTGCCGGTACTCACGTTGCCGGACTGGGAAACCCTCGCCTACGACGCCTTCTCGCCACATCAGGACATCGTCTCCGAGCGGTTACTGACGCTGTACCGATTGCCGCGCCTCGCATCCGGCGTGTTGATCGTGCCGGTCGGCACGCTGCTCCAGCGCCTCACCCCGCAGCAGTTTCTGGACGCCCACAGCCTGATCATTCAACGAGGCGACCCGTTCGACGTCGGCGCGTATCGAGCCCGATTCGAACAGGCTGGCTACACCTGCGTCGAAACGGTCAGGGAACGCGGCGAGTTTGCGGTCCGTGGGTCGCTGGTCGACATCTTCCCGATGGGCGCGACCGATCCGTTTCGAATCGATCTGTTCGACGACGAAGTCGACACGCTGAGATTGTTCGAGGCCGACAGCCAGCGAACGATCGAGCAAGTGTCTCGCATCGAACTGCTGCCGGCCAAAGAATTTCCGATGAGCACCGCGGCGATCGCGAGGTTTCGCGACAACTGGCACGCGAACTTCGATGTCGATGTACGCCGCTGCCCCATGTATCAGGACATCAGCCAGGGCATTTCGCCCTCGGGAATCGAGTACTACCTGCCGCTGTTCTTCGATTCGCTCGCCACGCTGTTCGACTACCTTCCGGACGACTCGCTGATCATCAGCGATACCAATCTGCAAAGTGCCGCGAGGCACTTTCTGAAGGACGTGGCCGAGCGTCATGAAAGCCTGCGCCATGACCTCGAACGCCCGATTCTGGAACCCGCCCGCCTGTACCAGCGGGAGGACGAACTGTTCGGAGCATTGCAGGGTTACCGGCGCGTCATCTTCGACGGTGCGCGGCACGCGAGCCGGTTCGAGAGCCGGACGCCGCCGGACCTCACCGCCAATTCGCGTGCCCAGAACCCTGCTGAACGGCTCTGCCGTTTCATGGCCGAGGCGCCGCGCACGTTGTTCTGTGCCGACAGCCCAGGTCGACGCGAACTGCTCTGGGAGTTCCTCACCCGGGCCGGGTTGGCCACGGTCGATTGCGAAGATTTCGCCGCGTTTCGCGAAGGCTCGATGCCGCTCGGCATTACCGTTGCACCGGTGGAACGCTCGCTGTGGATCAGCGACATGGCAATCGTCGGCGAAGCCCAGATCTTCGGCCGACGCAGCGAGTCGCCGGGCCGCACCGGGCGGCGCGGGATCGATCCAGACCAGGTCATCCGTAATCTGACCGAGCTGAACATAGGCGCGCCCGTAGTACATCTCGAGCACGGCGTGGGCCGCTATCAGGGCTTGACTACGCTCGACATCGACTCTTCTCAGTCAGAGTTTCTAACCATCGAATATGCGGAAGCCGCGTTGCTGTATGTCCCGGTCGCATCGTTGCATCTCATCTCACGGTACGCCGGGGCCGATGCCGAGACGGCGCCAATGCACCGCCTCGGATCCGATCAATGGGACAAGGCCAAACGCAAAGCCGCCGAGAAAATCCACGACGTTGCGGCCGAACTGCTCGACATTTACGCCCGCCGAGAAGCGCGTGGGGGAAAGGCCCTGGCCGGCCCCGACGAGGACTATCAACGATTCGCCGATCAGTTCCCCTTCGACGTCACGCCCGATCAGCAGGCCGCGATCGACGCGGTCACCGACGATCTATGCAGTGCCCGCTCGATGGATCGCCTGATTTGCGGTGACGTCGGGTTCGGCAAAACCGAAGTTGCCATGCAGGCGGCATTCCTGGCCGCGCAGAACGGCAAGCAGGTCGCGCTGCTGGTGCCCACTACGCTCCTCGCGCAGCAGCACTTCGACAACTTCCGCGATCGATTCGCAGACTGGCCCGTGCAGATCGAAGTGGTTTCACGGCTGCGCACCGACGGCGAAGTGGAGGCCGCCCGACAGCGCCTGGCAAGCGGCGCGGTCGATATCTGCATCGGTACCCACAAACTGCTCAACAAAGCGTTCGTCTTCAAAGACCTGGGGTTGGTCATCATCGATGAAGAGCATCGCTTCGGCGTTCGTCAGAAGGAACGGCTACGCTCATTGCGCGCCGAGGTCGATGTGTTGACGCTGACCGCGACACCCATCCCACGAACCCTGAACATGGCCATGGGCGGAATTCGCGATCTGTCGATCATCGCAACACCGCCTGCGAAGCGTCTGTCGATCAAGACGTTCGTCCAGCAACGTCGCAAACACGTCATCCGCGAAGCCATCACTCGCGAGCTGATGCGCGGCGGTCAGGTGTTCTATCTGCACAACGAAGTGCGCACCATCGACCAGACCGCCAGCGAACTCGAAGCACTGGTGCCGGAAGCGCGGATCGGCATCGGTCATGGCCAGATGCCGAAACGTGAGTTGGAGCGTGTCATGGGCGACTTCTATCACCGGCGCAGCAACGTGCTGGTGTGCACCACCATCATCGAAACGGGGATCGACATCCCCAACGCCAACACCATCATCATGGACCGGGCAGACAAATTCGGTTTGGCGCAGTTACATCAGTTGCGCGGCCGCGTCGGACGGTCACATCGCCAGGCCTATGCCTACCTGCTGGCGCCACACCCGAAAGCCATGACCAGCGATGCGCTCAAGCGCCTCGAAGCGATCGAGGCCGCAAGCGAGCTCGGCGTCGGCTTCACCCTTGCCACGCACGACATGGAGGTCCGCGGCGCCGGCGAATTGTTGGGCGACGAACAGTCCGGACAGATCGAGTCCATCGGCTTCAGCCTGTACATGGACATGCTCGATCGCGCAGTGAAAGCCATCCAAAGTGGCACCACCTTCGATCTGGACGTGCCGCTGGAGACGATCGAGGAGGTCAACCTGCACTTCCCTGCACTCATCCCCGACGACTATCTGCCGGACGTCCATACCCGCCTGATCATGTACAAGCGGATCGCGAGCGCCCACTCGACCGCCGAACTCGACGAACTGCGCGCCGAAATGATCGACCGCTTCGGCCAGCTGCCCACACAACTGAGGCAATTGTTCACCACGACGGAGCTGAAGCTGGCGGCTCAGTCCCTCGGCCTTGCACGGATCGACATCGGTCAGGCCACGGGGCGCGTGGAGTTCGGCTCCGAAACCCGGGTCGACCCGCTCGCCCTCGTGCAGCTCGTGCAACGCGAGCCAAACACCTTCCGCCTCGATGGCGGCACGCGCCTGCGGATCACCAGGAATCTGGAAGATCCCGACAAGCGGGTCGCCTTTGTGCGCGAGCTGCTCCATCGGCTCACGCCGCAAGCCGACGCCGAGCGCACCACCGCCGATGTGGCGGTGGGTCTGTGAGAACGTCAGTCGTATCCGGGATATCCGGGGTATGGGTCGCAGCCGCCGCGCTATGGTCCGGTCAGATCACCGCGGCCGTCGCGTTGCCCCTCGACCACGACTGGTACACCGTGGAAGTGCTGATCTTCGAGAATTCAGCCGGCGTCGAGGTGTCTTCTGAGCTGCAAACCGAGGCATCGCAGGAGCTGCTGTCGACGAACGAGCCACGCGCCTATCCGGCCAACGTCCTGGCACCTGTATTCGCCGACCTGGCCGATCCCGGGGGTGGATTCGCGCCGCTTCGCGCTGTAGCGGAACCCTGGCCCGAGGCCCCGCTGCCCGCCGGGGATGGGTGGTTCGGTGAGGTCGCCGATGCGCTGGACGAACCCGAGAACCCCGCGGTTCTCGAGGAACCACCGGACCTGACGGCGAGCGACCCGCTACTAGAGTTGCCCGAACCACCGCCCTCGCCAAGGCAACTGCTCGAGCAAGCCTTTGCGGACGCGCTGGCGGAGTTTCAAACCGCCCTGGCGGCCGACGCGTACCGATGGCGGAGCGACCCAACGCAGCTCGCGTTGACCGCCCCCGCCCGGGCGCTCACCCAGCGGGGTGTGGGTCGCATACTTGCGCATGGCGCCTGGTTGCAGCCCGTGCCCGAGCGAGACGACCCTCAGCCCATACTGATTCAGAGTAATGAAGCCATTGCAGATCGCTGGCGCGTCGAAGGAACCCTCGCCATTACCCTGGGGCGGTTTCTGCACGTCGCCGCAAAGCTCTGGTACCAACCCGACCCGACCGAGGGGGCCCAGGACTTTGGCGGCTGGTACAGCCTGACGGACGGTAGCTCACGGGATGCCGCCGTGCTTGCCGGAATTCCCTTCGATTTCGATGACGCCGTCGACCCGGCGCTTCCCTACCAGGTATTGTCCGAGGTGCGCCGCATGCGCAGTGGAGAACTGCACTACCTCGATCACCCGAGCTTCGGGTTGCTGATCCGAGTGGATCCGGTGGAACCGCCAGCCGCGTTGGTGGAACTATTCGAGCAGCTCGAAGAAACCGTCGAGTAACTTAACGATTGCCCCCATCCCGGCGCGGCTGACGCGGCCGATCTCGCCCTCGTCGATGGGCCCCGTACCCCGTCCGGCGGCTTCGTTGACGACCAGACACAGCGCCACATAGGGCAGATCCAATTCCCGCGCGAGGCCAGCCTCGGGCATCCCGGTCATGCCCACCAGATCGCAGCCATCCCGTTCCATGCGGTCGATCTCCGCCGCCGTCTCCAGCCGCGGGCCCTGGGTGCAGCCGTACGTTCCCGAGGTGACCAGACCCATCGACAATTGCTCCGCGGCCGCCATGAGGGTTGCGCGCAAGCCGGCGTGGTAGGGAACCCCGAACTCGACGTGGCGCAACTGCTGCTCGTCCGCATAACTGTGCTCCCGACCCCAGCTGTAGTCGATCAACTGGTCGGGAAGGACGATGGCTCCGGGCGCGCAGTGGGACGTGATCCCGCCCACCGCATTGGTGGCGATCACACAGTCCGCGCCCTGCTGCTGCAGCAGCCAGAGGTTGGCGCGATAGTTGATCCGATGCGGCGCGATCTGGTGCGGACGCCCGTGCCGGGCCAGAAACAGAACGTCGTGACCTGCCCAGCGCCGCGTGCCGAGCGGCGCCGACGCCAACCCATAGGGCGTCTGCAGACTGGTGCCAAGCGCTTCGATTCCATCGATGCTGTTCAGTCCGGTACCGCCAATGAGCGCAACGCAGGTCACGTGGGCTCCGCTGTCAGCGGGTTCGAGGGCAGCGCATAAATGGCCGGAAGATTCCGCCAATGACCCCGGTAATCCATGCCGCAACCGAACAGGTATCGGTCAGGCGCGGTCAGCGCCGCATAGTCGACGTCGATCGGGCGGACATGATCAACCTGCTTGTCGACGAGCACCACGGAGATTACCTGAGCGGCCCCCAGCGACGAAACTTTCGCCACGACTCCGTGCATCGTCCAGCCCTGATCGAAGATGTCGTCAACCACCAGCACGGTGCGCCCGGCCAGCGGCAACGCCGGTTCCACCCGCCAGGTCAATTCTCCACCGCGGGTCCCATCGTGATACCGACTGACTTGCACGTAATCCAACTGCAACGCGAAGTCGAATCGTTCCAGCAACCGCGCGGTCATCACCAGGCCACCATTCATGATGCACATCAGCACCGGATACGCGTCCGCAAGCTCCACCGCCAACTGCACGGCCACCCGGTCGATCGCGGCTTCCACCGTGTCACGACCGGCAATCAGCTCAGCGTCGCGTAGTGCCTGCACCACCTCGGCCGGGACGCGCGTCTGACCGTTCACGCCCCGATCACGCGCCCGGCGCCTGCGGCTCCGCGGGAGTGGCAATGTGCAGCGTCTGAGTCGGGAACGCGATTTGCGCGCCATGCGCCGCAATGATCTTCGCGACCTCGAGCAACACCGCCTCCTTGACCTGGTGGTATTCGGTCCAGACCGTGGTCCGGGTAAACGTATAGATGAAAAAGTCCAGTGCGGACGGGCCAAAAGCGTTGAAGTTGACCATCAGCGTGCGTTGCGTGTCGATTGCCGGATGGCTGCGCAACATCTCCCGTATCGCCTGGAGGATCGCGGGCATCACAGCCACGTCGTCATATCGAACCCCGATCGTCTCGTAGATTCGCCGGTTGGTCATCCGTGACGGAGTCTCGACTGAAATACTCATGAACACCGAGTTCGGAACGTACAGTGGCCGGGCATCGAAGGTGCGTATCCGCGTCAGTCGCCAACCGATCTCTTCAACCGTGCCTTCGATGTCGCGATCGGGAGACCGAATCCAATCGCCCACCGAAAACGGCCGATCCAGAAATATCATCAATGCGCCGAAGAAATTCGCCAGCAGATCGCGGGCGGCAAACCCCACCGCGATCCCGCCAATGCCACCGAACGCCAACACGCCAGTCACCGAAAATCCGAGCGTCTGGAGACAGATCAGTAGGGTGGTGATGACGATCGAAGCACGCAGCAACTTGCCGACTGCCGACGCGGTAGTACGATCCACCGGCGCTTCGCGGTAACTCGGATCTACCAGGTGATCCTCGACAAACCGGATAAGGCGCACCGCGAACCAGGCCAACAGGAAGATGACCGCAACCTCGCGTAGCGGGCCGACGTACCCGAACAGATCCGACTCCGCATGCGGGGCAACAATATCGGCCGCAAAGGCCATGCCCATAATCCAGATGAACCAACCCAGCGGGCGGCGAGCGGCTTCCAGCAGCGCATCGTCGTAGAGGTTTTGCGTGCTCTCCAACTTGCGCGCGAGCCGATCCAAGACCAGCTTGACGAGGAAGCGGAGCAGCAGAGTTCCCAGAACGATGCCAAACACTTCCGCGACCCATACATTCTCTGCGGGGGTCAACCACTCCGGCATCGACAGGTTCCCTGTTTCAGGCTACTTCTTCGGCTAGAAGAAGCGCGTCAATTCAAGTTGAAGAAAGTCGTCGCGCTGCAGTGCGCCCAGCTTGTTCTGCGTATCGAGCATCGATTCGAGCACCGCTTCCACCGGCTCTGTCGGTGGCTGATAACCACCGCCGAAGACCCGGCCCTCGACAAACAGTTGCCAGTCGTTGCCCAACCTTCGCCCGCCTTCCAGCTTCAGCACATATTCGTGGGTCTGAACATCCCAGATGACGCCGAACAAGGCATGCGAATCAGCGACGTCATTCCAACGCCACCGAGTGCCAAGCCCCAGATCGTGCTCAAACACGGTGGTCGCATCGTCACCACGATCATCGTACATGTACTCGAGAATGATCCCCAGATCTGCCCGAGTGCCGAAGGCACCGACCAGCGTGCGTTCGAAACCGCCGGTCGCCGCCGCGTAGCGTTGTCCCTGGGATGAGCGCGTCAACGCCTCCAGCTTGAACAGATAGTCGCCCACGATAGCCTGGGCGTCGAGCGCGGTCTGATCCATGAGGGCGTAGTGCGGCTGCAACACCCAGTCTCCCGAGGTCAGTTGCCACGGACGCAGCTCGGGTTCCCGATTGGTCCCGGAGAAATGATAGATGCCGAACTCGACGGGGCCCAGGTGGTGTGACCAACGCACAGATCCGTCGATATGCCACTCCTCGTCGCCAGATTCATAGGTCACCAGACTGTCGTCAACCGGCAACTGTCGACGCAGCCGCCCATCTTCGCCCGGAAAGGTCCGTTCCCTGAACCCGGTCAGCACATAGAAATCCAGAATTCCCCAGTCACGTATCAGGGACAGGTTGATCATGGGTTGCCCCAACTTGTCTTCGCCGTCGATGTTTTCCACCTGATCCGTTTGATTGATGACGTCGACCAGATGATGGAATTCCGTCACCCCCCAAAATACTTGTTGGAACCCGACGCTCAGGTCCCAATCGTCACCGACGTGACTGACATACAGCTCGCGCATATCGGCATGAGTGCGTTCGCTGTCCGCCTCATCCAGGCGGCCGAACGGTCGTATGGTGAAGCTGTCCCGATCGTCGTTGAAGTAACGCCGGTAGCGGAACATGGCGCTGATCGACGGCTGAAATCTGGACTGCCCGTCCAGCCCGTCACGCGGATAGGAGCGCGTTTGAAATCCCAGGTCGACATCAAATTCGCGCATCAGATCTCGGGGCGCGGAAAGGGTCCGTTCGTAAGCGGTCGGCGGAACCGTCGCATAACCTATCGAATCAGGTTCTTCCGACGCTGAATCGGTCAAACGCCAAACCTGGAAACCGGCCTCCCGTGCCCGTCGGCGCACCAGGCGCAGTTCATCGTCATGCAGCGGGCTCGTCACCACTCGAAACAGAAGGTCGTCGGCCTCGCGGCGCTCCTGCACCTGAATATCCACGTCCAACTCGACGCCGACGTTCGCCGCCCAGCGTTGCGCGTTGGTCGGTTGTCCGAAGCTGCCGAAGACCAGCCGCTGATGTGCCTGTGTGACACCCGTAGCAGGGAGCCCCGCGCCGATCAGAATGATCAGCCAGACACGCAGCAACGACGGCCGAATGAGATACATGCGCCGTCAGCGCACCCGCTTCAAGCTGTTGGTCGTGAAGTCTCTGTCTTCCATGAGCCCCGTTCCAAACCGATAATCTCCCCAATGGAGTTCCGTGCTTTTGCCGGTCTGATGATTGAGCATGGACATTCGCGCGGGCTTCCAGTAGCCGGCGCGCGTGTACGCCTCATAGCCGCCCACCGTCAGAGTCTTCAGCAGGCTGAGTTTGCGGTCGTAGTATTCGATCTTCTCGACCCGATACTCGATCTGATCGACCCACACAACCTGGCGGGTGTAGCCCGAGTAGCGATCGCGCGGAAAGCGTTCCACGACGAAACAGTCCCGGCCTTCATACTCCTCATCGCGCACGTAGCGATAATCGTACTTTTCCAGTTCCGGGTTCGCCAGGTCCTCGAACGCAAACTCGCTGCCCAGGAAGGGTCCCGACTTGTTCTTCGACGCGATCTTTTTCACTCGCTTGATCGCCGGAAGATACAGCCACTGATCATCGGGTTCGGTCTTGTGCCCGTACGACAACAATGCAGTGCCGCGAATTGCCTTCGGCGTATCGAACACCAGCAGCAACTTGTCGCCATCGCTTGGTACCTCGAGCTGTCGAATCCGCAACAGACGCTCGCTGAAATCGCCCGCAGCGTTGCGCAACACCATGCGCAAATTGACCTGATAATCCTGATATCCGGAGTTGCGGCGGTCCAGTTCCGCAAATATCTCCCGTCCCTGGTCCTCCGGAGTGACTGCAAATGCGCCGCCTGCAAGCAGGACGACCCAGAACCAACGCCACTGCACCATATGCTCTCCTACCTCGCTACTGCCGTCCCACGTGAGCCGATCAACACTTAAGAATGACGCTCTAATCTTTTCACATGGTTATCAATAGCATACGCGCTGATCTTCAGGGGGTGCAATCAGGTCAATCGCTGTATATACTTCCAGCACAACTGTATATCCACACAGGCTCCACCATGCAGGATCTCACCGCCCGGCAGGCTCAGGTGCTCGACTTGATCCGACGCCACATCAGCGATACGGGCTACCCTCCGACCCGAGCCGACATCGCCCGTGAACTCGGATTCAAATCTCCCAACGCCGCAGAAGAACATCTCAAGGCGCTGGCCCGCAAGGGAGCGATCGAGATCATTCCCGGCACCTCCCGCGGCATCCGGCTACCACAACCCAATGGTCTACCTATAATCGGCCGGGTCGCCGCCGGCAGCCCGGTGCTCGCCGAAGAGCACATCGAAGACGTCTGCGACATCTCGCCTGATTTTTTTCGGCCCGCCGCAGACTATCTGCTCAGGGTGAAGGGCGACAGCATGATCAACGTCGGAATCCTGGATGGCGATCTGTTGGCCGTGCACCGCACGACGGACGTCAGCAACGGGCAGATCGTGGTCGCGCGCATCGAAGACGAGGTGACCGTCAAGCGCCTGCAACGTGGACGCGGCAAGATGATCACCCTGCACCCCGAAAACGACGATTACGAGCCCATCGAAATCGATCTGAGCCAGCAGCAGTTCGTGATCGAAGGGCTGAGTGTCGGCGTCATCAGACGCGATTGACCTGGCATAGCCGGGTCCTCAGCGTCAGTGAAGTACCGGTGACGTGACCACCGAAGGCTCGTCGGAGCCGTCGTGCCCGGCAATATGATCGGTCGCCGCTTCAATCATGGCCTCCGCGACCAGCACCACATCTTCACCGAGCATGTCGCGTACCTCACGCGAGAACCGAATCCGCACCAAGGGTTCCCGGCCATCCTCAGCATCGCGCAATACGATGTCGCCGTTGGCCAAGCGGGTGATCTCCAGTGCTGCAAATGACATAGTTATTCTCTTGAGTTCTTGCGTTTACGAGGCGCCGTGGCGCGCTTGGTCCGTTTCGTCGCCTTGATGGTCTCCACCCAAGCGCCATTTTCGTAGGTGGCGGTCCAGCCGGTCGCTTTACCGTCGTGCTCACTGGCCAGATACTGCTCCTTGCTCTTACGACGGAACTTGACGATCGCCGGATTGCCATCGTGATCCGTCTCAGGAGCGCTCAAAAAGTACTGGAACTTCGGGTCGAGTTCGTTGCCGTGCGCTTTCAACTCCGCGATTTTAGGAGCACGCGTCTCACGGTGCTTGGGAAACTGGCTGGCCGCAAGGAATATCCCCGCCGCGCCGTCGCGCAGAATGTAGTGATCGTCTACCTTTACGCAGCGTAGTTCCGGCATTGGGATCGGGTCTGCCTTGGGGGGCGCCGGTTCGCCGCTGCGCAGTAGTTTGCGAGTGTTCTTACAATCGGAGCTGCTGCAACCAAAATATTTTCCAAACCGGCCAGTCTTCAACTGCATGTCTTCGCCGCACTTGTCGCAGGCGATCACCGGGCCGTCATAGCCCTTGATGCGGAACTCTCCCTGTTCAACCCGAAAACCGGAGCAATCGGGATTATCGCCGCACACGTGCAGTTTGCGATGGGTATCGATGAGGTAGCTGTTCATCGGCGTCGCGCAGGTCGCGCATCGCTCCTTGCTGCGCAGCAATCGTGATTCACCTTCTTCATCGGTCTCGACGTCCACGATCTCGTCACCCGGGACGAGATTCATGGTTTCCGTGCAGCGTTCCTTCGGCGGCAGCCCATAGCCTGAACAACCGAGGAATACGCCAGTGCTGCCCGTTCGAATCTGCATGTGACGACCGCACGAATTACACTCGATGTCGGTATCGGTCGGCTCGTTGGGGCGCATCCCAGACGTCGCGTGCTGAGCTTTGGCAAGCCGTTGGGTAAAGTCGACGTAGAACTTGTCCAGAACTCCCTGCCACTCAGCGCGTCCTTCGGCGATCTGATCGAGTTCCTGCTCCATCTGGGCGGTGAACCCGTAGTCCATCAGGTGACCGAAGTTTTCAATCAGGCGATCGGTCACCAGCTCACCGATCCGTTCCGCATAAAAGCGCCGACTGTTCAGGGTCACGTAGCCGCGATCCTGGATCGTCGAAATGATCGCCGCATAGGTCGACGGCCGCCCGATACCGCGCTTCTCCAGCTCTCGGACAAGGCTGGCCTCGCCGAATCGAGGGGGCGGTTTGGTGAAGTGCTGGATCGGGTCCAAGGCGGAAATGGCCAGCGGCTCGCCCTCCCGAAAGTCCGGAATGGTCTGTTCATCCTCCTTTCGAGCAACGGTCGGCAACACGCGGGTGTATCCATCGAAGCGCAATATCCGCCCCCGGACACTTAGCTGAAAATCGCCCGCCTTGGCCAATACGACGGTCGATGTGTACTCCGCCCGCGGCATCTGGCAGGCGACGAATTGCCGCCAGATCAGCTCATAGAGTCGCACGGCATCGCCATCGACCCCGGTCAGGCCGGTTGCGGCCACATTCACGTCAGACGGCCGAATCGCCTCATGCGCTTCCTGGGCATCCGCCTTGCTGCTGTAGGTAGTCGGTCTCTCCGGCAGGTACCGCTCGCCGAATTCACGCCCAACGAATTGCCGACACACTTCGACCGCATCCGCCGAGAGATTGGTCGAGTCGGTGCGCATATAGGTAATGTAACCGGCCTCATAGAGCCGCTGCGCCATGGTCATCGTCTTTTTGACGCTGAAGCCCAGGCGCGTGCTGGCAGCCTGCTGCAGCGTCGACGTGATGAACGGAGGGTTCGGTTTCGTCCAGGTCGGCTTGTCTTCCCGGCTGGCGATCGATACCGCCTGGTCGCGCAATCGCGACATGGCGTCGTCGGACTCCGCCTGAGTGTTCGGTCGATAGTGTTCACCCCGGTCCTTGACCACCTGAAAGCGGCACACATCGGTCTCGCTGGCACGCGTGAGGTCGGCGAACGCCTCCCAGTATTCCTCCGGAACGAACGCACGAATTTCCCGCTCTCGTTCGACGATCACCCGTACAGCAACCGACTGTACGCGCCCGGCACTCAGCCCCCGGGCCACCTTCGACCACAATAACGGCGACAGCTCGAAGCCTACGACCCGATCCAGGAATCGGCGTGCCTGCTGCGCATTGACACGATCGCCATCGATGGAGGTCGGATTCGCGAACGCTTCCTGGATCGCCCGACGGGTGATCTCATTGAACACCACGCGGCGGTACCGTGTGGGATCGCCGCCAATGGTTTCCTTCAGATGCCAGGCGATCGCTTCGCCTTCACGGTCGAGGTCCGTGGCGAGATAGATTTCATCGGCGTGCTCGGCAAGTCTCTTGAGTTCCGCGACCACCTTTTCCTTACCGGGCAACACCTCATAGGTAGCCGCCCAGGCGTTGTCCGGATCGACGCCCATGCGCCGCACCAGTTGCTCTCGGGCGCGCTTCTTCTTGTACGCTTGCCTTGCTTGCGGGTCGAGCTTGCGCGTTTTCGCCGCCTCGCGCGCACGCGCCTTCGGGTCGCTCCCTTTGCCGCTCACGGGCAGATCGCGTATGTGCCCCACGCTCGACTTAACAATGTAGTCCTTGCCGAGATAGCGGTTGATCGTCCGAGCTTTGGCCGGCGATTCAACGATGACCAGCGAACGGGCCATTTTCCTCCTTGAGCTGCGATGTCGGTACGCCACGACCCTGGGCCAGGGCGCGAACGGCGCCATGTATACGCGCTGTGTTTCAGCGCTGTCAACAAATACAGTCGGAATGCCGCCGATTACGCCCGGCCGCAGATGCACTTCCGGATGGGTGCGATCAATCCGCTTCCGGAGGCGGTCCGGAAAGCCGCGCAAGTGCCTCCTGTTCGATTTCCCACTGCCAATCGACAAGTCCCTGCAGCGCTTCAGCCAGATCGTCGAGAATCGAGTCGATCTGCTCAACGACAACCCGTTCACGCCAGAACACGCTGACCTGATTGCGGTCGGCCTCGACGCCAAGCACCGCGTCCGGCAAACGGCTGAGCCGTTGGGTGCCGCGCGCCCAATACTGCTCGTCGCCCGCGACGGCACCATCGAAAACCCAACCAGGCACCGGACCAGTGCCCCTATTCACCGTCGAACTTACCGCCGGATCCACCGCCAGCAATCGCCAGCGCGGGGCATGATTCACCGCCCGCGACATCGGCTGGCGGTAGGCCGTGCAGGAAACCGTGGGGACTCTCGGCTTGCCACCCGCCGAGACCCGCGCCTCTGGCGGCGCCGCGAGGTCCGGCAACCGGGTGAGCTCCACCAGCAGCCCGCGACGCCGTGCCCCGCTGCGTAGACTCGCCAGCAACCGATCACGGCGCGACGGGAGAATCCACAAGATCGGACCGAAGGCCGCAACGAGCAACAGCACTATCATCCACCAGGCCATACGGGTTTCCTGTCCAATGCACCGCGGTTGATGGCGGCGCGTGTTTATGTGTATGGTCGCGCGAAGACCAGATGGGGAACAACATGGGTGCATACAAACGTATCATGTTGGCAGTCGATCTTACCGAAGAAACGAATCGGGTCGCCCAACGCGCAGTAGCTCTTGCGAAAGCCTTCGACACCGACCTGCACGTCATCCACGTGATCGAACCTCTCAGTCTTGCCTACGGCGGCGACATTCCCATGGACCTCTCGTCGGTCCAGGAACAGATTCATGAACAGGCCAAATCGCACCTTGCCGAGTTTGCCAGCGCACTGCAGATTCCAGAAGACCATCAGCATCTGATTTTCGGCCGGCCCGAGGCCGAGATTCATCGGGTGGCGGAGGAGTTGGACGCCGACCTGATCGTGGTGGGGTCGCACGGTCGCCACGGCCTGGCATTACTGCTCGGCTCAACCGCCAACGGGGTATTGCACGGTGCCAAGACCGACGTTCTCGCAGTGCGAGTCGGGTCGGATGTCACCGTGTCGGATTGAACGCCACTCCTTTGGCCCGCATGGCCTGAAGGTTGACGCCAACGTGATCGACATCGGCGCCAATCTGACCCACCCGGTGTTTCAGCGGGATCTCGACGCGGTACTCGATCGTGCCAAACGGGCTGGCGTCCGCGGCGTCACGGTGACGGGCACCGATCTCGCGTCCAGTGGCGCTGCCGCGCGGCTCGCGGCACGCCACCCCGACTTCCTGGCGGCAACCGCTGGCGTCCATCCCCACGATGCCAAGGATGTCGAGCCCGGCTGGCTCGACCGCCTGGAGGCCTTGCTTGCGCAGCCCTGCGTAAAGGCGGTCGGCGAGACGGGGCTCGACTTCAACCGCAACTACTCACCCAGAGAGGCCCAGCTGGCAGCATTCGACGCCCAGATCGAACTGGCCGTTCGGCTGGCACAGCCATTGTTCGTGCACGATCGAGACTCCGGCGGCGCCGTCCTCGAACGCCTGCTTGCGCACGGGCCCAAGCCTCGCCAGGTAGTCATTCACTGCTTCACCGGCTCCGCTTTGGAACTGGAAGGGTATCTCAGCGCCGGGTTCCTGATCGGTATTACCGGTTGGATCTGCGATGAGCGCCGGGGCCTGGAGCTGCGTGAGCTGGTGCGCCTGATCCCCGCGCAACAGCTGATGATTGAAACGGACGCACCCTTTCTGCTGCCGCGGACCATCGAACCCAAGCCGACCACCCGCCGCAACGAGCCCGCGAACCTGATCTGGGTAGCGCGTTGCATTGCCGAAGCACGTGACCAGAGCGTGACCGATTTGATCGCAACAACCACCGACAACGCACGCGGCTTCTTCGCCTTCAGGGAGCCCCCGATCAACCCTGAATCCCCAGGATCATCGACCCAGAAGAGCTAGCACCTCGTCCGCATTGAAAGGCCATAGGATTTCGCCGGAGGTTGATCGCACCACGGGAATCACCCGTTCGTAGCGGCTGAGCAGTTCGTCATCCAGCGCAATGTCGATCACGTCGAGTTTGACGTGACAGAGTTCTGGCATACTACGAAGCATCTCCAGCGCACGGTCACACAGCTGGCAAGCTTGAGTTGAGTAGAGTGTCAGCGTCATCGGCATGATAGCGGTAGCACGTCCCTCCGACGCTATGAGATCGAACGCGGCATTGCAAACCATGCGATTCGCCTCCGCGGACATCGCATCGCGATACCCGTTGCCCATCGACGATCAGCTCAGCTGGTCCAGTTCGAGCGACGGTGCCGGGAACCTGCACCGGGTGGAACTCCCGATTCCCGAGCTGCCCAAGGGCTACATCCTGGTGCCCAGCTTCAGCATGATCGGGTCCGGCGGAGACTACGGCTTCCAGTTCACCCTGGCGACCCCGAAACGAACCTGGGCGCTCGCGCCGATTGGCACGGATACGCTGCGCGCCGAGAATCCCGGCAAAAGGCTGGCCACCCACATCGACTACTTTCAGGCAAGTCGTGCGACCGGCGATTTGCGCCTGACCCTCGACGTCGTCAGCGCCCGTCCCCCGGAACGCTACCTGCTCACGGTCGCAGCGCGTCCCGTGGAAATGCCTCCCCAGACGGGTGAGCGTACCAGCCGCCGCCTCGCGGTAGCCCCATTGAGCCAACTGACCGCGCCGAGAAACATCCGATCCCACATCTGCTCACCCACCTGCGTGACGATGGTGCTGCGCCACCATGGTGTGACGACCCACATCGGTGAGATTGCGCCGCTGTGTTACCACGCCCGGTGCGGAATGTTCGGGGTGTGGCCTGCGGCATTGCACGCCGCGAGCCGATTCGGCGCCATCGGCGCGGTCGAGACATTCAGCAGCACGGATGTTGCTGCCGGGATCATCGATCAAGACATTCCGGTGATCGCCAGTATTCGTCATGCAGCGGGTGAGCTGGCCGGTGCCTGCAATGACCGCACCTCCGGGCATCTGGTCGTGTGCACGGGTTGGACGGCCGATCAGGTCTATGTCAACGACTCCCGGGCACGCGATCCCCGCGACGTGTGTACTTCCTTTGCCCGCGCCGAGTTCGCCCGCGCCTGGCTGGGCCATCGTGGCGCCAGCTACGTCATACTGCCGCCGCAATGACCCGCTATCTGCTGCGCTACATGCTGCTGGTCGCGGCGTTCGCCCTGACAACCTACGGATTGATCGCATGGCACGAATTCGACTACGGATTCAGCGCCATCTGGCCATTTTCCGGACCGCCGGCACTTCATCCGTTGCACGTGCTCGCCGTCGGTGTCGCGATGATTCCAGCGTCGCTGTGGGAGATATTCGCCATCGATCACAGCCGTCGGAAAGATGTCTGAACCGGAAGTCTACATCCGACGCGTCGAGAAACGTGACCGGGCCGAGTTCCTGGAGCTGATGCTGGCCAGCAGGGAGTTTCATCAACCCTGGATTGCGCCACCGCTTACCGACCGCGCCTTCGCTCACTATCACGCGCGCACCCGGCGCGACGACCACGAGGGTCTGCTCGTCTGCAAGCGCAACGACGACCACATCGCCGGGGTCATCAACGTCAACAACGTCGTGCGGGGATCGTTCTTGAGCGCATCGTTGGGTTACTACGTCGGGGCGCCATTCGTGGGCCGGGGTTACATGCGCTCGGGGCTGTTGCTGGTCGTCGATTTCGCCTTCGACGAGCTCGGCTTGCACCGCCTCGAAGCAAACATTCAACCGGCCAATCTGCGCTCGTTGAAGCTGGTAGCGGACTGCGGGTTCACGCGGGAAGGCTCCTCCGAGCAGTTTCTGTTCATCGACGGACGCTGGCGCGATCACGAACGATGGGCAATCACCGACACCCGGGCTACACTGCGGACGCCCCCGTAGCCCTTAACCCGATGACCACGAGCGCACCCTTCGGCACCTGGCGATCGCCCATCTCGGCCCAGTTGATCAGCGCAGGGGCCACCGGGCTGGGTGGTCTGGCGTCCAACCAGCGCGATCTTTTCTGGCTCGAGTCGCGACCGCTCGAAGCCGGGCGCACCGTTCTTCTGCGCCATCGGGACCACGAATCCGAGGAGCTGACGCCGTCGCCGTACAACGTTCGCAGCAGGGTCCACGAGTACGGCGGGGGTGCGTTTCTGGTGACCCCGTGTAGCGCCTTCTTCGTCAACTTCTCGGATCAGAACGTGTATCGGGTCGACCTGGACACCGGCGACATCGAGCAGATCACCGATACGCCCACCTCGGAGCGCTATGCGGATCTAGCGGCCACGCCAGGGGACGGTTCGCTGATCGCGGTCGCCGAACGACACGGCGTACCGGGCGAAGCCGAAGCCGAGAACCGACTGGTCGTTATCGACGTCGCCACCGGGGCTATCACCACGCTGTGCGGCGGCCACGACTTTTACGCCAGCCCGCGCCTGTCGCCCGACGCAGATCAGCTCTGCTACCTGTGCTGGGACCACCCGAACATGCCCTGGGATGGAACCCAGCTGCACCTCGCCGATTTCGAGGGTCAGCACCTTGGGCCCGCTACGGTGGTCGCCGGCGGCGCGGAGGAATCGATCCTCCAACCCACCTGGGTCGCACCGGGGCACCTGCTGTTCGCCTCAGACCGCTCCGGCTGGTGGAACCTGTACAGCTACGACGCAAGTGGTGAGTACTGTATCCACCCGGACCAGGCCGAATACGCACAGCCCCCGTGGGCGTTCAATATGCGCAGCTTTGCACTGCTGGATGCCAAACACGTCGCCTGTCAGCGCATCGAAGACGGTCGTGCCCAGCTGTGCATCCTCGGCATCGACAACGGCCTGCTGTCTCCACTGGAATCCGATTGGAACGTGTTCGATGCCCTCACGGTTCACGACGGCGAGCTGTTCTTCATCGGCGGGCGACCGGATCGACTGAGTGCCATCGTCGGTCACCGCCCCGGATCGACCGAACGCGTTCTCGCCCGCGCAGGCACCCTGGACATCGGCTCCGAATGGTTCTCGACGCCCGAACCCGTCGCCTTCCCGACCCGGGACGGCGGGCGTTCCCACGGCTATTTCTATGCGCCGCACAACCCGGAATTCGAAGCCGGCGAGGAGATCGCTCCACCGGTGGTCGTGGTGACTCACGGCGGGCCGACCGGCATGACCAGCGTCGCGCTGAACCTGCGGGCCCAGTACTACACCAGCCGCGGCTGGGCGGTGTTCGACGTCAACTACGGCGGGTCCAGTGGCTTCGGGCGCGACTACCGGCGGCGTCTCGATCAGCAATGGGGCATCGTCGACGTACACGACTGCGAAGACGGCCTGGCCGAGCTGGCCGCCCGCGGTCGAATCGATGCCCGCAGGGCCGTCATTCGAGGAGGCAGCGCAGGGGGTTACACGACCTTGGCGGCATTGACCTTCGGCGATCGATTCGCCGCGGGGGCCAGTCACTACGGGATAGGCGATCTCGAAGCGCTGGCGCGCGATACACACAAATTCGAATCGAGGTATCTCGATCGGCTGGTTGGGCCATATCCCGAGGAGCAGCAGCGTTACCTCGACCGGTCGCCAATTCACCACGCCGAGCAACTCGACTGCCCCGTGGTGTTCTTCCAAGGACTTGAGGATGCGGTGGTACCGCCGAGCCAGGCGGAGGCCATGGTCGAGGTGTTGCGCCGCAAAGGTATTCCGGTCGCCTATGTACCCTTCGAAGGCGAACAGCACGGATTTCGCCGTGCCGAAAACATCGTCCGGGCCATCGAGGCAGAGTATCTGTTCTTCGCAAAGGTGTTCGACATCGAACCTGCCGATTCCATCCCGCCGCTGGAGATCGAAAACCTGTGACGACCCCCCCGTGACGAAGATGAAGGTCGCAGTTCTCGCCGGCGGGTCGTCCCCGGAGGCCGAGGTGTCACGCTCCTCCGCCGCCGAAGTGGCCAAGGCGCTGACAACCCGGCACGACGCTTTGCTGATCGAGCTCGACGCGGACGTCACTGCGGGGCTTAACGCGTTTCAACCGGATGTCGTGTTTCCCGTCCTGCACGGCCCGCCCGGCGAAGACGGAACGGTGCAGGGCTACCTGGAAATCCTCGGCTTGCCGTACGTGGGCTCCGGCGTTCACGCCAGCGCGGTGGGCATGGATAAAGGCGTCGCCAAAGACCTGTTCCGGCGCGTGGAATTGCCGGTCTGCGCGGACCTGGTGATCGACGCCGATTGCGCACCCGAGCCCGCCGCGCAACGCATCCGCGCAGTACTCGGCGAACGGGTGGTGATCAAGCCGACCTGCCAGGGCTCGGCGCTCGGAGTGACGCTCGTCGCCAACGGCGGTGACCTGTGCGCGCCGCTCGAAGCAGCCCTGAGCCTCGGCGGCGACGTGCTCGTCGAGCCGTACATCCTGGGCTGCGAAGTGACCGTCGGGGTCTTCCACCCGGAGGGATCAGCAGCGACATCCTTTCCACCGATCGAAATACGCACGCCCGACGGCACCTGGTACGACTACCAGCACCGCTATACGCCAGGATACAGCGAACACCTGATTCCGGCACGGCTGCCCGAGGCAACGCTGGCCGAATTGCGGCGCATTGCGCTCGACGCGCATGACGTGTTGGGCTGCGTGGATCTCTCGCGCGCAGACTTCATCGTCACCGACAACGACGAGATTTCCCTGCTCGAGGTCAACACCCTGCCAGGCATGACCCCGACGAGCCTCTACCCGGAAGGCGCCACCGCAAGCGGCATGTCATTCGACGCGTTGGTCGACGCGCTGGTCCGCAGCGCCATGCGCCGCGGACCGCGCTGAGCGAGACCGCACCCGGGTCAGAGGTCGTAACCGCGTTCGTTGTGCAGCACGAGGTCGAGCCCTCGATCTCGTCGTCTTCAGATATGCGCAGTGGCGTAATGACGCGGGTGAGCTTCAGCAACACGTACGTCGCGGATCTGCGTGTGCCCTCCTCACGGCGCCAGTGTCTAAACAACTTTGTGTAGTGACTGCAACGGTCGGACGGGATGCCGAACCTCCCCATGGCTGACGATGCTACTGTGGTGCACCCGAATCCGCTAGCGCAGCTCCGGATTCTGCAGCTCCGGGTCGAGGGCCAGGGCGATCTCCCGGATGAGTTCCGGTCCGCGGTAGATAAAGCCAGTGTACAGCTGCACCAGCGAGGCGCCCGCGTTGACCAGCCGGGTTGCGCTGTTGACATCATCGATGCCACCCACGCCGATGATCGGCAACCGTCCGGCGAGTCGGCGCTGCAAGTGCTCGATACAACGCTCCGCCAGCGGGTTCAGCGGGCAGCCACTCAGGCCCCCCTGCTCGGCCGCGTAGCGCGACGGGGCGTCGAGCGGCCGAGTGGTGGTGGTATTGCTGGCAATGACCCCCTCGACGCCCACATCAAGCAGTACGTCGGCGACCTCGGTGAGCTCGTCGGGCGTGAGGTCCGGCGCAAGTTTGGCCAGCACCGGCAACACGCGCGGCGAGCCTGCCAGCAGCGCATCCCGCTCAGCCACAACCGCGCGCAGCAGCGCGTGAAGTTCCCGCGCGCCTTGGAGTTTTCGCAGGCCTGGTGTGTTCGGCGAAGAAACGTTGACGCTGATGTAGTCGGCAACGTCATGCACGCCGCGCAGCGCTTCGAGGTAGTCATCGCTCGCCTGCGGCAAGGCGGTGTCCCTGTTCTTGCCGATGTTCACCCCGAGCACGCAGCCCGGACCCAGCGGCTGTCGACGAAGCTCAACCAGCCGCTGGCGCAAGGCCGCCGTTCCCGCGTTGTTGAAGCCCATCCGGTTGATCAACGCACCCTCTCCCGGGAGTCGGAACAGACGCGGCCTGGCGTTACCGGGTTGCGGGCGCGGCGTGACGGTGCCCACTTCGACGAAGCCGAAACCCAACGCGAAGAGGCCGCGGACCGCGACACCGTCTTTGTCCAGCCCCGCCGCAAGGCCAACACGATTGCGAAACTTCAGTCCCAGAAGTTCGACAGGCTTGTAAATCGGATGAACCACGCGCTGCGTATAACCAACCCGCTGGGCTAGTTCCATGCCTCGCAGCGACAGCCCGTGCGCCAGTTCAGGTGGCAGCCACAGCAGAATGCGTCGCGCGAGTTCGAACATCACGGTCCAGGAGCCTCGACAAACCGGCCCGAAGTGTACCGGCCCAGACCGGATAATCCATGAGTTCGTGTAACGAGGGCATCGATCCAACCCCCGTGCAGGCAGGTCAGCATCATCCGGTGACCGGCTGGACGCGCGCCGACGCGTGACTACAATGGCCAACTCTTTCCGGAATCGCCAACGTTGTGGAAGCCATCGATCACCAGTCACGGGATAAAGTGCGAGCCGTCACCGACTGGCTGGAAGGCCGCATCATCGGCCAGCCCAAGCTGATCGAACGGCTTATCATGACCTTGATCTGCGGTGGACACCTGTTGGTTGAAGGGGCGCCGGGGTTGGCCAAAACCCGGGCAATCAAAGAGTTGGCAAACGCCGTCGAAGGTGACTTTCACCGAATCCAATTCACGCCGGACCTGTTGCCGAGCGATGTGACGGGGACCGAGATATTCCGCCCGGAAGATGGCTCGTTCAAATTCCAACGGGGTCCGATTTTCCACAACCTGCTGCTGGCTGATGAAATCAACCGGGCGCCGGCCAAGGTGCAGTCGGCACTGCTGGAAGCGATGGCGGAACATCAGGTCAGCGTGGGTCGCGAAACGTATCGATTGCCGGAACTGTTTCTGGTGATGGCGACCCAGAACCCCATCGAACAGGAGGGCACCTACCCGCTACCCGAGGCGCAACTCGATCGTTTTCTCATGCACACCAACGTCGACTATCCGGACGGCCCCGCGGAACACAAGATTCTGGAACTGGTCAGAGATGAGACGGCCCGGGGGCCGAGCGCCAGTGCTTATTCGACGCCTCCGGTACGACTCGGCGAGCGCGATATCTTCGACGCCCGCCGCGCGGTGCTTGGCGTGTACATGTCACCCAGCATAGAGGAGTACATCGTGCAGTTCATCCTCGCGACCCGGGCTCCGGAACGCTACGACTCGGACCTCGCCGGCTACCTGGAGTACGGTGCCAGCCCACGTGGCACGATCGCGCTGGACATCTGCAGCCGAGCCTCGGCCTGGCTCGATGGCCGGGACTTTGTAACCCCCGAAGACGTTCACGGGGTGTGCCACGACACGCTGCGCCACCGCATCATCACGAGCTTCGAAGCGGAAGCCCAGTCGATCAGCGCGGACGATGTGATCGACCGATTGGTGGCCCGCGTTCCGGTACCGTGAGCGCGCTTGCGGCCCATCAACTGGAGCTTGCAGGCCCATACGTCACCCTGGACCAGTTGTTGGCACTTCGTCACGTGCCATTGACCAGCATGCGCCGCAACGTCCTTGCCCACAGCACCCGGGGAGGATCGCGCGAATCACGCCACCGGGGACGCGGCGTCGACTTTGCCGAGGTACGCCTGTACCAGCCCGGCGACGACGTCCGCAGCATCGACTGGCGGGTCACCGCACGCCGCGCCCGGCCACACACCAAGGTGTTCCGCGAAGAACGCGAACGACCGGCGCTGATCATCATCGATCAATCCCAGAGCATGTTCTTCGGCAGCGTCCGACGTCTGAAATCGGTGCTCGCCGCGGAAGCGGGCGCCCTGCTCGCCTGGCATGCGCTGGAAATCGGAGAACGGGTGGGCGGAATCGTCATCGCCAATCGGCAGGAATACGTCTTCAAACCACGCCGCAGCAACCGCGCGGTGGTGCGCCTGCTCGGTCGCGTGGCGCGTTGCAACGCTGAACTCGATCGCAACAGTAATGCTGAGCCGGGCCAGTTGCTGGCCGCCCTACGACACGCCACCCAGGTAGCGCGGCGCGGCTATCGGCTGTTTCTGATCAGCGATGTCGCCGAATTCGATGAGGCGCATCGCAGGTTGCTGGTGAAGCTGGCGAGGTTCAACGAGTTCACCCTGGTGCTCACCATCGATCCCCTGGAAAGGGAACTACCCCTCGCCAACCGCTACGCCATCACTGACGGACACGAGCGCGCGGTGCTGTTCAGTGGCGACCAGGCGTTGCGCCGCCGCTATCGAAACCGCCATGACGATCACGTGGAGCAAATCCGGGGTTGCGCGCGTCAGGCGGGCTTTCTCCTGCTGACTCTGGAAACGGGCGATCCTGTGGCGCAGCGGATCGCCGAACACGCCGGAATCTGAAACGTGGACGCCCTTCAGCAACTCCGTGACCTGCATCTCCCGCCGACGCCCGGCTGGTGGCCACCGGCACCCGGTTGGTGGCTGCTGGGGTGCCTGACCTTGGGCGCGGTGATCTGGCTGATCTGGCGCTACCGCCTGCGCCGCCAACGGCGCCGGCCATTCCGCTACGCCCGCTCGGAACTCGCGCGGCTTGGCGGCGATTACCGCGCCGGCAGACTCGACTCGGCGGCGTTCGCGGATGCCGCCAACGCCCTGCTGAAACGACTGCTCATTCATGCGCTGAACCGACCCGATCTGGCCGCGCTTGGCGGCGCGCCCTGGCTCGCGACGGTCGAAGCGCACATCACGGATGAGCAATCCCGCGAGGTCCTCCGCCGCGGATTTGGGGCCGCGCGCTTCCAGCCGGGATTCGATACCGACGTGGACGCCCTGGAGCCGGTGGTGCGATCGGTAATCCAGCATCTGGAGGCAGTTGCCGCGTGATCGAGTTTCTCTGGCCCTGGAGCTTCGCACTGCTGCCCTTGCCCTACCTGCTACAGCGCTGGCTGCCCGCGACGGAGAACAATCAAGCAGCGCTGCGAGTCCCCGATCTCGCGCCGTTCGTTACCGACACCACTACCGGCCGCCAGGCGCAGCGGTTCACGGTCGCCATCGGCGTGCTCTGGCTCGCCTGGCTGCTGTTGCTGGGCGCGGTCGCCCGCCCGCAGATCACCGGGCAACCGGTCAGCCTGCCTACCACGGGCCGTGACCTGATGCTGGCGGTAGACATCTCCGGCAGCATGAATACCGAAGACATGGAACTTGGAGGCGAGCGGTTGAATCGTCTGGCGGTCGTGAAGAACGTGGTCAGCGACTTCATCGGGCGTCGCCAGGGCGATCGGGTGGGCCTGATTCTGTTTGGCAGCAACGCCTATCTGCAGGTGCCGCTGACCTTCGATCTGGCAACCGTCGAAAGTCTGCTGCGCGAAGCTCCGGTTGGAATCGCCGGGGGTAAAACCGCGATCGGCGATGCCATCGGTCTGGCGGTGAAGCGTCTCCGCGAACGCCCGGAGGAATCCCGTGTGCTGATTCTGTTGACCGATGGCGCCAACAACATCGGCGAGGTCGAACCGCTGAAGGCCGCCGAACTCGCCGCAGTAAACAACATCCGGATCTATTCCATCGGCGTGGGTGCGGAGTCGCTGCGGCTGCCTGGACTGATCGGTATCCTCGGATCCCGCCTGGTCAATCCCTCCGCGGGTCTCGATGAAGCGACCTTGCGACAGATTGCGTCCACCACGGGCGGACGCTACTTCAGAGCCCGGCACACGACTGAGCTCGAGGACATCTACGAGCTACTGGATCGCCTCGAACCCGTCGAGCAGGAGGCTGCAACGTATCGCCCGGTGCGCTCGCTGTTCCACGTGCCCCTGGCGGCCAGTTGGCTGCTGTTCATGTGGTGCATCGGATGGCCTCCTGGCCAGACATCGGGGGAAGCTCCTGGCGAAACTCCGGGGAAGAAAAGAGCGGCCGCACCGTGATCGAGTTCGACCTGGCAGCGTTCCACTTTCTCCGACCCTGGTGGCTCCTGGGAATCGCGCCCGGCGTGTGGATGGCCTTGCGCTATTTACGTCGCCTTGGCGGGTCCAACGGCTGGTCCGGCCGCATCGAGCCAGCGTTACTCGAGGTGCTGCTCGAAGGTTCCGCGCAAGGCCACAACCGGCCTATCGCCGCTCTGTTGGGCACCGTGCTGGTCATCGCCAGCCTCGGCATCGCCGGGCCGACCTTCGCCAGACTGCCGCAACCCGTTGAACAGCACACCGAAGCGCTGGTGGTCGTGCTGGATCTGTCACTGTCGATGCTGGTCGGCGACACGCCACCGTCCCGAATCGTGCGGGCACGGCATAAAATTATCGACCTGTTGAATCTCCAGAACGAAGGATTTGTCGGCCTCGTGGCATATGCCGGGGACGCACACATTGTGTCGCCCCTCACCGACGACCGGCACACCGTGATCAATCTGCTGAATGCCCTGTCACCCGAGATGATGCCCGTGCTCGGCAGTCGACCTGAAAATGCCATCGTCCAGGCGCACAAGCTGCTGGCCAACGCCGGGCTGTCCCAGGGCCGCATTCTGCTGGTGACCGACGGCATCGAGCGCATCAGTGACGTCACGCGGCACGCCACGCGCGACATCCCCATTTCGATTCTCGGGATCGGGACCGAGCAAGGCGCGCCGATTCCGCTCGACTTTGCGAACCAGGCGGGCCAGGTGCTGCGCGACGATCAGGGTCGGCCGGTGATCGCCCGACTGGACATCGAACGCCTGCAGACCGTCGCTGAGCTGTGTCACGGGCGCTACGCCGACCTCGCCATTACCGATGCGGACATCCGCTACCTTGCCGGGACGCCCCTGCCAGGCCCCGCCGAAACCATCGCCATCGAACGTCAATTCGACACCTGGGCCGACATCGGCTACTGGTTTGCGCTGGCCCTCCTGCCGTTCGCCCTGTTCGCGTTTCGGCGCGGCGTGCTGGTGTGCCTGGTGCTCGCCGCTGCGCCCGCCGATGCGAACGGGTGGGACGATCTGTGGCAGCGACCCGATCAACAGGCATTCCGCGCCCTCCAGCAAGGCGAACCGGAGCGTGCCGCAAGCCTGCTCGTCGATCCCCGGTGGCGTCAGTGGCGTGGTGTTGCCAACTATCGCAGTGATCAGTTCGAAGATGCAGAGCGTGCCTTCGTCACCGATCCCAGCGCCACCGGCCACTACAACCGCGGCAACGCGTTGGCACGACAGGGCAAGATCGATCGGGCGATCCAGGCCTACGATCAGGCGCTCGCGCTACGCCCTGAGCACGAGGATGCCGCGTTCAACAAAGCGCTGCTGGAACGTCAACAGCAGTCCAGCGGCGCCTCCCAAGGCAATCCACCGGAAGGTAACCCTCAGGACAGCGCCACCGCGGACGACTCACCCGGCGCGCCGCAAAATGCCGACCCATCGGCCGCGGACGAACCTCAGCCACAGGACGAGGAGGGCGAAAGGTCGCAATCCGATGGGGCGGACGAGCCCGCTGCGCAACTCGCCGAACAGGATCCGCAAACCGCTCAGGAACGCGACGAGCTCGATGACGCCATGGAGCAATGGCTGCGTCGGGTGCCCGACGATCCCGGCGGGCTGCTGCGGCGCAAGTTTCAGTATGAGACCAACCAGCGATTGCGTCGCGGCGAGTACCAGTCGCGCCAGGATGAGAGAATCTGGTGAGGCAGACGCGCCGTAGAGTCTTGCCACTGCTCGGCCTGTTGCTGATTGCTTGCGGCGCGCGGGCCCAGATATCTGTCCAAACCGACGCCCAATCGATCCATGAGACCGACAGCCTCGAGATTCTGGTGCAGGCGAGTGGTATGAATCTCGACGCGCCGGACTTCAGCCCGATCGAACGGGACTTCGAAATCCTGAGCAGCCGCTCGAGCAGTCAGTACCGCAGCGTGAACGGCCGCGTCGACGCCTGGACCCGCTGGACGCTCAGCGCCAAACCAAAGCGTACCGGCCGCCTGACGATCCCGGCCCTGGAACTCGACGGTCACCGCTCACAACCCGTCACGATCACGGTCAAACCGCTGGACGCCGAAGTGCGTGCCACCATCGACGCGCTGGTTTTCTTCGAGCTCGACGTCGCGCCAGAGCCGGTTTACGTGCAGGCTCAACTGTTGCTGGTGCGCCGACTGTTGTACGCAGATGGCGTGCAGCTCTACGGTGATATGCCCGCGCCGCCCGACATCCAGAACGCGATCGTCGAGAGCCTCGGCCAGGCCCGTTCGACGACGGTAACTCGTGACGGCCAGCGTTACGGCGTCATCGAGCAGCACTACGCCATATTTCCGGAGCGTAGTGGCACACTCACCATTCCGGCAGCCGCGGTATCCGGCAGCGTCCGCCTGCCCCGCGAATTCGATATGCGGCGCCGCACGGGGGTGCGCGTGCAGTCCGAGGTTCTCCAGATCAAGGTGCTGCCCATCCCAACCGACTATCCCGCCGCGGCACCCTGGCTGCCGGCGCGCCGGGTGGAACTCATCGAAGCGTGGGACGGCAGCCCGCAGATTGCGCTCGGAACGCCGGTCGAGCGCACCCTGATTGTCCGCGCGGAAGGCACCGTCGCATCGATCATTCCGCCGCTCGACGTGGGCCTGCCCGACTCGATCCGCGGCTATCCGGACCCCCCGGAACTGCACGACAGCCTCATGATCGAGAGCGCCGAGGGGCTGGTAGGGACCCGCACCGAATCGATGAGCCTCGTTCCCAGCAGCCCCGGACCCGTGCGCCTGCCGCCGGTAACGCTGACCTGGTTCGATACCGTCAACGAAGTCGTTCGCGAAGCACGCATTGGCGCCCGCGATCTGGAGGTCAGCGGTGACGCGGGGGTGGTCAACGACCGGCCGCAATCACCCGACCCCGCAGCATTGGCCGAAGCCCCCGAGCAACCGCCGGCGGCCCAGGTCAATTTCGGCAGGCCGCGCTCCGAGGGCGACCGGGTCTCGCGCGAGCTACTGGTGGCGCTGTTGGTGCTGGCGATGATCGGGTGGGGCTACACCGGCTGGCGTCTCCGCCAATCCCGACGGCCTGCCGCCTCTGTATCTGCCTCTGCATCTGGGCCCGCACCCAGGGAACCGTCCGAGCGCGCCACGTTTCGCGCGCTGCAATCTGTCTGCAACCACAACGCCGACGCCCGGACACTCAAGGCCGCTCTGGCCGACTGGGCCGGCGCCCACTATGGCGAACCGCCGGACCGGGCGCTGGCGGCGTTGAACGCGGCCGATCGGCAATCCGGAACGATCATCGATGGGTTGAATGCCAGCCTGTACGCGGCCGATCCGCACGCCGATGGGCGGGGAGACCTCGCAGCAGCGGAAGTCCTGGCCATGGTAAGGCGCATACGAAGCCTGAATTCAACCGCCAGCGCCGAGACCCTCGGCCCGCTCTATCCGTCGCCCTCCTGAGCGTTGAGACTCTTGGTCACCAGCTCGTAGACATCGGGCGATAGACGCTCGTTGGATCCGATGCCTTCGAGCGCCTGGCGGACCAACGCACGGCGCTGACGGTCCAATCGCCTCCAGCGCGTCAGCGGCGTCAATAACCGCGCGGCCAACTGCGGATTGGTGGCGTCCAGGTCGAGCACACGCTCGGCCAGGAACGCATACCCGGAGCCATCGAGGGCGTGAAAGTGCACCAGGTTCTGCCCGCAGAATCCACCGTACAGCGCCCGTACCCGGTTGGGATTCAAGCGGTCGAACGCCGGATGTCGTTCCAGGTCCAGGACCCGTGCGAGGGCGCCGGGTGCCCGACGCGCACTCTGAATCATGAACCACTGGTCCACGACCAGCTTCTCATCCTTCCAGGCATCGTAGAACGCGTCGATCAGCGCGCTGCGCCGGCCCTCGTCCAGACCACGCAGCTCCAGGATTTCGCGTAGCGCCGCGAGCCGGTCGGTCAGGTTGTCCGCTTCTTCGAACTGGGCCTCGATCAGCTCGGCAACCCGCTTCGACTCATCGACCGCCATGCCAAGAAAGTTCAAGGCCACATTCTTCAGGCTGCGTCGCGCCATATCCGTCGGGTCCGGCCGGTAGGGGCCTCGCGTGGCGTTCGCGCGATACAGAGCAAGCCACTGATTAAACAGCGCGGTACTCAACGCCGCCATCAGCGCATCGCGACCTCGATGAACACCGTCCACATCGATCTCAGCCATCTGTTCGTGCAGGTAGCTTTCACCAGGCAGGACCAGCATCGCCGCGCAAATCGCCTTCTGCTCCGCATCGTCCGAGGCATCGAGGGCCGCGCCTACAAGGCGCTGATACAGCGTGACCAGGTTCGCCACTTCTTCATCAAGCGCATCTCCACCTTCGCGAAAGATATGGATGCTGCGCGACTGCAGCAGCCGGATCGCATCCCAGCGAACGAACCCATCCGAATCGTGTTCCGCCAGAAACCGCAGATCGTCGCCATCGCTGAAGCCCTGCAGGCGCACGGGCGCGGAGAATCCGCGTAACGGGCTCAGCACGGGGCGCGCCTTCAACCCGCCGAACCGGACCGTCGTCACCCGTTCCTTCAACTGCACCACCAGGGTGCCATCACGCTTGGGAGGTTCCACCGTGGCATCGGTGGAAACCTGGACCCCGCTGGTGCCACTGCCTGTGTCGCCGAGCAGTTCCCGGCCTTGCGAATCCAGCAACCCGATGGCCAGCGGCAGATGGAACGGTGCTTTTTCGGGCTGCCCCGGCGTTGCCGGACAGGACTGGGTGAAGGTCACCTGTAAAGTGCCGTCAGCATACTGCTGCTCAATCTCGATGCTCGGTGTCCCGGCTTGACTGTACCAGCGCCGGAACTGGCCCAGATCGACCGCGTTCGCGTCCTCCATTGCGGCAACGAAATCCTCGGTGGTCACCGCGCATCCGTCATGTCGATCGAAGTACAGATCGGTGCCTTCCCGGAATCGCCGATCGCCAAGCAGGGTACGTATCATGCGCACCACCTCCGCGCCCTTTTCGTAGACGGTGGTGGTGTAAAAGTTGGAGATCTCAATGTAACTGTCCGGCCGGATCGGATGCGCCAACGGACCTCCGTCTTCCGGAAACTGAAAGGTTCGCAGAAAACTGACGTCTTCGATCCGTTTGACCGTTGGCGAGTTCATCGCGGCCGAAAACTCGGCGTCACGCAGTACCGTAAACCCCTCTTTCAGACTGAGCTGGAACCAGTCTCGACAGGTGACTCGATTGCCGGACCAGTTGTGAAAGTACTCGTGGGCAACGACCGCCTCCACCCGTTGATAACCGCCGTCGGTGGCGGTGTCCGGCGCGGCCAGAACGCAGGACGTGTTGAAGATGTTGAGGCCCTTGTTCTCCATGGCGCCCATGTTGAAATCTTCGACCGCAACGATCATGAAGATGTCGAGGTCATACTCCCGGCCATAGGATTCTTCGTCCCAGCGCATGGCACGCTTGAGCGCTGACATGGCGTAGTGGCACTGATCGATGTTGTGCGCTTCCGAGTAAATCTTCAGCACGACGTGCCGCCCCGAACACGTGATGAACACATCCTCGATCACCTCGAGGTCGCCCGCCACCAGCGCGAACAGGTAGCTCGGTTTGGGGAACGGGTCGTGCCAGGTGACCCGTCTGCGGCCGTCTTCAAGCTGCTCATCGGCAATCAGGTTGCCGTTCGACAGGACCACGGGATAGCCTTGTGCTGGCGTGATGATGTGCGTGGTGAACCGCGACAGCACGTCGGGTCGATCCAGATAGTAGGTGATCTTCCGAAAGCCCTGGGCTTCGCATTGCGTGCAATACATCGACTTCGATCGGTACAAGCCCTCGAGCGCCGTGTTCTGTTCCGGGTGGATGCGCGTCACTATCCGCAGGCTGCACCGAGGGGGAACGTCGAACAGCGTCAGCGAATCATCATCCAGGGCAAATTCGTTATGGGACAGCGTTCGACCGTCGATCTCGACCTCCAGCAACTCCAGGTCCTGACCATCCAGCCGCAACTCGCTCGGCGAGCTTGCCGGAGACTCGGCATCGCGTTCGATCTGCAGCGTCGAGGTCACCTCCGTTACGCCCTCGGCAATCTCAAAGCTGAGTTCCGTGTCGGTGATCCGAAATTCCGGTGGCCGATAGTCGGCCAGCTTCACGGCACTCGGCTGAGCGTCCTTCCACATGTGCGGTGCTCCTGCGTTCTGATCAATCGAATAGCGACAGTTGATCGCGGCCGGGCGTGTCCCTCGGAGCCGGCGCGCCGTACCCAAGCCACGCATGATACGAGCAGTGCCGGGCGACGTTGAACACACCAGTGTCGAACAACAGATACTGCCCTCGGATGCCTTGCAGAGTACCGCCGATGCTCGACCCGGCGCTCAAGGTCAGTCGCGTGGGAGACGCCCATCGTTCCACCGGGTAACAGAACTGCACAACCTGCAGGTTCGAGATCCATTCCAGACCGCCCGGAAACCGATCGAACACGTCCTGAATCGGGTCTGCTGCTTGGCGCTTCAAGCGATCCGCCTCAACCGTAAGATCCATGATTTGCGGCGCACGCGACACCAGGGCCCGCCAGTCCGTCCGATCGCCGACATAGCGGGCCAGCACCCGCTCCGCCCACCCAGCCTGTTCTCGGGTTTGGGTTTCGAGAATCGCTACCGCCTGCGTGGCACCCTGGTCCAGCCAGCGACCCGGCACATTGGTCGCACGGGTAACACCAACCTTCAGGCCAGCCGAATTGGCAAGATAAACGATGTGGGGCCGCATGCAGAAGCTCTCGCCCCACGCAGGCTCTCGACAGGTACCGGCCGCAAAATGACACCGGTCGGGGCTGACGATGCACAGGTCGCACCGCGCCAGCGTCTTGAAGCAATCGTAACAGTATCCCCCGCCGTAACTCTTCCGCGAAGTTCGAGCGCACGCGCGACAGGTAATGCGATCCAGGAACCGGATTTCCAGTTGTTCGCCCAACAATTCATTCATGGTGCCCGGGGCATTGGCGAACGGCAGTGCGTACCGCACCGGCTGACTTGGGTCGGCCGCAAGGGTGACCTGCATGGGAAGCAACGCGCCGCTTGCGATTTCACCCATCACGATGCGCTCAACGCAGCATCACGGAGACTCGCGTGCCGGCTGATTCCCCCCCGGCAACCCGAGCAGCGCTCCAACACACAAGCCGACCCAATGGGCGGCATTGGCGATGTGCAATCCGAACAGTTCGGTCACGCCCGTGCTCATCAGCACCAGGAAGCCGACCACCGCCACCACGAACGATCGACTCACCTTCCACAACGGGTGTTCCGGTGCCCTGCGACCGCGCACGACGACGAACCCGACCAACCCGTACGCCACTCCGGACATCCCGCCAAACATCCCGGGACCGGTAGAGAGGTATTGTGCAAGATTGCTTGCGACCGCAATCGCCAGGACCATACCGAGCAGTCTCGGGCCGCCCAGACCCCGTTCCACCCGGCGACCGAATTCGATGATCACGGCCGTGTTGAACAACAGGTGCGCAACGGAGAAGTGGAGAAAGATCGGCGTCACCAGGCGCCAGAGTTGACCACTGGCCAGGGTGGTCGCCAGGTCTGCGTAGTGCGGGAAACCATTGACCAGCGTAACGTCGACGAAGGTCAGCCAGCGCACCCAACTGGACAGTTCACCGTAGTCCAACGACCAGGTGGCGGGAAAGCAGACCAGCGTCACCAGCACCAGAGACGCCAGCACCGGACATTGCCACACGAAGCTCAGGGCATGCGCCAATGGTCGCGCGCGCCCGGTGCGCGTATCGGACCGAGCCAGGGTCAGTCGCCCGGTTCGCCACGCGGCGTATTGTTCGCGAACCGCCTCCGACTGACTGGGATCGGCCACCTCCACCACCTGTCGACCCTGTTCTTCGTACACTCGATGGCGAATGCCGAGTTTCCAGAGATATGCGCAGAACAGTTCGAGGTCGATGTCCGCGTCGATTTGAAGAGGGCGCTGCGCTGGCATGCTGCTCGGAGAACCGTGGCCGCTGGTGTAAACTGGTTGCACCCTAGGCCAGCCTTTTCGAGCATGCAAGCGGTCGACAACGAAGTACTTGGAAAAGTCGTGGAATGGCTCGGTGGCGATAAACCCTGCTGGTTGGCAACGGTTATCGCGACCTGGGGGTCTTCGCCGCGGCCGATAGGTTCGTTGCTGGCCTGCGATCAAGCGGGTCACATCGTCGGTTCGCTCTCCGGCGGCTGTGTCGAGGACGACCTGCTCGAAAAACTGATTGCCGGCGAACTGGCGCAGAGCCAACCCCAGTTTTTCCAATACGGCGTCACCGCGGAAGAAACGGAACGTCTGGGTCTGCCCTGCGGCGGTCATCTGGACATCGTGGTCGAACCGCTGCAGACCGGCCAGATCGAACACTTCCGGCGCATCGTTGCTGCGCTAAGCGAACGCAGGTGCATTCAGCGGGTAGTCGACCTCAAGAACGGCTCGGCGCAACTGGCAGCCGCGAAGCGACATCAACCCCTCACCTTTGACCAAGCCAACGAAGTTCTGACCCAGACATTCGGGCCGCGTCATCATTTGTTCATCATCGGAGCGGGCATGGTCTCGACCTACCTTGCCGAACTTGCATTGATGTTGGATTACGCGGTGACCGTGTGTGACCCCCGTGAGCAACTGCTCGCTGATTTTCCCGTCGCCGGCGTGACGAAGATCGCCGACATGCCGGACGATGCAGTCAGGGCGCACGCCAACGATCCTTCGTCCGCCATTGTCGCGCTCACCCACGATCCGCGCATCGACGACATGGGCTTGATGGAAGCACTGACGACTCAGGCGTTCTACGTGGGTGCGATGGGCAGCAGTCGCACCTCCGCCAGCCGCCGCAAGCGCCTCGCCGCACTCGACCTGAGCGAAGACGAAATTGCGCGCCTGCACGCGCCGATCGGCCTGCCCATTGGCAGCAAAACGCCGCCGGAGATAGCCATCGCGGTGATCGCGGAGATCACCGCGGTTCGACAACAGCGAGAGCGCGACAGCAGGAAACATCTGGACTCGATCACCGCCGTGGCCTGATCGAGCCCAGGGCCAACCAAAATGACGGCGGGGGCACTGATCGTTGCGGCCGGTTTCAGCCGCCGCTTCGGCAGCGACAAACGACGCTACGCCATCGCGGACGGCGACCCCCTCCTGCTGAGTACTTTGAAAATCTACAGCGAGGTATTTCCGAGCGTGGCCGTGGTCCTGCGCGATGACGATGGTCCCCTCGCCCGGGATCTACGACGTGGGTTGGAGCACCAGCCGCCCCTCATCGTTTGCACCAGTCACGCACATCTGGGGATGGGACACAGCGTGTCTGACGGCGTGCGCGCGGTCTCCAGTTGGGACTATCTGTTTCTCGCCCTCGGCGACATGCCTTTCATTTCGGCAACCACGCTGCGCGCGCTTCATCGTAGGATGTGCGACGGCCGCCGCCGCGGCGACCCACTGATCGTGCGGCCGCGTTGCAACAACCGTGTGGGTCATCCGGTGGGGTTCTCCTGCGAGTACTTCAACGAGCTGATGTCACTGCGCGGTGACGAAGGGGCCCGGCCGGTGGTCGCGGCGCATGCCGCGGAACTGGAGCATGTCGACACGACCGATCGCGGCGTGCTGACCGATGTCGATCAACCCTTGTCGTGAGCCTCCTTGGGAACTTTCGCGCCACCCAACCTGCTCGCCCAATCGAGCTTGCTGCGACATGATTCATAGAAGCTGTGCTCTACCGGATAGAGCAACTCGAGTTGATGAGGGTACTTGCGGATCTGCACCCGATCGTCCATTTCGACCGGGATGTCCACCTGGGAATCACAGCTGACCTGGGGGTTGGTCGAGTCGGTGGTGCCAACGATTACCTCGATGTGACTGTCGCCCGGCACCATCAAGGGCCGGGAGGTCAGGGTGTGTGGAAACATCGGCACGATCACGACGGCATCGAGATTGGGGTGCATGATGGGCCCCCCCGCCGAGAGCGCATAGGCCGTCGAACCGGTCGGCGAGGAAATGATCAACCCATCGGAACGCTGTTCGTAGACGAACGTATCGTCGATCACCAGCGAAAAATCCATCATCCGGGACATCGTCCCCGCATGCACGACGACGTCATTCAGCGCGCAGGAACCGCCCACATCCACGCCGTCTCGAATGACCCGCGCTTCGAGCAGAAAACGATGGTTGGCAACATACTGACCGGCTAAAACCTCGCCCAACTGCTGCGCAATCTGATCGGGCGCAACGCCGGCGAGGAACCCCAGACCCCCGCGATTGACCCCGATCACCGGGGTGCCGGTGGCGGCCAGATCCCGCGCAACCCCCAGCAGGCTGCCATCGCCGCCCACCACCACGATCAGGTCACACTGCACTCCCAACTCGTCCCGTGATAACACCGCGTCCGCTGGTCCAGCCAGCATTTCCTGACTTGCCTGCTCGGCAAGCAGCACGACCCCCTGGCCACGGAGGAACGACTCGACCAGCAGGACCGCCTCGGCGACGTTGTGATTGCCGAGCCGCGCGATGATGCCAACGTTTTCGAAGCCCATTGTGGATCGTCAGTATTCACGGGAACGTATGAGTATACACAGCGGTCCAATCTGCTAGCGATCCCCTGGAGAGGAATACCTGGTGAGGAGAACGCGGCTTGAAATATGACCCTTCAGCAGTCAGTCTGTGCGCCGTCCGATAGTGCCGTCCGGACTGGAGAACGCACATGACGAAAACATTACGCGCGCGACATCAACAGGTTCTCACGAGTGCCAATTCGAAGCTGGCCCGCGCGCCGAACACCAGTGTCTGGGAGGCGATGCGAGAGGAAGCCGAACAGAAAGCACTTCTGGAGCCAATCCTCGGCAGCTACTTTCACGCGACGATTCTCAACCACCACAGCCTGCGCGCGGCACTGAGCTTTCGGCTCGCCAGCAAGCTCGACAATCCGACGCTGCCCACGATGCTGATCCGCGATGTCATCGAGGAGGCGATAGACGGCGATGAGTCGATTCTCACCGCGGCCGAGATCGACATCCTGGCGACTTACAATCGAGACCCCGCGTGCGAGGACCTTTCGACCCCGTTCCTTTACTTCAAGGGGTTCCACGCGCTTCAGGCGCATCGCGTTGCGAACTGGTTGTGGTGTCAGGAGCGCCGGACGCTCGCGCGATTCTTCCAGAATCAGATCAGCGTCACTCTCGGTGTCGATATCCATCCTGCGGCCCAGATCGGTTCGGGCATCATGCTGGACCACGCCACCGGCATCGTCGTTGGCGAAACAGCCGTCATCGAAGACGACGTGTCGATCCTCCACGCGGTAACGCTCGGAGGCTCAGGCAAGGAAAGCGGCGATCGACACCCCAAGATCCGTCGCGGCGTACTGCTCTCGGCCGGCTGCAAAGTGATCGGCAACATCGAGGTAGGTGAAGGCGCCAAAGTCGGCGCCGGAAGCGTCGTGCTGCAGGACGTTCCACCGCACGTTACGGTGGCCGGCGTCCCCGCCAAGATTGTCGGGCGCCCCTCTGGCGATTCACCTGCCCTGGACATGGACCACAGCTTCGAATGAGATCGGCGGAGAATGGCTGAGCCGACGTGCCCCAACTGCGCCGTGTCGGGGGTGGAACATCTGGTTTCAAAGGACAGTGTGGAGCGGTCTCGCACCAAGGATCCCTGGTTCATCGTGGTTTACTGCGACAGTTGCGGATACGTCTACGGCGTGGTCGCGAAGCACACGTTCACCCAACCGACCACGCCGCGTTTCGTCCTTCCGAAGGTCTAAAAACATCCGCTGAGGCCGGGTAATGGGGGCGCGGCTTCAGGAAGCGCTGAACAGCCAATCGAACAATATCGCAACGCCCGCCACCGGCGCGATCAATCCGAGCGCAGAGCCGATCAGGTAGTCGCGAAAACGCACGTTGGTGAGCGCCAGCGCGTAGTTCAGCGCGGGTGCCAACCACAGGATCAGACGCAGCACCAGCACCGTGCGGATCGGATGGGCGTCCAGCCGCGAGAGTATCCGTTTCAGCCACGGCTTTTCGACCTGGCCCAGCGGCGTGCCACCGAGTCGCCGCACCACGACGAAGCTGAAGCCGACTGATACTACCGAAGCCAGCCACGCCAAGCCGAACCCAACCACCTTGCCGTAGACAAGAATGCCCGCCACGACGAACACCATCCCTGGAATATGGACGAACTCACCGGCCGCAAACACGGCCACGTACAGTGCCCATCCCCACACGCCGGCGCTGTGCACGAGTTCGCGAATGCTCTCAGCATTCACATTTTCAGCGATGCCCGTGTACTTGCCGACCGCAAACAGCGCGACCAGAACGCCAAACAGGAGCGCCAGTCGAATAGCGCGGCTGCGGGTTTGCGCTTGGGGGCTGTCAGTGTTGAGTTTCGGCAACGGCGCCGATCAGGGAAGCTCGCCGCGCAGCAGTTGCTGCAAGCGCTGACTGCGGGCCTGCTCATGGCGCAACTCTGACTTGAGCTTCTGTATCTCGTCGCGGCAGCGACGAATCTGATCCAGATAGGTCTGCTGCTGTTGTTCCAGATCGGCACGATGCTTGGACATCAGCACGTCGGTTTGCTCGCTGTGCTGAACGATCAGTTTCTGCAGGCTGACGGTGCCTTCCTCACCGAATGTTCGTTCGATCTTGCGCTGCAACATGTTCCGGCTGTGACGCGCGAACGGATCGTCGCCCTCGACGTCCTTGGATTCCCGCGTGCCATTGGCAGTACCCGCCCCGTTGGCGGGCGGCGTTTCGTTGGCGGTCGACGTTTCGTTGGGAGGCGGCGATGCTTCGCCGTTGATCCCGGCATCCCCGGCCTCGCCCAGATCTTCAACGCCTTCGAACGAAACGTCGAACGACGTGTCGTCCGTTTCGTGTAGAGCATCGAATTCGAGGCTCGGGCCCTGGCTGCTCACGGTCTGCTGGTTGTAGCCGAGGCGGTTGGTCCAGACCGCGCTCTGGGCCTGCGCAAGCGGGTTCGCATCGCCGTCCCCTTCAGGCTCCCAGAGATTGTGCGCATGCCATGAAACCGGACACTGGCTGCGGCAGGCGAGCCGTATCGGTCCACATCCCAGATCCGGACCGCCGCCAGCGACCGAGGCAAGGTGCTGAAGGGGGACGCTGAATGAGGAGTCTGCGGCGCCGTTCTCGTCGATACCCAGGCTAAAACAGACAACGCCACGAACGGCCAGGCCGGTACCGATGACCACGTACATACCGGAGACAACGCTCGCTGCATAGGCTTCCAGCTTCGCCTCACCCGTAAGACAGGCTTCGAAGTCGGTAAAGTGCATCTCCTCGGCGATTTCACCGCCGTCGAAGATGAATACGGCTTCTGAAAATGCCTCTTCCTGACCCATCCTGATCCTACTGCGCTCCACCCAGGACCGCGCTCGTGGGTCATTACAGCGCAAATTAGCGCTCGCTTCCGCCGCGGAAGTCACACTTTCAGATCCACTCAGGTTCGGTTATGCCACGCTACACGGGGTCAGGGGGGAGGAAAATTCGCCATGATTGCGCCGATGATGGTGCGCAGCACCGGCTCCGGATTGGCCTGATCCTTCGAGGTGATGTTTTTGGTCGCCCAGCCATGCCACACGGGGCCGTGCCGCTTCACGTCAAACACGTCGATCGCCAGCCGACCTTCGGTGTACTGACGCACGCTGACCTGGTTCGCCTGGTACGGATAACCGCCCCACCGATAGGAGTGGCGGTATGCCGTCGGGTAGCTGTCGACCCGGATTTTTTCACGTGAGCCCACCGTGAAAGCAATCACGAAATCGGCCTCCTCGGCATCGGGAACGAAGTGATACCCCTTGGAACGTAGCGCTTCATCGGTGATCCGCATGAGCCGCCCTTCGAGCAGTGGGCTTTGGCCGCCCTCCAACAGGGGCCGCGGGCCAATCCATGAAAAGGTCTTGTAGCTGGAGAAGTCCGCAGTCGGATCGTAATCGTGCTCCGCGCGCAGCGACGAGCATCCGGCTAGAACGACCAACCCCATGATGGCCAGAACGCTCGTTGAGAGTACCCGGAAACGCTCCATACACCCGCCTCGAACCGTGACACAGCGCTCATTCTGACATTAAAGACGGGGCGCTGGGAACCGCCCCCTACAGGCAGGGCGCTGGGAACCGCCCCCTACAGGCGGGGCGCGGGAACCGCCCAGGGGCCAGGAACAGTGACGGGGCCACGGATTCCCGAATGAGTGGTCAATCACACGCCGCGGCCGAACCGGTTGGTATCCTCCTTCCTGACCAAGTAATCGCCTGGACCTTCCTCTGGCATGGACAGCGACACGAAATCAGGGGGCCTGCAACGAGTCGAAGTCGACGACCTGTCGCTTGGCATGTACGTCGCCAAGTTGGATAGGCCGTGGCTCGAAACCTCCTTTGTCCTGCAGGGTTTTTACGTCCGCTCGCAGGATACCATCGCCGAACTCGCCGCCGAGTGCGGCTACGTTTACGTAGATCCCAGGCGCTTCGACAGCAGCGCGGCTGAGCGCAAGCTACGCCTCGTCGTATCGAATCCGGACAAAGATGAGCGCTCGAGATCGGCGGTGGCACACCATTCCTCGATCGCCCCAAGTCAACCACGGACCTACCGGGACCGTGTCGAGCTGTCCGATGAAATCCAGCCTGCGCAGACGTCGCTGGAGGAGGCAATCCACGTTCTGGAAGGCGTGGTCCACAAATTGCAGAGCAGCGGCGGCGTGGACATCGCTGATATCGAAAGCGCCGTCAAACCGATCGTCCGCAGTGTCATGCGCAACAAGGATGCACTCGCCGCACTGTTGCGCATGAAGCGCATCGACGACTACACCTATTCTCACGCGATCTCCAGCGCCGTATGGGCATCCGTGTTCGGTCGCGAACTGGGCTTCTCCCCCGACGACATCGATTTACTCGCCGTCGGCTGCGCGACGGTTGATATCGGCAAAACCCAATTGGCCAGGGATCTTCTCGTTCAGCCCGAAGCACCTACCGAAGAGCAATGGGACCTGATCAAGCGTCATCCCGAAGAAGGCGTGCGTCTGGTGAAGGAGTCCGGGTCGCCGCATCCGACCATCCTCGCGATGATCGAAACCCATCACGAACGCCACGATGGGTCCGGCTATCCGCTGGGGCTGTGCGGGAACTCGATCCCGGTGTTCGGCCGAATCGCGGGCATCATCGACAGCTATGACGCGATGATCACGGACCGCCCCTACGCCACCGCCCGATCATCCTTCAACGCCGTCATGGAACTTCAGAAACAAGCCGGCGTGCTCTTCCAGAAGGAACTGGTCGACTACTTCATCAAGGCCATCGGCGTGTTTCCCGTGGGGACGGTGGTGGAACTGAACACCGGGGAAGTGGGCATCGTCATCGGTCAGGACACTACCCGACGCCTGCGCCCGAAGGTGATGGTGATCCTCGACGAGGATAAGCAGCCGCGTGACGAAATGCTGATCACCG